>JABJAN010000016.1 GCA_018666135.1 Alphaproteobacteria bacterium | reverse complement strand
TGTGAGCCTTGACCTGGAAATAAAAATGCAACAGGTACGTTCATTATTTTAATCCTAACTTATAGTTTTTTACTGCCTGAAATATTATTTTTTAAAATCCCACTTCTATTCTAAATATTTTATGTACCTCATTTGCCTTTTACGGTGAAGAGCCTTTTTTTGCTAAGCATCTTGCAAATTGCTCCTACTTGTTGCATTGTTCCGTCCAATACCGTGAGATTACCGTGTGATCTATGTGTAAATCCACATAGAATCAGACTCCCTTGCCAGCAGCGGTGCTGGCTTGTTTTCCCTTAACTGGGAGACGATTAGCCATGAGGAGAGCATTATGAGGCTATATGAATGCGTGATTATCGCGCGCCAAGATGTGTCACAGACACATGTCGAAGAATTAGTGAATGAATTTTGCGCTATCATTGAAAATGATGGTGGTTCTATTAAAAAGCGTGAATATTGGGGACTTCGCTCTCTTGCATATCGCATCAAAAAGAACCGCAAAGGACATTATATTCTTCTTAATATCGAAACAGAACCTACAACACTTAATGAATTCGAACGTATCATGGGATTAAACGAAGATATTCTTCGTTTTATGACAATATCAATCGAAGAAGTAGAAGAAGGTCCTTCTATAATGATGCAGGTAAAGCCAGAACGCTCTGAGCGCCCACGCTCTGACAGAGGCGAGCGCCGTGATACACCTCACAACTCAGAATCGCATGATGCGACAGCAGAAACAGGAGCTTGATTATGACACAATTAGAAATCACAAGAGAAGCTGTACGCCGCCCGCAAAATAGACGACGTAAATCTTGTCCGTTCTCAGGTCCAAATTCGCCAAAAATAGATTATAAGGATGTAAAACTTCTTACAAGATTCACATCTGAACGTGGTAAAATTGTACCCTCACGAATCTCCGCTGTTTCTGCCAAAAAACAACGTGCATTATCAACCGCCATTAAACGGGCACGCTTTTTAGCTTTAATGCCTTACGCATCTGTTTAAAGGGAGATTAAATAATGGAAATCGTACTTTTAGAACGAGTTGAAAAACTTGGAAAAATTGGTGATGTTGTAAATGTTAAACCAGGATATGCCCGCAATTTTTTACTTCCACGTGGCAAAGCATTACGTGCCAATAAACAAAATTTAGTTAAATTTGAAGCAGAGCGCTCCGCTATTGAAGCACGCAATGCTGATGACAGAAAGCAAGCTGAAATTTTATCAGATTCAATTGGTGATCTGACTGTTAATCTTGTCCGCGCTGCTTCAGAAATGGGCCAATTATACGGTTCTGTAACATCTCGTGACATAGCAGAAGCAGTTAAACAGGCTGGTTTCGATGTAGATAAGAAAAACGTGGTTATGGATTCTGCTATCAAAACACTTGGGCTTTTTTCAATACGATTGACACTTCATGGAGAAGTAACCAAGCAAATCATTGTGAATATTGCGCGTTCTCTTGAAGAAGCAAAAACACAATTACAATCTGGTAAGGCCGTTATTTCTAATCTTGATGAAGATGATAATGTTGAAATACCAGCTGTTCAATTACATAAAGAAAACACGGAAACATCAGATGCAGATGACTCTATTGCAGACGATTCTATTTTAGATGACACACAGGATACAGAATAAAAATTCAGGCTAAAAACCCTGTGATAAAAAACCTTTCTTGTTAGATACTTTAATAATGCCAGCCTTATTATAGGCTGGTTTTTTTTGACTTATTCTAGTTATCCACATTATTCACAGCTAGGAATTAGATATAAAAGCTTTTATATTGGTTGAATGAGCGATAATTCTTCTGAAAAAAATGTGGCGTTATTTCCAAGAGCAGATGGCAGTGCTGGTGCTATTCGGGAACTTCCTAATAATATAGTGGCAGAGCAAAACTATCTTGGTGCCTTACTTTATGATAATCAGGTGTTTGATAAGACAAATGATTTACTTCGACCTGAGCATTTTTTTGATACCTTACATGGAAAAATATTTGCAGCAGCCTCAAAATTAATTATGCGAGGTCAGGTTGCTAATCATGTAACGCTGAAAGCGATGTTTAGCACTGATACATTTGTAATTGAAGAAGATGTTGATTCTTATCTAGGTGATTTAATCGATGGCGTCATTTCGATTTCTGATGCGCCTGATTATGCACAGCTAATCCATAATAACTATTTAAGACGAGAGCTTATTCGTATTTCTGACACGGTTATTAAGGATGCTAGCCAGCCAGATATTGATAATTCTGCATTTCGCCAAATCGAAGCAGCAGAGCAATATTTATTTAATTTAGCTGAAAATGATATGGCTGAAACAGGCCTTCGACCTTTTGTTTCGGTGTTAACAGAAACTATCCGACAAGCCGAAATTGCAGCTAATTCTGATGGTCATTTATCTGGTTTATCCACTGGTCTTACTGGTCTAAATAACTTAATGGGCGGAATGCATAAATCAGATCTTATTATTCTTGCAGGTCGCCCTGGAATGGGAAAGACAGCGCTTGCAACAAATATCGCTTTTCATGCAGCAACAACCACACGAACAGATGAGGTAGCTGCACCAGTTGCCTTTTTCTCACTCGAGATGTCAGCTGAGCAGCTAGGTCTTAGAATTTTATCTGAGCGCTCGGAACTTGATTCTGAAAAGATTAGACGTGGCAAGTTAAAAACAGATGAATTTAACAAACTGGTTGATGCTAATCGTGAAATTAATATGGCGCCCTTTTTCATTGATGACACGCCAGCCCTATCCATAAGTCAGCTTGCAAGCCGTGCAAGGCGCATGAAAAGGACTTCCGGTCTTGGTCTTATCGTGGTTGATTATCTGCAGCTCTTGCAAGCGCAAATTGGCTTAAAACCAGAAAACCGAGTCCAAGAAATTTCCAATATTACGCGTTCTCTAAAAGCACTTGCAAAAGAGCTTGATATTCCAGTTCTGGCATTGTCACAATTATCGCGGGCTGTTGAACAACGTGATGATAAACGACCCAATCTTGCTGATTTGCGTGAATCTGGCTCTATTGAACAGGATTCGGATTTGGTCATGTTTGTGTATCGTGAGGAATATTATTTATCCAAAGGCGAGCCAGAACAAAAAGATACCGAAACAACAGAGAAGTTTAATGAGCGGTATGATAATTGGACAAAGAGATTAGAAAAAACAGCTGGTGTTGCTGAAATTATAATTGCAAAGCAACGTCACGGACCAGTAGGAACAGTCACTGTACATTTTGAGAGTCGCCTTACAAAATTCCAAGACCCTATATCACCAGACTACCTTCCAGATAATTTTTGATAGCTATCTTAAAAATATCATCCCATTTTATGCTAGTATAAAATTACAAGGTATAGAACGACTGTTTTTTAAAATGACTGTATTTAAAATGACTGTGTTATTCATATACCACTCATATGGAGGATAAATCTGTGGCTTCTGACCTATCAGCCTTTCACATTGATTTAGAACAGTTAAAGCGCAACTGGCGTTGGCTTGATGCTAAATCAGCACCACATTGCAGAACGGCAAGTGTTGTAAAGGCAAATGCGTACGGACACGGAATGTTTGCAACAACACAAAGCCTGATTGATGCTGGATGCAACATATTCTGTGTTGCTACAATGGATGAAGCAATCCAATTGCGGCGTTTTTTAGACTCGACAGACACAGATCATTCAAAACCAGAAATCATTTGTTTTGATGGGCTTCAAGCATATGAGCTTGATTCATATTATCAATATCAGATCATTCCTGCATTAAAGCAGGTTTCAGAAATAGAAACAGCTCGTGATTATGCTCGAAAAATTAATCGAATTTTTCCTGTCTGGCTTCAACTTGACACTGGCATGAACCGACTTGGCATTTCTGCAGCAGAATTAGAAATTTGGCTAGATAGCACAATTGCTTCTTATTCAGGAGCGTTAGATATCAAAGCAGTTATGAGCCATTTATCCTGTTCTGATATGCCATCTCATCACGCAAATGAGCACCATAGAATACGTTTTTTAGAAATGTCCAAATACACACCATCACTGCCACTTTCACTATCTGCTAGCCATGGTATTCTGCTTAATGATGCATATCATTTTGACATTACCAGACCTGGCATAGCGCTATATGGGTATCAAGACAGCCCTAATGCAGATTTTGCATGTCAGCCTATTCTTCAATGGATTGCTCCTATCTTACAGATACGCAGCATTAAAAAAGGGGAACAAGTTGGATATGGTGCTGACTTTACTGCCGATAAACAGATGCGTATTGCCACTATTGGTGCTGGGTATGCAGATGGATATAGACGAGCATTACAGGCATGTGGAAAAATTAATCTAGGGGGAAATATCTGTAAGCCAGTTGGTCGTATCTCAATGGATAGTTTTGTGATTGATGTCACCGATATTTCAGAAACAGATTTAAATAAGACATCACAGGTTTGCCTGCTTGGCACACATTATTCTGCATCAGATATGGCATTTGATTTGTCTACTATCAGCTATGAGGTTCTAACAAGCCTTGGAACTAGACCAAAACGTGTATATTCTTAAGTGAGATTGTCTATTATGTAGCTTTATTAGCAGGCAACATGATAGAAGATTAAGTGTTACAACATCAGTAGATGAGGACATGAATGATGCGTTTTGTTCAATCACTTGGAGCAAGCCTATTATCGTTATGTAGAATGATAGGCAGCATAACATTATTTATCGCATTAGCATTGCGTTGGGGCTTAGTGCCGCCCTTTTATGGACGGCAAATTGTAAGACAATTAATTGATATTGGTTACTACTCCATACCAGTTGTTGGGCTAACCACGCTATTTTCAGGTATGGTTCTCGCCCTTCAAAGCTATACTGGGTTCGCACGTTTCTCCGCAGAGGATACGGTCGCAACAGTTGTTGTGCTATCTGTAACACGAGAGCTTGGTCCTGTGTTGGCTGGCTTAATGGTTGCCGGCAGAATTGGCGCCTCTATTGCTGCTGAAATTGGAACGATGCGGGTTACAGACCAGATTGATGCCCTTGACACATTGTCAACTCGTCCAATGCAATATCTGGTTGGGCCTCGTTTGATTGCGGGGACAATTTGTCTTCCTATATTAGTTCTGATTGGTGACATTATTGGCGTGTTTGGAGGCTATTTAGTAGGGGTTTACCGACTTGGGTTTAACCCTTCAACCTATCTATCCCGAACATTAGAGTTTTTAGAATTTGATGATGTACTTCTTGGGCTAATAAAGGCTGCTATATTTGGCTTTATCATTGCACTTATGGGGTGTTACCATGGTTATCATTCTGGTCGTGGGGCAGAAGGTGTTGGCAAAGCAACGACAAATGCAGTTGTATCTGCCTCTATTTTAATTCTAATTGCTAACTACACCGTTACAGCATTGTTTTTTGGATGACCATAATGAGCAATAAAAAAACAGAACCCAATAAAATAGATATTTCAAATTTATATAAGCAATTTGGTCAGAACGTCGTGCTTAATAATTTTAATTTAGCTATTAAAAATGGGGAATCATTATGCTTAATTGGCACCTCAGGTTGCGGTAAATCAGTAGCCTTAAAATGCCTTATTGGACTTATACACGCTGATTCAGGCTCTATAAAAGTTGATGGGCAAGAAACACTTGGGCAAAGTCGCTCAGAACATGAAAATTTATTAAATAGATTTGGCATGACATTCCAGTTTGGTGCGCTTTTCGATTCTCTTCCAATCTGGGAGAATGTTACATTTAGACTACGCCAGAAGGAAAAGTTAAACCGTAAAATAGCACGAGAAATCGCTGGAGATATTATTGACCAACTTGGACTTGCACCGCGGGTATTAGACTTATACCCAGCTGAATTATCAGGTGGAATGCAAAAACGAGCCGCAATAGCAAGGGCGATAGCAGATAAACCAGAAATATTACTGTTTGATGAGCCAACATCTGGACTAGACCCAATTACGTCTGGTGTGATTAATGATTTAATTTTAAATTCAGTCAAAAGGCTGGGGGCTACCACCTTAACCATTTCGCATGATATGGCATCTGTGCGTCAAATAGCAGATAAAGTTGCAATGATACACCATGGAAGTATCATCTGGTGTGGTCCTGTTGCAGATATGCATCAAACTGGTATCCCTGAAGTCGACCAATTTGTAAATGGCAGACCCTATGGTCCACTTACTTCTACTGCTCCTAAAATAGAGAAAACGGCACCGTCAGAAATCATCAATTAATGGCAAAAAATACCCAATATCACTGTCAACAATGTGGGTCTGTAGCGCCGAAATGGGCAGGCAGATGTGAGTCTTGCGGGGCTTGGAATAGCATTGTTGAAGAACAAATAAGCAGCAGACCAAGCCTTGCCAAATCTGCAAAATCTGGACGCAAAATTGATTTTTCTCCCCTAGAAACTGAAAACTCAAAACCAGCTATGAAACGTTTAAAATGCGGTATTTCTGAATTTGATAGAGTTACTGGAGGAGGAATTGTACCAGGATCAGTTTTATTAATTGGCGGAGATCCAGGCATTGGCAAATCAACATTATTATTACAACTTGTGTGTAAACTCTCTGAAAATAATCAACAAACAGTATATATAACAGGTGAGGAATCAGCAGACCAAGTCCGTCTGCGTGGACAAAGATTAGGTATTAAGGATGCAAAAATAGGCATAGCCACTGCAACTAACGCAAGCGATATTGCAGAGACAATAAGACGAAGTCCAGAGATTGAACTTATTATTATTGATTCAATACAAACAATGTATCTGCCTGCGCTAGATTCAGCTCCTGGCACCGTAAGCCAAGTTCGCGCTGCTGCCCAAGAATTAATCCAAGCCGCCAAAACAAGTAATACTGCTCTTATTTTCGTAGGACATGTCACTAAGGATGGTGCTATTGCTGGTCCACGCGTTTTAGAACATATGGTGGATTGTGTGCTTCATTTTGAAGGAGATAGAAGCCACCATTTCCGCATATTACGTGGCATTAAAAATAGATTTGGCGCTACAGATGAGATTGGCGTTTTCGAAATGACAGCAGCTGGATTGCAACAAATAACCAATCCTTCTGAGTTGTTTTTAGCAGAACGTAAAAATGAGGTTGCAGGTACAGCAGTATTTGCAGGAATTGAGGGTAGCCGTCCCTTATTAGTTGAAATTGAGGCACTTGTTGCTCCCTCCCCACTTGCCAGCCCAAGAAGAAATGTAGTTGGCTGGGATTCTAGCAGACTTGCAATGTTAACTGCTGTGTTAGAGGCACGGTGCGGACTACCCTTATCTGGGCGTGACATATTTTTAAATGTTGCTGGCGGCATGAAAATTCAAGAACCAGCTGCTGATCTTGCTGTTGCCGCGGCTCTTATATCTTCTGTAACCACAAGGCCGCTTCCCAGCAGGTCCGTGTTTTTTGGAGAGGTTGCTTTATCTGCTGAGATAAGACAAGTATCCCAAATAGAGCAGCGGCTAAAAGAGGCAGAAAAACTTGGCTTTGAAAAAGCATTTTTGCCAAAACCTAGAAAAAAAACCAATCTTAATCTGAGCTTAGATTTATCTTACTCAGAAAATTTATCTGATTTTATTGACATTCTTGGCGGGATATCGTGATTATAAATTCGCTATATCTTGAACCTTACATAAAAGATAAATGGTAATGGAATTCACTAGTTTAAATTATGTCGATTATCTTGCCATTGTGATATTATTTATATCTGCAATGCTTTCAACCATACGCGGCATGACACGTGAATTTTTAGGCTTAGTTGGCTGGTTTGTTGCTATTTTCATTGCTAAATTAGCATCCCCTGTTTTAGCCCCAATGATAGAAAATATTGTCCCTATTAACAGCCTTATTATTCCTTTGTCTCTTTTAATACCATTCCTTGGCGCCTTTATCGTTTGGTTTGTTTTTGCAAGTGTTGTTTCCCCTAAATTATCACAAGCAGGATTAGGCGCATTAGATGGCGGCATGGGCGTATTTTTTGGTCTTGCAAGGGGTTTTGTAATTGTATCCTTATTTTATTTAACATTGGTGGTTTTATATGATGGTGAGAAAAATATTCCTGCCAGCGTAAAACGCTCTAATACTGCGCAACTTTCGCTTTTCTTGATTAATTCTGCAAAACCTGTTTTACCAGCTTCAATTCAACGACAATTTGATAAGTTATCCCTGCCAGAAATACAATCTAGAAATATGCCAGAAATATCAGATAAAGACTTCTCCTCTACATCTGCAAATTCTTCCCTGCTCGACTTAAGGGCAAGCCCACCTGATTCAGCAGATACTAATACTAACACTGATACTGATACTGATACTGCCAGATCTGATAAAAACCCAGTTGCTGTAAATCTTCAAGAAAGAGACCTAAATTAGCCATGAGCGAAACCAAACACCACCTGTTTGAAGAGGATAAACTATCAGAAGAATGTGCTGTATTTGGAGTTTTCGGCTCATCAGAAGCCCATCTTCTTACAGCACTTGGCCTACACGCACTTCAACATAGAGGTCAAGAAGCCACAGGAATGGTAACCTTTGATGGAAACCAATTTAATGAAAAACGCGGTCTTGGGCATGTAAGCGAAAACTTTAACGCCTCTTCTATGAAAATGGATGAATTGGCAGGCTATTCAGCGATAGGTCATAATCGCTATTCAACCACAGGGCAATCCGAATTTCGCAATATCCAGCCGTTTTTAACAGAGCTTGCTTTTGGTGAATTTGCAATCGCTCATAATGGCAATCTTACCAATGCAGAAAGAGTTAGACGTACGCTTGTTGATACTGGCAGTCTGTTTCAATCAACTACGGATACAGAAACCATTATACATCTTGTTGCCCGCTCTAGAAGAAGTAAACCTGAAGAAAGAATAAAAGAAGCATTGCTTCAGATTGAAGGTGCATATGCACTTGTTGCGCTGACTAAAGATATGCTGATAGGCGTTCGTGATCCTCTTGGCGTTCGCCCTTTAATTCTTGGACAATTAAACCAATCTTATATTCTTACCTCTGAGACATGTGCCTTGGATATTATTGGGGCAAGCTATGTGCGGGATATCGATCCTGGAGAAATGGTGTTGATTGATAAAAATGGCGTTCGCTCAATACGCATTTCAGAAAAAACAAACAGCCGTTTTTGTATATTTGAATATATTTATTTTTCTAGACCGGATTCTGTAATTGAAAGAAAGTCTGTGTATGGCGCTCGCAAAATGATTGGTGCTGAATTAGCGCGTGAATCTCATATAATAGCTGATTTGGTAATTCCTGTTCCTGATTCAGGGGTTCCCGCGGCTCTTGGTTACGCAGAAGAATCCGGCATTCCATTCGAGTTAGGCATTATCCGAAATCATTATGTAGGTAGAACCTTTATACAACCATCACAAGATGCCCGTTCCTCCAGCGTAATGATGAAGCATAATGCCAATACAGAAATAATCGCTGGCAAGGATATCATTTTGGTAGATGATTCTATTGTCAGAGGAACCACCTCACGTAAAATCGTAAAAATGATGAGAGAGGCAGGCGCTAAGTCTGTTCATATGCGTATTGCAAGTCCGCCAACCATAAATCCATGCTTTTATGGGGTAGATACACCTGATAAAGAAAATTTAATTGCTGCAAAACTAAACTTAGATAATATTCGAAATGAGATTGAAGCAGATAGTCTTGCCTTCATTTCAATTGATGGTTTGTATCGGGCAATGGGTGAGAACAAGCGCAATAAAGATGCGCCTCAATATTGCGATGCATGCTTTACAGGCGATTATCCTATCGCACCAAGTCGTGATTTTATTTCAAGGAGTAAGAAAGATGGTATCTGAAAAACCGCTTAATGGTAAAATAATTTTACTTACCGGCGCTAGTCGCGGAATAGGCCGTGCTGCTGCGATAGCATGTGCAAATGCAGGCGCAGAACTAATTATTACTGGCAGAACAACAGGTGCTCTTGAAGAAGTAGATGACGAAATTCAAAATGCAGGAAGTAAAGCAACTATCGTTGAGCTAGATTCAACAGACCTGCCAGCAATTCCCCGACTGGCAAAAGCCATACATGATAAATGGGGTAGACTTGATGGATTTATTGCTAATGCAGGACAGCTTGGACAAATGTCTCCTATGCCTCACATTGAAGCAGATGCTTGGGATCAGACTATTCTTGTAAATCTCACAGCTGTTTGGCATCAAATACGCAGTTTTGATCCATTATTACGGGTATCCCCTGCTGCTCGCGTAATTCTTATGTCTTCTGCTGCGGCAGTAGGTCCGCGCCCATATTGGGGAGCTTATGCAGTTTCAAAAGCAGGTGTTGAAGCAATGGGACGCGCTTGGGCTGCAGAAAATGAACAGACTGAGATGAAAATTAATATGATTGATCCTGGCGGCACTAGAACATCCATGCGCGCTGCTGCATTTCCAGGTGAAGACCCATTATCTCTGCCAACACCAGAAGATATTGCGCCTGCGTTTGTTGCCTTAATGAGAGATGATTGCCCACACCATGGCGAGCTTGTTAAAGCAAGAAGCTATATTACTTCATAAATCTATATTAAAATTTTAATTTCTGGATTTCGTTCTAGTAACCCGCATTGAAAATCGATGCGGGTCTAAAATACGTAGAATATCTCTATCAAATCCAACTGGTCGTCTTGCTATCTTTCTAGCGAGCATTAATCCGAGCAATGGCGCATTGGTAAGACCTCTTGAACCAAGAGCGCTAAAAAGATGAATATTATCATACCAATCACCCATTAATGGTCCCCTATCCTGACTAGCCAGACGTTGCGAGACACGGCCATTTAAAGAATCCACAGCTGGCATCTTCATTTGCAGTGATTGTGGCAAAAGACTAATATTATGCAGATGCGCATCATCTGTAATCTCCATCGAACCTGATAAATCAAAACTAGCCCCCAAAATTTGCATGCCATCAATCATAGGGGTTAGATAACCACCAAATTGCACACTTGATTTTAATTGGCTAAATTCTGTGTTTTCTGGCAGAAAACTTAATTGCCCTGAGGTAACCTGTAAGTTTAAACTAGGCAGCTTATATTTTTCTAAAAATTGGGGTAATCCAGCACCAACTGACAAAATAATATCAGTTGCCAAAAATTCGTCTCCTGCATCTGTTACCACTTGCCACATATCTTCACATTTTTCTAATTTACTAATAGTAACACCGCAAATAACCTCACTTTTTGAGAGTAGTTGCTGTGTTAATTTTGCCGGGGATATGAGGTGACCAACAGATTGAAAATAGCCTTCTTGCTGAATATCAAGATTAGCCAAATTAGATATTTGAGTTGCATCAACTGCCTCTACCAACATCTCTGGCCAAGACTGAGCAACCATTTTTTGCTGTCTCTTCCCCTGTTTTTCAGGATAATTCAGGCTGATAACACCCCTATCCAAAACAACATCTTCTTGCATTGCTAACGCGCGTGCGTAAGAAAAGCAGGATAATGACATTTGCATTGATGGATGCGGTGCTGCCATTAATTGTGGGGTCTGCAACCCAGCAGGATTACCTGATGCCCCTGCGGCAATATTGGGCGCAGCTTCCAAGATAATATGAGGAATGCCAACAGCGCGCAATCCTGCTGCCATACTAGCGCCTGCAATACCTCCTCCTATTATGACAACATTTTTATCCTTTATAATATTTTTTCCAACTACATCTGAGCTTTTTAAAACAGCTGTTAGCATTTCCCTTTTTTTGCCGAACCCTTGCTTTTTTTCTATCTTAAATCCAGAATTTTGCAGTCCTTTCTTAACAATTGATGCCACTGAAAAACTAGCAAGCCTTGCGTCTGCTGAAGATAATCGAGCCACCTGAAAGAATAGCTCTTCAGACCATAATGCTGCATTTTTTGCTGGTGAAAACCCATCAAGAAACCAAATATTTGCTTTGAAATCAAGTGCCTGCATAGAAGCAAGCGCATCACCATAATGCAGATGCAAATGTACCTTATCTTGCAAAAATAATCGGTGATGCGCACAAGCCCACCTTTCAGGCCAAGCGTGTTTTAACTGCCTGCTTTGCGTTTGAATATCCGCAAAGGGTTTGCGCGCTTCAAATGCCACCTCTGCATCCAGAGGGTAGGCTTCAAAACTAATATAATCAATACGACAATCTGAACCTGATTTTTCAAGCAAATCAAGCACTGCCAAAAAATTCAACCCTGTTCCAAACCCTGTTTCAGCAATGGTCAGTTGCGAGCGGCAGCCTATTAAGCTGTTAAGATTAGTTCCTTTAATAAATACATGTTGTGTTTCTGCAAGGCCATCTTCAGAGGAGAAATAAATATCCTTAAATCGCCTAGAACGAAGCACACCATCTGAAATCTTTGCATCAGGCACTGGCATTTTGTAAACTGGTAATGATGGATGATTAATTGTTTTTTGTGTCATTCGTTCTTTTTATATAGATAGAGTAAGCTGAAGCACTGAATAAGGCTAATACCACGTATGAATTTGTTTACACAACATGCTTATCAATATTTAGGGCAGCATAAGGATATATGAACATTGGATAATTCTGACTTCTGGAAACAAAAATCACTAACTGAAATGAGCCGTGAGGAATGGGAATTACTATGTGACGGATGTGGTAAATGTTGTGTTTTAAAACTGCAAGATGTGGATACTGATGAGACCTATTACACAGATGTGAGTTGTAAATTGCTTGATTGCCAAACAGCTCAGTGCAGCCAGTATGAAACACGTAAATCTTATGTGCCTGATTGTATCATTTTGACTCCCTCTAATCTTGCCCCATTAAGTTGGATGCCAGATAGTTGTTCTTACAAGCTTATCCATAATGGTAATCAGCTTCCAGACTGGCACCCTTTAATTACAGGCAACAAAAACAGCACTCGTGAATCTGGTAATTCAGTTGCCCAACGGGTTATCCCTGAAACAGACCTTGAAAATGAAGATGACCTGTTAGAGCATATAATTGACTGGGATGAGATATTGGCAAAGTAAACCTTTGGCTGGTTGCCTTAAATAGGGATGATTTATTTATTTAAAATGAGGAGAAAGAAATGGATTTAAGATGGCTGTTGATAATTTTAATGAGCTTGTTTGTAATTGCATTTATGTGGCGTGATATGAGTGGAATGGCTGATATGTCTTGGACAAAATGCAAGGAATCCTTGTTTACGCAAGTAATTAAGGGGGAGTGCACATTGCGCTTTGAAGCAGATACCATTCCATCCTAAATATGAATATTTATCGTCTTCGAAACACAAAGCACCTGATTTGGTATAAAATATAATGGGAAAAATGAGGAAAAAATCTACCCTGCCTGAAAAGCTATGTGCTGTATGTAAAAAACCATTTACATGGCGCAAAAAATGGTCGAAAGACTGGGAAAATGTGATTTATTGTTCCCAGAGATGCAGGCGTCACAAAAAAGAAGCCTAAACTCTTTTTTATATATCTATCATAGCAATTAAATCTGATATCGAATTTGCATCTCTTGCAGGCTTATCCCATCGAATTGCTTTAAACCTAGGAAATCTAGTTGCAATGCCAGATTTATGGCGTTTGGAATATTGTACTGAATCAAACGCTATCTCTACTACCAAAGTTTTTTCAACCTCCCTTACGGGACCAAATTTTTGAATGATATTTTCTCTTACAAATTTATCAAGTTTTTTAAGTTCATCATCAGTAAATCCAGAATAAGCTTTCGCAACTGGAAGCAAAGTTTGTGCATCATATTCACTGCCCTCACCCCAAGCACCAAGAGTGAAATCAGAAAAAAATGATGACCGCTTTCCATGACCCCGCTGTGCATATAAAATAACTAAATCTGCGGTAAGAGGGTCCCTCTTCCACTTAAACCAACTCCCCTTAATTCGTCCTGCTTGATAGCTGCTTGTTTTGTTTTTTAGCATCACACCTTCTATTAGCCCTCCTGCTCTACATTGTTGACGCCACGTTTGTAAATTGGCAAGGCTGGCATCTGCTAGTATCGGGGATAGATCAAGATAGCAGGTTTTAAGACCTGTTTTCATCTGGGCTTCAAGCACCTCTCTTCGATATTCTAGCGGATGTTCGCGGACATCTATATTATTATCAAATAGAATATCATATACTCTCATAAAAACTGGGGTTTCAGATATCATTTTGACAGAGGGTTTTTTGCGGTTAAGTCTAAGCTGTAATTGTTGAAAACTTCCGATCTTATTGGGATTACCTGCTAATAATTCTCCATCTATAACGCCGTGCCATGAAAGTGGCTTTGCTATTTCAGGAAAGGTACCTGAAATATCATCACCAGACCTTGAGAATATGCGTACTCCATCGCTTCCTGACACTAATTGAATGCGGGCGCCATCCCACTTCCATTCTGCTTGGAAAGAGGCAAAGTCCATCTCCGCAATTTCTGACTCCAAAAGAGGATGAGCAAGCATCATCGGACGAAAAACAGCTCGTCCTGCAGCATCTGGCTTATCTGCTTTACCATCTAACCAGTTAAACAACTCTAAGTAAGGAGGCTCAATCAAAGGCCAAATCTGCTCTATTTCATTAACATCAATTTGATAGCTCTGCGCTAATGCAAGCCGAACCATACGTGCAGAAACGCCTACCCTAAGCCCTCCTGTTAACAGCTTTAATAATGCCCACCTTTGTGATTCTGGCAATTGGTCAAGCCACTCTTGCACTAATGTGCCTGCATCTATTCTGTTTGCCGTTTTCAGTTTGCTAATGATATCGCTAATTCTTATCCCAGAGACCTGCCTAGTCGTATTTGGCCAGATTAGAGCTGTGGTTTCAGCCAAATCCCCAACAAAATCATAAGATAAGTCAAATAAAACTGGGTCACATTTTTGATAAGCAATTTTGCGAATGAGCCCTGCTTTAACGCCTTGAATTGATAATTCGCCTGTGAGGGCAGATAGCGCATAGCCTCTATCTGGATCTGGTGTATTTTTGATAAATTCAACAAGATAGGCCTGTTTTACTAAACGTTGAGGCGCGTATAATAATGAATGGAGTAAATCTGCAAAAATCTTCATTCGCTCTCATCCTCATATCCAATCAGTGATAGAGCCTTGGCAGCTAATCCCATTTGAGTGCAGGCATGAATAATGGCATCTTCTCTGCCATGGGTGACCCAAACCTCAGACGCCTCAACCTCTTTTATGGTTCGCAATATATCATTCCAATCCGCATGATCAGAAATCACAAGAGGCAGCTCCACACCACCTTGTTTAGCGCGCTGTCTTACCTGCATCCAACCAGAAGCAGAAACAACAAGAGGGTCACACAGTCTTTGCGCCCATTTTGTCCCCATTGCTGATGGCGGCGCTAATATAAATTTATTCGCAAGTGAAATCTGTTGATTATCAATTCTGCCTATTGGGGTTGTTTGCAAGCTGCCGAGTTCAATACCAAATGATACATATAACTCACATAGCTTTTTCATTGCCCCATGGATAAAAATCGTGTCTTCATAACCAGCTGCTCGCAATAAAGCGATTATGCGTTGCGCTTTACCAAGAGAATAAGCCCCAATTATAACGGAACGCTCTGGAAATAGCTGCTGAACCTCAAGCAGCTTTTGAATTTCTGCCTCTGGCGTTGGATGAGAAAATACAGGCAAGCCAAAGGTCGCTTCAGTTATAAATACATCACATTTTTCAACTTGAAATGGCGCACAGGTTGGATCTGATTTACGTTTATAATCTCCTGCTGCAATTATTTTAGTATCAGCGTATTCCATAGCAATTTGAGCAGAACCAAGCACATGACCAGCGGGAATTAAAGTTAGATTAACGCCTGCAAGCTGAATTTTTTGATTATATTTAACAGCTGTTTTCTGTTCAGCAAAGTTAGCGCCATATCTTACTGCCATTATCTCAAGTGTCTGAGGTGTTGCAATCACATGCTTATGCCCCGCGCGCGCATGATCAGCATGACCATGGGTGATAATAGCAGTATTCACTGAACGCACAGGGTCTATATGCGCCTTTGCTGGAACAATATATAATCCAGATTTAGAAATTTTTAGCCAGCTTGTATCTATCATGATAGGAGGTAGAACACCTTAAAACTATGCCAAACATATGGTCAGACCTATTCAGGCTTTGTTGTTCCAAACAACTTTTGCCATTCTTCTCCGCTTAATTGGCGAAGATCTGTTTGTTTATTATCACCAATTTCATAGGCTTTACGAATTGCTTTCCTATTATGTAGCATCTCCCGCCATGCGACAATATTTGGGAAATTTGCAATGTCTATTCCCTGCCTTTCGTAACTTTTTGTCCATGGCAATATAGCCATATCTGCAATGGTATATTCAGCTCCTGTTACGAACTCAGCATAGGATAATTGCTGTTCTAGCACCTGATATAAGCGTTTTGCTTCATTTACATATCTTTCTATCGCATACTCAATTTTAGTTGGGGCATAGTGGTTAAAATGATGCACCTGACCCAGCATTGGCCCAAAACCTGCCATTTGCCACATCAGCCATTCCCAAACTCGTGTTTGCCCAGCCATATCAGATGGCATAAATTGTCCTGTTTTACGTGATAAATATAATAAAATAGCGCCAGACTCAAAGATACTTGTCTGTTTTCCATCAATGCCGTCATGGTCAATTATTGCTGGCATTTTGTTATTAGGCGAAATACGAAGAAATTCTGAATTAAATTGTTCTCCTTTAGATATATCTACATATTGAATAGTATATGGCAGACCCATTTCTTCTAAAGCTATTGTTATTTTATGACCATTTGGGGTAGGCCAGTAATACAAATCTATCATTATCTATCCTTTTTAGATGTAGTTACTTTATCTATATATATATATTATGCATAAGTTTTACCAAGATCTAGTTATGAGTTAAGAGATGGATAATACAGTAATTATAAAATTTCAGGAACTTGCATGAGTTTACCTGCCCTATTTCAAGAGTGGTTTTTTTCTAAAGGCTGGCAGATTTACCCGCATCAGCTATCGTTAATCTCCTACTCAAAAAAGCGTATCTCTCATTTACTAATTGCACCAACAGGCTCTGGTAAAACGCTTTCTGGCTTCTTGCCTAGCTTAATTTCCTTAAGTAACAGACAAAGCAACTTATCTGCAGATACAAAAAATAAGGCTGAACAAACTAAGCGCTCATTGCACACATTATATATATCACCTTTAAAAGCACTTGCCGTTGATGTGCACAGAAACCTTCAAACACCCATAACAGAAATGGGGCTTAACATTAGCTGTGAGACTAGGACTGGGGACACAAGAGCAAGCAAACGCAACCGCCAGAAATCCGCGCCGCCTGATATTCTTCTTACCACACCTGAATCTCTGGAATTAATGCTAGCATGGCCAGAAGCACACACCTATTTTATAAATCTAAAAGCTATTATTATTGATGAAATTCATACGGTAATTGGAAATAAACGAGGTGATTTATTATCTTTATCACTTTCTTCGCTCAGAAATGTAGCCCCAGACGCCACTTTTACAGGATTATCCGCTACTGTTGCAGCCCCAGAACAAATAGCAAACTGGCTTGCCCCTGAAGCTGATAAAGTGGCAATTGTTGCTCCTAAAATTGATAAAAAAATGGAATTGGAGATTTACTGTCCAAAAATAAATAAAATTCCTTTTGCAGGTCACTCTGCTGATTTTGCTGTTACCGATATCTATGAGATGATTTCAACTCATAAGACTAGTTTAATATTTGTTAATACCAGAGCCCAAGCAGAAATATTATTTCAATCTTTATGGAAAGAAAATAGCAATCATTTGCATATTGGACTTCATCATGGCTCTCTGGATGCAAGCCAGCGCAGAAAAGTTGAAAAAGCAATGTCTGAGGGCTCACTAGATGCGGTTGTTGCCACATCATCTCTTGATCTTGGCATTGATTGGGCAGATATCGACCTTGTTATTCAAGTTGGCGCTGCTAAGGGAACCTCGCGGCTTATCCAACGTATTGGCAGAGCTGGTCACCAACTCGGGGTGCCGTCGAAAGCTATTTTAGTACCTACCAATAGATTTGAAGTTATTGAGGCTGTAGCTGCCAAGGAAAATATCAAAAAAGGTAAATTAGATAGCCTGCATGAATATTCAGGAAGTCTGGATGTATTGGCACAATTTATCGTTGGACGAGCGGTTTCTGGTGCTTTTAGTGCGGATGATTTATATCAACAAATTTGCACAGCACCCCCCTATCGAGACCTTCACAGAGACATTTTTGAGCAAATGTTAGAATTTGTTAGTACAGGTGGATATGCGCTTGAACATTATGAACAATTCAGGCGGATCGTAAAAGGCATAGATGGGCTTTATCGTCTTACCAACCGCGCAGTGGCAACTAGATGGCGTATGAATATCGGCACAATCGTTGAAACCAGCACGTTGAAAGTACGATTTTCACGAGGTCCTGCTCTTGGTGAAATTGAAGAATATTTTATCCAGTCCTTGCGTCCAGGAGATAGTTTTATTTTTGCTGGACGCGTTGTTGCTTTTGTTGAAATTCAAAAGATGCACGTAATTGTTCAGCCTACCAGCGCAAAAGAGCCAAAAGTGCCAGCCTATGCAGGTGGCAGATTACCTCTAACAGCAGATATGTCAGAAACTGTCAGACATATACTGCAATCAACTGAAATGCATGATAGCCTGCCAAATCAAGTGAAAGACTGGCTTGCTATTCAGAAAAATTACTCAAAATTACCAGACTTAGATTCTCTTTTGGTAGAGACCTTTCCAAGGGGAGAGAGATATTACCTTGTTGCCTATGGATTTGAGGGGCGGAATGCCCATCAAACTCTTGGCATGTTAATAACAAGGCGAATGGAGCGCGCAGGTCTAAAACCACTAGGATTTGTTGCAACAGATTATGCTATCGCCATTTGGTCTTTACTGCCTGTAAGCAACCCTGCTGAGCTATTTAGCCCAGATATTTTAGGAGATGAGTTAGAGGAGTGGATGGCAGAATCCACAATGTTAAAACGATCTTTCAGGCAGGTTGCAACTATTTCTGGTCTTATTGACAAAAATATCCCAGGCACCCAGAAAACAGGCAAACAGGTTACTATTAATTCTGACCTGATTTATGATGTATTACGGAAATATCAGCCAGACCACATTCTTCTGCAAGCCACCAGACAAGATTCTGCCAGAGGGCTTACAGATATTCATCGGCTTGCAACACTTCTTACAAGATTCGAAAATAAAATTACCCATGTTGCCTTATCTCGTATTTCTGCCCTTGCGGTTCCATTACTACTTGAAGTTGGTCGCGAATCTGTTATGTCATCTGCACTTGAAACAATGCTAGAAGAATTAGAATATGACCTAGTAAATGAAATAAGTTAGATATTATTAATGAGATGACCCTTCCGCCAACAGATAATTCAAATTATCAATCACACCAATCAAATACGCAAAAAGCAGAAATAACCTTCTGTAATCAAAAATTTTGGTTATATGCCGATGGCTCCTGTTATCATTGTGCTAGCAAAACCCTTATCATAGCCGATTTGCATCTTGAAAAAGCCTTCTCTCAATCATCTGCCACTCCACTGCCTGGATATGACACTCAAGAAACCCTACTCAGGTTGGAAAATGCTCTCAATCATGCCATAATAGAAAGGTGCATTTTCCTAGGAGATAGTTTTCATTCAGCACGGGTAGCACATACTCTTGCCTCTTTTTATAAAGATAAACTTCTGGCATTAACACAATCTAAAAATATTGTTTGGGTTTTAGGCAATCATGACCCATCGCTTCCTAATTTTCTTGAAGGTCTGCAATGCGATGAATTTTATATTGATAAAATTGAATTAAGGCATCAGCTAGTGACAGATAGCACTGATTCTATGGAAGCTCCTCTGCAGGGGCAGATTATTGGGCACTACCATCCAAAAGCAAAGCTGCGATTACGCGCAGGAAGCGTAACTTCCAAATGCTTCATATTAGATAAAACCCGCATGATACTGCCTGCATTTGGTGTCTTTACCGGAGGGTTAAACATCAAACATATGGCGATATCAAATTTGTTCTCACATGCCCCTGAATTATATTTTTGTCATAAAACAAAACTTTATCACATTATCGATGTTGCAAATTTATGTAAATGAAATAGATAAGACACTACATTATAAGAGTTCAAATAGACTTTAAATTATGAAAAGGGCAGAAAATGCGTATTGCCGTAGTCGGGTCAGGAATTTCAGGATTAAGCGCAGCTTGGCTGCTTGATAAAGAACATGACGTTATGCTGTTCGAAAAAGAGTCTAGATTTGGAGGGCACGCACATACTGTTGAAGTAAAAGAAAACACTGATGCTAGCCCTGTTGCCGTGGATAGCGGCTTTATCGTTTATAATAGCCTTAATTATCCAAATCTTATTGGCTTATTTGATGCTTTAGATGTGGAAACACAAGCGACAAACATGTCATTTGGTCTTTCTTTGTCGAATAGAAGTTTTGAATATGCTGGTTCATTAAAAGGTTTGTTTGCACAGCCTTTAAACTGGCTAAAACCAAGCTATTGGCGATTATTAAGAGACCTTTTTCGGTTTTATAAAACAGCATCTAACGAGGTAGAATCGGGTCCGCATGGTGAAACCCTGGAACAGCTGATGATTAGAATGCGAATGGGACAAGTGTTTATAGATAATCATTTACTGCCAATGGCAGCAGCTATTTGGTCTTGCCCTGCTCAAACGGTTATGCAATTTCCTGCACGCTCTTTTATTAAATTTATGAATAATCACAAATTATTGGATTTTTCTGGTCGACCAACCTGGCGAACAGTAACAGGAGGTTCAAGGAACTACGTATCAAAAATCATCCGCCACTTAGGAAAAAAAGCAAGATGTAATGTGTCAATCAACAAAATCCAGCGCTCTGAGAACGGGGTTACTATTTTTATTGATGGAGAAGCACCACAGTATTTTGATAAAATAATTTTAGCAGCCCATGCGAATGAAAGTCTTGCTTTGCTAAATGATGCTAGTCAAGATGAGCATGATATATTAAGTCAATTTGGATTTCAGGAGAATAAGGTTATTTTGCATTCGCAAGCATCTTATATGCCCCAAAGAAAAGCGGCATGGTCTGCATGGAATTATTTATCCAACAAGAATGCCCAAAAACAGTTATGTGTTACTTATTGGATGAATAAATTACAATCTCTGCCAGAAAAATTTCCGTTATTTGTAATTTTAAACCCTTTCTCAACGTCACCAATTGAAAATCCACATCGAGAATTTTCCTATTCTCACCCAATTTTTAATCAAAACGCAATAGAAGCACAAAATACATTAAATGAAATTCAAGGACCATCACACACTTATTTTTGCGGTGCATGGACACGATACGGATTTCATGAAGATGGTATATTATCTGCTGTTGCAATTGCGAAATCATTTGATATATCGATTCCATGGGATACTCCTACCGAGGCGTGCCACGCACCACATTTATTGCAATTATGGCAGAATAAGCAGGAAAAAATAGTTGCAACATAAAAGGAATTTTATATATGCATGCTATTAGACTAGCACCTTCTACTATCACGCATACAAGGCATGGAACCCCGTCTCATTATCTGTTTCGGTCTGGGCTTTCTATTATGATTGATTTGGATAAATTAAACGATGCCAATCAACAAAGCAGGTTATTCTCAGTCGATAAATTTAATTTATTATCTTTCCACCAGTCTGATTATGGAAAAGCATATAGAGCAAAAACAGCCTCTAAAAAGCAGCCACAAAAAAAATGTAAAAATCCTGCTTCGCTGGCAAATTATATAAGAGAATTGGCAAAAAATTATCTACCAAATACCGAAATAAAACGTATTTCTCTGCTTACCTTTCCAAGAATTCTGAACTTAACCTTTAATCCAATTTCGGTATTTATATGTGAGGATAATACGGGTAAAGACTGCTTTATTGTGTATGAGGTTCATAATACGTTTGGGGATGCGCATAGCTATGTCGCTGTGATTGATAGCTGCAATCCATCAGCAACGCACATCGCCTTGAAAAATATGCATGTTTCTCCATTCTTTCCTAACCATGGGGAGTATATTCTCTCATATAAAACACGTGGAAATAAATTTTCGGTGATTGTTCGTTTTTTAATAGAAAGAATGCCTGCCCTAACTGCGACAATGAGAGGGGAATTCCATCCTTTAACAACAAATGACATCATAAAATTGATGATTCTTAATAGACAATTCCCATTAAGACCATTATTATCAATCCACTTAGAAGCGATTAAATTATTTTGGAAGAAATGCACTTATTATCCAAGACCAGCACCAAAAGAACTTTCAATCACTCAATCACGTATTCAGAACGGTGACGAATGACTAGCAAGCTAATTACCAGCATTCGCATTAAGGCACTAAAAAAACTTTTCAAACAATTAGAGTTTGGAGAACTCCAAGTAACCTATCCAGATGGCGATATTATATACTACACAGGTAGATGCAAAGGTCCGAGTGCAGATTTAATTCTGAGCTCGCCAGTTGGCATCAAAAAGCTACTGCATAATGGCGAGATTGGGTTTTGTGAAGCATATATGGCAGGCGAGATTGAAAGTAATAAAATCGCCGCGTTAATCGAATTAAGTTCTCAGCACTCTGACTTTTTAAACGATAACCTTGCTCAAGGGTTTATTAAAAAAATGATGATGAAACTAGTTCATCTAACAAATAAGAATAGCAGATCAGGATCTCGCAAAAACATCTCTTATCATTATGATCTTGGCAATTCTTTTTATAAAGAATGGCTGGATTCATCAATGACCTATTCATCCGCTATTTTTGATTCTGAAAAACAAACCCTTAAAGATGCCCAGCAAAATAAATATAAAAAAATTGCTGAACTTGCTGGCATCAAATCTGGCGATAGCGTGCTAGAAATTGGCTGTGGCTGGGGTGGGTTTATGGAATTTGCAGCCCAAGAATATGATGCACATATAACTGGAATTACCATTTCCAATGCGCAATATGAATTTACAAAACAACGAATAGCAGACCAAGGGTTAACTGATCAGACTGACCTTAAATTTTTAGATTACCGAGATTTAAATCAGAAATTTGACAAAATCATCTCTATTGAAATGTTCGAGGCTGTAGGAGAGCAATATTGGCCCATTTATTTTGATAAAATAGGCACCTCTCTCAATGATGGCGGCAGAGCAGCGCTGCAAATGATTACAATTAGTGATGACCAATTTCCAAGATATAGAAGCAATCCTGATTTTATTCAACGCTATATATTTCCAGGAGGAATGCTGCCTTGTCTATCCGCGCTTGAAAGCCCTATTGGAGAGGCAGGTCTGCAAATGAATGAGTGCTACGGGTTTGGTTTGGATTATGCTAAGACGCTGTTAAAATGGCGAGACAGGTTTATTAAAGCCTGGCCAAAACTGGCAATTGATAAAAATTTTGATGCTCGTTTTTTTAAAATGTGGGAGCTATATTTAGCCTATTGCGAAGGCGGATTCAGGGCTGGCAACATAGATGTTAAACAGATAATGCTATCCCATAAAAACTAATCGTCATTACTATAGCTATTCCTATAATACACTCTCGCTTTATCGTATGATTCGCATATTTCAGTCTATTAGAGAACCAATTATATATCCCATGCGTACAAAAAGATATTATATGGTTTGGACAAACGATGAACTCATTAGCTAGCAAATATTCTGAAGCCACTTTATCTAAGACATTTATGCCTGAAGAATTTTTTGATGGCAGGATTGAAGCAACAGGCGTTTTTATAGATAGATTTGGTTCTGTAAGAAGACGCTTTAACGTATCTATTGATGGACAAACAACCAAAGATGGGTTTTTGCTTGATGAGTATTTTAGTTTTGATGATGGTGAAAACGAATACAGACAGTGGCAAATTACTAAATCTGACCAGAATACATATGTTGGATTCTGCAAAGATGTATGTGGACAAGCAGTAGGCAAATTAACAGATGCCCAATTAAGCTGGAACTATTATTTCAACCTGACACTGTTTAGTAGAAAAATTAAAGTTAAATTTGAAGATGTGATGATTCAGCAATCCCCATTGATAATGCTGAATAACGCAAAGGTTAAAAAATTTGGGCTGTTGCTTGGTGAAGTCTTTATCACCTTTATCAAAACAAGTCAGTCAACATCTGAGTTTCCTTTATCTGCAGCAGATAGAAAATAAAATAGAAACATTTAAAATGTCATTTCATCCTAAATAATTTTAAAAGCCAGCGTATTGGAGCCCCTAAAACTGGAATAAACCGCAATAATTGGCTAGCGCTATCCCAATGATCATAATGCGCTATGATTTTTCCATTCCCGTTAATCGTGATTTCTGACATACCCGTTATATCTATCGGAATTTGTTGCCATTTTTTAACCTTACCCGTTAATTGCCACTTCAAATATCCTGCACGATTAGAATAGCACATATCCAGAATTTTAAATTGAGGTTGCTCCATAACCTTAAACATATGAGCAAATATATTCACAAATTTTTCTCTTCCATAGGTAAGGTTGAACGGATCGGAAAAAACAATATCGTCAGATACCAACGCTCCTAACTCGGTTAAATCATCTATGGTTAATCTTGAAAATAGATCACCATATGCTTCCATTACATTTTGGATTTCTGAGTCTGTCATTTTGTAGCCCACTTAATTAAACGAAAATAAATAAAATAAGGTAATAGCTTAAGAATTTTCATCACAAAAGCAAATCTAGATGGGAAACATATCTCAAACCGATTACTATCCAATCCTTTTATGATTTGCTTTGCAGCATCTTCTGAAGACATCAACTGGGGCATTTTAAACTCATTTACAGCAGTTGCGTCAGTTTCAACAAAGCCTGGGCTAATTAATTGAACTTTGATAGAATAAGCAGATAAATCTAAATATAACGCCTCAGCTAAGTTTGTGAGTGCTGCTTTCGTCGGTCCATAAGCAGCAGATTTGGGCAGTCCCCGATATCCTGCGGTAGAGCCCATAATAACGATATGTCCAAAACCCCTGTTTTTAAAATTGGGCACGAAGCTATTAAGCGCATGAATAACCCCCATATAATTTACCATCATATGGTCGCAGAATTCAGATACATCTATCTGATCTCCTCCCAGAGGGGTATATTTACCTGCATTTAAGATTGCGCAATCAGGCATGCCTGAGTGGGATATACATTCCTCAATTACCTGCTGCATTTTCACAGAATCCGTTACGTCAGCAGAAAATATATTTATTTTAGGAAAATCATTTTTTAACTGTTGTAATCTGTCTTTTCTTCTTGCAACCACGCTTACATGATTTCCGTTTTTTGCCAGTGCAACAGCCAATGCGTATCCAATACCAGAACTAGCACCTGTTATAAAATAATGGCTCATTTAACCTATTCCAATATGCAAGAGATATACAAATAACATATGTTGATTTTTTTAATAAATTTTAGTTTTTATTAGAATTTCTGTTTTAATTTTATACGCTAATTAATCATAAACAGATGTTATTTCACAAGACTCCAATTATAGCGTTTTTAAGTATATTACTATTGATAACAATGTGTTGAGTTACAATGCGTAATATTTCGTTACTGTATTTTAAAAAAATATTATTTATCTAGCGCTACATTTCTCAAATGTAATTCCAACATATCCGCGAAGATTAGATTCAGTGACATGCGCTTTCAACAGCCAGTCTTCGGCTGGCACAATCACTTTCATAGGCAGTTTTCCAGTTACAATTTTCTGACCGCCTAGATATACCAATCTAACTTGTATTTCCTTATCTGGATCAAACCAGGGGTTAGTCTTGTTGCCTTGAGAAAAGGGTTGACCGTCAATATGAACCCGCAACCCGCCTTGAAAAAGGGATAAATTGGATTCCTTCCCAGTATATAGCTCAGTTGCGACTGCTAAATTTTTTACTTCCAAATTTCTACAATTTATCGGAGATGAAATAGCCAATAACGATTGATGTATCTGTTCTAAAGAAACATCTGATTCCAATAAAAATTTAATTGATTTTGATAAAATCTCACCAGAGCCGTTCAAATCGAGGTCAGAAACTGTTTTTTCAGCAGCAAGCTGTTTTTTCTCCTGAATTAAGCTCCTCATCTTTTCGTTCAGGTTATATAATTCTGCTTGAGTTTGATTTAACTCATCACTGACATTTTCATATAATTTCTTTTGATCATAATTACCCCATTGCCAGCCAAGCCAAAGCACAAATGCAACAGCAACCAGACGAATTAATAGACTAACATAAATTCTATATTCTCGTCTTCTATAGCGCTCTCTGGTTTCAAAAAAATCCATTGGTCAACCCATATGTAAAATGCAGCCGTCTCTATTAAAAGAAAAAGACATTACGAGTAGATATAGGAAATAGTGGCTATCGCCAAGCCGAAGAATTAAATGTGTATAAAATAGTTTTATTTTTGATATTATTGGGCTTTATATTTTTGAAAAAAAAGCAGTGTCTATTTACATTTTAGTCAGATTGCTTGAAAAGAATTCTTTTAGCTTAACATTAAAAAATGGCAAATGGTCTACCCTACGAATTCATCCCCTCGCGCATGGCAACGAATGCTCTCTGGTCGCAGGTTAAATATACTGGAACCAAGTCCCCTAGATATTGAGATTGAGGATATTGCTCATGGTTTATCTCGTGTTGCTAGATGGAATGGGCAGACATCTGGAAATTTTGCTTTTTCTGTTGCACAGCATAGTATCCTAGTAGAACAGATCATGCATATGAATGCTCCAATGCTGGCAAATAAATGGCGGCTTGCTTGCCTATTACATGATGCCCCAGAATATGTTATTGGCGACATGATTACGCCATTAAAATCAGCGTTGGGTCTTGAATATCCTAAAATTGATGAAAAATTACAACATGCGATTCATATTCGCTTTGGGTTACCTGCAATATTGCCTGAAGCTGTTCGTCAATCTATCAAACGCGCTGACAAGATGGCTGCTTGGATTGAAGCAACACAGATTGCTGGATTTTCTGAGATGGAAGCTGGGAGGCTTTTTCCAAAACCTCGTGGCACCCCCAAACAGTTAAAATTTCATCCAGAATCACCTAAAAAGGCAAAAAATGCTTTTATACATCGTGCCCGTTTGCTTGGCGGCTTTGATAAATAAAAGAAAAATTACATCCAATTTAGAAAGAGGCTTGTAATAATTGCTATTCACATTGTAGAAGATATTGTAGAAGAAAAGGCAGTACATCTTATAAATGGGGGCATGGTGAAATTTGGTAAACACAGCAGACTTAAAATCTGCCGACGATAAGTCTTCCCGGTTCAAGTCCGGGTGTCCCCACCAGTTTTAATCACCAAAAAAACCAAATTATCTTCTATCAAAAACATAAGAGCGCCATGTGGTCGCATTTTTTTATGTTATATTGGTGTGTAATGAGTGTAATTTCATCCAATGGGAATCATAAATCAACTCTATGATATCCTTGCCACAGATTTATTAAAAAAAGAACTCAGCAGCTATTTTTATTACGCCTTAAAATTGGTATTGATTATCTTATGTTTTTCTTACCTCTATTTGATCGCCTAGTTTCAAACAGAACGCCATATATATCCTGGTGTATTTTGATAATATGCGTTCTTGTATTTTTTTGGCAATTATCTCTTGATAGTTTTACATTAAGATTCATGACTCTAAAATATGGCGTTATCCCGTCTGTTATATTTGGATATCAAACTCTTCCGTCAGAATTGCAGTTATTTCATCCCTATCTATCACTTATTACATCCATGTTTTTGCATGGTGGCTGGCTTCATATTGGCTCAAATATGCTGTATTTATGGATATTTGGCGATAATATTGAAGAATCAATAGGCCATTTCAAATTTATTTTATTTTATTTGCTTTGCGGCGCTGCAGCCGCCTTTTCTCAAAGCATTATTTCTCCTGAATCATTAACGCCAATGATTGGTGCATCTGGCGGAATTGCCGGGATATTGGGTGCTTATATTGTGTTACATCCAAAAGCACCTGTGCAAGTTTTGATGATTATTTTAATCTTTATTCGATTTATCAGCCTTCCAGCATGGGTAGTGTTAGGCGTATGGATAGGCACACAATTTGCTGCTGCACCTTCTGCTTTTTCACAAGAAGGCGGAGTTGCTTATTTCGCCCATATTGGCGGTTTTATAGCAGGCGCATGCCTTATCCCATTCTTTAAACGAAAACAGGTTCCCTTATTTGGTAAATATGACCCAACAATTTCGGCAGGGGATATATCAACACCTATCTCATTTAAACAAGTTCGCTCAGAAGCCAGTAATAAATACCATCATCGAAAGTTACAAAAAAGCGCCAAAAATGGTTCGCTTCCTAGCTTCACAAAAAGGCCAAAAGGACCGTGGGATAGATAAGCAATATATTAATCTGATATCTTACTAGCAATATGGTTAAGATTGCCTTTTAAAATATTTTATATACGCATATTAAACAGCGTCTTCTGCTGCAAAGCCAGCTTGTCTAACCAGCTCACATAATTCTCTTGCTGCCTTCGCTGCCAGGTCTTCATCAAGGCTAGTAAGAACTACAGCTGTTCCAAATAGTCCAGGTTTAAACCAAGGATAACTGCCAACTGAAACAGATTCATAGTGATCACTTATTTGCTCAAGAATCTGGGCAACATTTCCCTCTCCAGTTGCACATTGAACTGTAAGACGCGTTGGAATAGTGCCGCCTTGCAGCGTAACAGCAATCCCCTCAAACATAGATTGCATAATAGAGGGAACCCCTGCCATTACATAAACATTTTTCAGCTGAAACCCAGGTGCTGCACTAACCGGGTTATCAATTAATGTTGCACTAGCAGGGATATCTGCCATTTTTTTTCTGACCTCATTCAGAACAATCTCTGTACCCTTGTAATGCTGCTCAAGACGGCGCATTGCTTCTTGGTTTCGTTCAACATCAACATCAAAGGCAGCGGCAACTGATTCTGTTGTGATATCATCATGAGTCGGACCTATACCGCCAGAAGTAAAAACATAATCATTTGCATCTGATAATTCCCTAATATGGCGAATAATCGTCTTTTTTTCATCAGCAATCACACGTGCTTCTGTTAATTGAATACCAAGACCGCAAAGCTGTTCTGCAATCCATCCAATATTTTTATCCTTAGTTCTTCCTGATAAAATTTCATCCCCAATTACACAAATTGCAGCCGTTGGATTTGCCATTTTCTTGAAACTCCTGTTATATCTCATAAAAAAATAATGTTTTGAGAAGAAAATTATAAAACGCTTATATAACTTTGTCGTTTAAATGCAAATAGATGTTATCATTCTTTTTAGGTAGTAATTATGCGAGAAACCAACATTTTAATCCATGATGAACAGGCTTTTGAAGCAATGCGCAAAGCAGGTTCACTAGCTGCTGATGTGTTAGATATGATTACTGCCCATGTTAAGGCAGGCGTCACCACACAGATGCTAGACGATATGTGTCATAAGTATATAATTGAGCATGGTGCCATTCCAGCTCCTCTCAATTATAAAGGGTTTCCTAAATCAACCTGTATTTCACTCAATCATGTTGTTTGTCATGGAATTCCAGGTGACCGAAAGCTAATATCTGGTGATATATTAAATATTGACGTAACTGTAATTCTGGATGGATGGTACGGAGATACATCACGTATGTATTACGTTGACTCCCCTCCTGTAAAATCTAAAAGATTAACCGAAATTACCTATGATTGTTTGATGCTTGGAATTGAAGCCGCAAAACCTGGTAATAGGCTCGGTGATGTTGGTTATGCCATTCAGTCATATGCAGAAAAAAACAGGTTTTCAGTTGTTCGGGATTTCACAGGGCATGGTCTTGGTAAAGTTTTTCATTGTGCACCTACTGTTCTTCATTTTGGAACCCCTTCAACAGGGTTATTATTAGAACCAGGAATGATTTTCACAATTGAGCCAATGATTAATGCTGGAAAAGCAGAAACAAAAATTCTAAGTGATGGTTGGACAGCGGTTACACGTGATAAAAGTGCATCAGCCCAGTTTGAGCATTCCATTGGTATAACAGAAACTGGTGCAGAGATTTTCACGCTTTCCTCTAAAGGTATGAACTTGCCGCCATATTAAAAACTTAACCTTGCAGTAATATAATCTGCGTATAGTTTTATAGATGAGCAATTCAAAACCAAAACAACCAAAATCTTCTGTTAAAGAGGGTAACCCAACCTCCTATTATGAAGGTCACAGAGCACGGATGCGTGCTAAAGTTAGTTCCGGCACTTCTTCTAGCTTAACAGATGCTGAAATTCTAGAAATGTTTCTATATGGAATCCATAATAGAAAAGACACAAAACCAATTATTAAAGCACTACTCTCACAATTTGGTAATATCAGTAATATTATAACTGCTGATAAATCGGAATTAGCTTCCATTAAAGGTATTGGTGATTCTGCGATTATTCATTTCAAACTTATCTTGGAAATTGAACAGCGGATGAAACGAGATCTGGTTAAAGACAAGCCAGTACTGGGAAATTGGCAGGCAGTGCAGGAATATTGCATAAGTCAGCTAGCCTATGAGAAAATAGAACATTTAATGGTATTGTTTTTGGATGCCCAAAACAGATTAATTGACAGTAAAATCATGACATCTGGGACAATAAACCAAACCGCTATTTACCCTCGCGAAATTGCAAAACTGGGATTAAATTTTCATGCTAAAAGTATCATTCTGGCTCATAATCACCCTACCTTCGACGAGCGCCCAAGCCAAGCAGACATCATGCTAACCAAGAGAGTAAAACAGGCACTTCAAAGTGTAGAAATTGATTTACATGACCACCTGATTATTGCTGGCAACAAATGCCAAAGTTTTAAATCAATCGGACTTCTATAACTCAAAAAATGTGCCCTATATTTCTAAATAGGTACCAGATACTTCTAGACAGTTAGTATCCAAACTTTGCTCGCTAAAAAAGGGGGCTTATTTTTCTTTTTTGAAATTGCTTACGCCTGTTTTGAGTTCAGTTTTCAAACTACGATAAGTCTCACCTGCAACCCTACTGCCACTCAATAATGCAGGTTTTGCTTGTTCTGCTGCACTCACCGCTAGTTTTTTGGCCTGTTTTCGAACCGCAGGGTTTCTGACTGCATAGCTTAAGGCAGTTAAGGCTAATTTTCTAAAGATCATTTATTTTCTATCCAAATTAAGAATAATCGCAAAAAAATAATATAAAGTTCCGCATGGGTTGTAATCAGTATAGCATTTTTCAATGCAAGATGATATTGTCATACACAAAAAAAATTCAGGAAAATATCGTAATGATTCCCCGTTATTCAAGATCAGAAATGACAGAAATCTGGTCTGAGAAATCTAAATTTCAAATTTGGTTCGAAATAGAAGCTCATGCCTGTGATGCCCAAGCTGAGTTAGGTGTAATTCCCAAGGAAGCTGCTAAAATAATTTGGCAAAAAGGCTCTTTCGACATTGATAGAATCAATGAAATAGAACGCGAGACCAAACATGATGTAATTGCTTTTCTGACTAACCTTGCTGAATATGTTGGTCCAGAGGCACGGTTTGTTCATCAAGGAATGACATCATCTGATGTTCTGGATACAACTTTATCAGTTCAATTAACCCGGTCTGCAGACCTGCTACTTGCGGATATTGATAAAGTTTTATCGGCGTTAAAAACGCGCGCATTTGAGCATAAATATACACCAACAATTGGCAGGTCGCATGGCATTCATGCAGAACCAACCACATTTGGAATAAAGTTAGCGCGTTTTTATGCTGAATTTGAGCGGAATAAAACAAGACTTAAGGCAGCAAAAACCGAAATAGCCACCTGTGCTATATCTGGTGCAGTTGGTACCTTCGCTCACATCAATCCTTCTGTTGAGGCATATGTAGCCGAAAAAATGGGTCTTCAGATAGAGCCAGTATCTAGCCAAGTGATACCGCGTGATAGACACGCTATGTTTTTCTGCGTTCTTGGGGTTATCTCAAGTTCTATTGAAAATCTAGCAATTGAAATTCGTCATTTACAAAGAACAGAAGTTCGGGAAGCTGAAGAGTTTTTCTCTGCGGGGCAAAAAGGATCTTCTGCAATGCCGCACAAACGAAACCCTGTTCTGACAGAAAATTTAACAGGACTAGCGCGCATCGTGCGTTCTTCTGTAATTCCTGCACTGGAAAATGTAGCCTTATGGCATGAAAGGGATATCTCTCACTCATCTGTTGAGAGAATGATTGCTCCTGATGCAACAGTTACGCTTGATTTTGCCCTTACTCGTTTGGCTTCTGTGGTTGAAAAGCTGGTTATTTATCCTGAGCAAATGCAGGCAAATCTTGATGCATTAGGCGGCCTTGTTCATTCACAACAGATATTATTAGCACTCACCCAAAAAGGAGTAAGTCGCGAAGATTCTTACCGCCTGGTTCAAAAACATGCCATGGAAGTATGGAAGACTGGCGGCAGTTATTTAGAAAAAATGAAATCTGATTCCGAGGTAAGTAGCTATTTAAGCACTTCAGAACTTGAAGGTTTGTTTGATACAGAACAGCATAACCGACATGTGGACACCATCTTTGAGCGCGTGTTTGAGGCATAAATAATCACTCAGGTAAGCAAATCACTAAAACAGATATCATTAGCACTCTTTAAAGAGGAAAAATATGGAACTACTTTACGAGGGAAAAGCCAAAAAATTATTTAAGGGGCCTGAAGCTGGAACAATTATTCAGTATTTTAAGGATGACGCGACTGCGTTTAACGCGCAAAAAAAAGATACGCTGACAGGCAAAGGTATTTTAAATAATTATATAAGCAGCACAATATTCGAAGCCCTTAATCAAACAGATATTCCACACCATTTTATCAAACGGCTTTCAGAGCGTGAACAGCTTGTAAAAGAAGTTGAGATAATCCCAGTTGAAGTAATCATTCGAAAAGTTGCAGCGGGGTCTATCTGTAAGCGTCTTGGTCTTACAGAAGGGGAGCCATTACCTCATACATTAATTGAGTTTTGTTTAAAAGATGATGCTCTTGGTGACCCTGTTATAGCCAGAGAACATATAGAAATGATGCAGCTTGCTGACTCGTTTGAGATAGATGAGATCACTTCTATGAGCTACCGTGTAACTGATTTTCTTTCTGGAATATTTGCTATGATGCAAATTCAACTGATTGATTTTAAACTTGAATTTGGCAGGCTTCATAATAACACGGATTTTCCGCAAATAATTTTAGCAGATGAGATTAGTCCTGATAACTGCCGATTATGGGACATGAAAACAAATGAAAAACTTGATAAGGATAGATTTAGGCGTGACCTTGGTGGGTTAATTGAATCCTACACAGATATCGCACATAGAATGTCTATTCATCTTCCTGCATTAAGTGCAGAAAAATAAATAGTGAATAATTTAAGATACTAGAGAGTAAGATAGGAGCTAGAATGCAGGTAACGATTATAATCGAAAAAAAACCCGGTGTGTTAGATCCACAAGCACAAGCTATAAATCAGGCACTATCCTCTCTTGGATTTGATGATTTGCAAGATGTCAAAATGGGCAAACAGATAACTGTCTCAATAGATACAGATGATGAAGAGCGCGCCAGATATCGTGCTGCAAAAATGTGTGAAGCTCTGCTTGCAAACACTGTTATTGAAACCTACACGATAGAGATTAATGAGCCGTCATGAGAGTAGCCATAATCGTATTTCCTGGCTCTAATTGTGACCGTGATATGATGGTCGCTGTTGAAGCGCTAACTGGCAGAAGACCTGCCCTTATTTGGCATAAACAATCCTATCTTGACCCTGTTGACCTTGCTATTATTCCTGGTGGATTCTCGTTTGGGGATTATCTGAGATGTGGCGCATTGGCAGCGCATGCGCCAGTGATGAATGCGTTACACGACCACGCAGCAAGAGGGGGAGCAATTTTAGGGGTATGTAACGGATTTCAAATTCTACTTGAATCTGGATTATTACCAGGATTTCTGGCTCAAAACAAAACACTAAAATTTGTATGCAAACAAACAAATCTGTCTGTTGAAGGCAATGCAATATGTGAGCTTACCAAATCTCTTGATATAAATGAAAGACTGCACATCCCTGTTGCCCATAATGAAGGTAATTATTTTGCTGATGCAGAGACCTTGGACAGCCTTGAGAGTAATGGACAGGTTGTTTTGCGATATGCCAAGGATGAAACAGGTGTTTCTGACAATCCTAACGGTTCAGCAAATGATATAGCTGGTATTTGTGCAGCTAACGGAAGAATCCTTGGAATGATGCCTCACCCAGAACGGGCAATGGGCGCTGGTCATAAAAGTGCTGATGGCAAAAAACTATTACAATCAATTTTTGAGGCTATCATAACATGAGTGTCCAATCAGAAATGCAGTTTGAAAATGCAGCTGCTATGGGGTTATCAAAAGAGGAATGGGAGAGAGTGTGTGCCCATCTTGGAAGAATTCCAAATTTATGTGAACTTGGCATATTCTCAGCAATGTGGTCAGAGCATTGTTCCTATAAATCCTCCAAAAAATGGCTAAAAACGCTGCCAACAGACGGCGCACAGGTTATTCAAGGACCAGGAGAGAATGCTGGTGTTGTTGATATTGGAGATGGGACTGCGGTTGTATTTAAAATTGAAAGTCACAATCACCCTTCTTTTATAGAACCGTATCAGGGGGCTGCCACTGGCGTTGGTGGTATCCTAAGAGATGTATTTACCATGGGTGCTCGCCCAGTTGCTTTGCTTAACGCCCTTCGATTTGGGCAAATTGATCATGAAAAAACACCTCATTTAGTGTCTGGTGTGACAGCTGGTATTGGTGGTTATGGAAATTGTATTGGCATACCAACAGTCGGCGGTGAAGTAGAGTTTGATGCCTCTTATAATGGAAATATTTTGGTAAATGCTATGGCTGTTGGCATTGCCCATAGTGATCGTATTTTTTACTCTGCTGCCTCTGGCGCTGGGAATCCAGTTATCTATGTTGGTGCCAAAACAGGTCGTGATGGTATTCATGGTGCTACTATGGCGTCTGCTGAGTTTAGTGATGAGACAGAGTCCAAGAGACCAACAGTTCAGGTAGGTGACCCGTTTACTGGCAAATTACTTATGGAGGCATGTCTTGAATTAATGGCTGCTGATGCTGTTGTGGCAATTCAAGATATGGGGGCAGCAGGTCTTACCTCATCCTCTGTTGAAATGGCTGCAAAGGGTGGTCTTGGCATGGAAATAGACCTTGACCTTGTGCCTGTAAGAGAGTCAGAAATGTCGGCTTATGAGATCATGCTGTCTGAAAGTCAGGAACGCATGTTAATGGTGATTGACCCTAGTCAGGCTGAAATCGCACGCCAAATATTTAACAAATGGGATCTTGATTTTATGCCAATTGGGCAAGTCACAGATTCAGATAGGCTTATACTTCTTAAAGAGGGTGAAATAGCCTGTGATATTCCGCTTGCACCACTTGTAGATGACGCACCTGAATATGATAGACCACATCTTAAGCCAGAACTTCTTCATGTAATCCCTGCAGCTGAGATAAGACAAAATATACAAATTTCTGATGCTTTAAAAAAATTAATTGGCTCAGAAGATCTATGCTCAAGACGATGGATTTACGAGCAATATGACAGCCATGTTATGGCTGATACTATTATCGGACCTGGCGGAGATGCAGCCCTTGTTAGAGTGCATGGAACCAATAAAGCGCTTGCTCTTACGGTTGATTGCACCCCTCGATATGTCGAAGCTGACCCCTATACTGGCGGCAAACAAGCTGTTGCAGAAGCATATCGCAACATAATCTGTGTTGGTGCTACACCGCTTGCAGTAACTAATAATTTAAATTTTGGCAATCCTGAAAAGCCAGAAATCATGACTCAGCTTGTTCAAAGTGTCACTGGTATGAAAGACGCTTGCACTCAGTTATCAACACCCGTCGTTTCAGGGAATGTATCTTTATATAATGAAACAGATGGCAAGGCTATTAAGCCATGTCCAGTTATTGGCATGGTTGGTGTTATTGAAGACTGGCAAACAGCCCTTGGAATAGCTATACCACCTGAAACAGAACTATTCATTGTTGGACAGGATGAAAACATAAATACTGGCTGGTTATCAAATACTGTTTATGCAAAAATAATCGCTGGAAGAATTGATGCAGAAAATCAAGGAGCTCCTCCTCCCGTTGATTTAATGTCAGAATTACAAACAGGCCAATTAATATTGGATTGCTATAAAAACCAGCTGATTAACGCGGTGCATGATATTTCTGACGGAGGTATGTTGGTTGCTCTTTGCGAGATGATGTTAGCTGGCAATATTGGGGCAGAAATAACTCTGCCAGATAATATAGATACCCATGCATGGTGTTTTGGAGAAAACCAATCAAGCTACATTATTGCCACAAGTAAGGCAGATGAATTTACTAAGAATGCTGCACAGGCAAATATCCCTTATTTAAGGATTGGTCGTTCTATTTCACAGCAGGAATTGAAAATCTCCAATGGAGACATTATATCCTTAAAAGAGCTGAAACAATGTTATGATACAGGACTTAGCAATAGGTTATAAATAGACGCTGTATAATATAAGGATTAATTAAGCACCATGGCAATGCAAGCATATGAAATTGAGGAATTAATTAAAAAAACATTCCCAGACGCCATTATTAAAATTGAAGATATGGCAGGAGATGGTGACCATTATTCTTGTTATGTAGAATCACATTCATTTGCTGGTAAATCGCGTGTTCAACAGCATCAAATGGTGTATCAAGCCCTAGACGGAAGAATGGGCGGACAGTTACACGCATTAGCACTTCAAACAAAAATTCCATCCTAGTTAAATAATTTCAAGAAAGTGAGTATAAATGACTAATCTTGACCCCACCATTTCAGGTCGTATCAAATCAGAAATTGACAGCCAAGATGTTGTCTTATTTATGAAAGGAACACCTGTGTTTCCACAATGTGGCTTTTCAGCTGCTGTGGTTGGCGTATTAAGCCATCTTGGCGTTCAGTTCAGAGGCGTAAATGTGCTTGAAGATGACCAAATTCGAGAAGGTATAAAACGCTATTCAGACTGGCCTACAATCCCCCAATTATATGTAAAAGGCGAATTTATGGGGGGCTGTGACATTATTCGCGAAATGTATGAGTCAGGTGAGCTTATGGAAATGTTTAATACTCATGGGGTTGATGTATCACCTCAATAATCTATCCATATTATAAATACTCCACAAAAAAAGGCGCCCTATATGGCGCCTTTTGTTTATGTGTTATCAACTCATTATCGTGAATAATATTCCACAACAAGATTTGGTTCCATCATTACTGGGTATGGCACTTCATCAAATGCAGGAACACGTACGAATTTTGCTGTTCTATTATCGTGATTTGCCTCTACATATTCTGGCACTTCTCTCTCAGTTGAGACCATAGCTTCAAGAATAGCAGGCATATCCTTTACTTTATCTTTAATCTGCAGCTCGTCACCAGTGCGTAGCATCACAGAACCAATATTACAGCGCTTTCCGTTTAATAATACATGACCGTGATTTATTATCTGACGCGCTGCGAATACGGTAGGCACAAGCTTAGAGCGATATAATACAGCATCTAATCTCGATTCTAGAATTCCGATAAGATTCTCGCCTGTATCTCCTTTACGACGAGCAGCCTCAATATAATATTTTTTAAATTGCTTCTCACCAATATTACCGTAATAGCCTTTTAGCTTTTGCTTTGCCATAAGCTGAATACCATAATCAGTAGGCTTTTTACGACGTTGACCATGCTGACCTGGCGCATAGGAGCGGGCGTTAAGAGGTGATTTAGTTCTTCCCCAAAGATTGACGCCCATACGGCGATCAATTTTATGTTTGGAGTTATGACGTTTATGTTCGACTTTTGGAGCCATGATTTTTCCTTTTTTTATTTGTCCCGGTAGTGCTCACTAAAAGAGCCGGGATGTTGACAATAACCACAAACATCCACTTTCCCAGGAATAGAGCTTTGGATACCCAAATCAGCTTCCTGCGTCAAGAAAATAAGCTATTTCTGCTTATTAAATAAGGTAACAATTCCGTGCCAGGTAAGTAATTCCTGTTTTGTTAACTGTGCTTTGACGAAAAAGTTTCTTAAATTGCGCTTTACCGTCGGTGCTTTTTCCTCAGCTGTAAAAAAACCTTTTTCTTCTAATAACTTATCAAATCGTTCAAAAAAATAACTTTGATCTGCAAGCGTAGCTGCCCCTTTTAGAATTTCTTGCTTATTTTTCATTGCAGGTTCAGATAGTTCCTTTTTCAAAGGCAGATCTGGTTTATTATCAATGTCACCTGTTGCCATCAAAAATTCCCAGCACATAATCATCACAGCTTGTGCAAGATTAAGTGAATTACTCTCTGGGTTTAAAGCAGCCTCTACGATATAATCCGCTAGCACAATCTCATCATTGGTAAGACCCACTCTTTCTGAGCCGAATAAAAATGCTGCCTTATATCCATGTGAGTTATCTGCCTTAGTGTAAGGCTCATGAGCATCTTGATGTGATTCTGTTATCAAATTAGTTTTTGGTAATTGCAATTTAGTGTGGCGCGCTACCTGCTGAGAGGCTGTTCTCGGATTTAATACTGTTTTTTGAAGCTCTCTTGGTCTTGCTGTTGTTGCATAAAGCTGGGTTATATCAAAACAGGCTGAGGCAAGATCTTCATATAAGGTTACATTTTCTAATATATCTGAGGCGTGTGCCGCCATTGGCAAAGCCTCAGGATTAGGCCAGCCATCTCTAGGTTTTATAAGCCTTAGTTCTGAAAAGCCACAATTTTTCATTGCCCGTGCTGCAGCCCCGATATTCGCACCTAATTGTGGATTAGATAGAATTATAACAGGAGCTGGTAGCAGTATAAAAGACGACTTATTCATCTATTTCTTTCGATTGAGATAATATATTAATAGTGACGCGCTTAATGTCATAATGCTCTGTGATTAAAGATGCGCTTGCTTAGTTATCTGCAGAAACATCATTAGTACCATCATTCATTAGCTTCCAGACCATACCGTCTGATAATGCCATTACAGAGGCATCGATGATATTGGTTGAAACACCAATTGTTCTCCAGATCAAATCATTCCCATCACGAAATTCTATTAAAACACGTGTTACAGCACCTGTGCCTTTTTGTCCTTCATGTGGTTCTAATATTCTTACTTTGAAATCAATTAGTTCAACATCCGTTAATGAGGGATAAACTTGTATTAATGCCTTTCGAATAGCATTATCTATTGCATTTACAGGTCCATTTCCAAGTGCAACCTCATGCTGTGAATGCGCGCCAATGGTAATTGTTGCTGTTGCTTCTGATTCTACAACCAACATTCCCTTGGCGTTAAATCGTCTCTCATCTGTTACTCTGAAACGACCAATTGTAAAATATTCTGGCACTTGTCCTAATGCGCGCCTTGCAAGCAATTCAAAGCTGGCTTCGGCTGAATCAAATGACCAACCATTAAACTCTTTTTCTTTAATATCTCTGATTAATTTCTCTACTCTTACATCATCTGCAGATATTTCAATTCCTACTTCCGAAAAACGAGCCATAACATTTGATCTACCTATCTGATCTGAAATCACAAAAGATCTCTCATTTCCAACAGTTTCTGGCGGAATATGTTCATATGTTCTTGGGTCTTTCTGAGCTGCCGAAGCATGCAAGCCGCCTTTATGAGCAAAGGCAGCAGAACCGACGTAGGGCGCATGAGCATCTGGCACAAGATTAAGCCTATCATCAACCATACGGGACAAGCCGACCAGCTTGGAGAGTTTGTTATTGGGGATAGAAGTAGTATAGCCAAGTTTGAGCATTAATGTTGGTATAAGGGTGATAAGGTCCGCGTTACCACACCTCTCACCAAGACCATTTATGGTGCCTTGCACATGTCTTGCACCAGCTTTGATTGCGGCAATTGAGTTAGCAACTGCTAATCCTATATCATTATGGCAATGGATACCTATATTTGCTTCTGGAAGAAACTTTTTGGTGTGAGTAACAATATCTGTTACTTCGTCTGTCAATGTGCCGCCATTTGTATCACACAAGATTATCCAACGCGCCCCCCCATCATAAGCAGCCTTTACACAAGCTAATGCAAATTCTGAATTTGCTTTAAATCCATCAAAATAATGCTCACAGTCAAACATAGGCTCCCTGCCCTTATTACTTGCTGCCAATAAGGATTCTGTAATCATTCGAAGATTTTCTTCTTGAGAAATATTAAGAGCTGTTTTTACGTGAAAATCCCAAGTTTTACCTACTAAACAGGTCGCATCTGTTTGTGCATTAATAATCGCATTGAAGCCTGGATCATTATCTGTAGACCTGCCACCACGTCTTGTCATCCCAAATGCAACTAATGCAGATTTTTTTAAAGTAGGTGCATTTTCAAAAAACTGATCATCTGTCGGATTAGCACCAGGCCATCCAGCCTCGATGTAATCTATTCCAAATTCATCCAAAGCCTGGCTGATTGCAATTTTATCAGAGACACTAAAATCAACGCCTCTGGTCTGACCGCCATCACGCAATGTTGTATCAAAAAGCCAGATATGATTATCACTCATCACATTCATCTTTCTTATCTTTCCTAAGATATCTCATACAAGATACAAACACTCCTATCAAATATGAACCTAAAACCCTAGCTATTTTCGCTGCCAGCTGGTGCCATCTGCGCTATCTAGCAATTCTATACCTTGTTGCACTAATAACTGTCTTATATTATCTGCTTTTGAAAAATCCTTATTAAGCCTAGCAATTCTGCGTTCTTCTATTTGATTTTCAATCTGTTCTATCGTTAAATCTTGCATATTATCATCAAACTGAAACCATTCTTGTGAAGAATAAGAAAGCAGCCCCAATAATTGGGCACATGCCTTAATCTCTCCAGCTGCATCATGAGTGCCTTTATTTACACTTTTGGTTTTTTGATGCAGGAAGGCAAGTGCTTGTGGTGTATTTAAATCATCATTCAAAATATCAATAAATTCTGCTGATGGGGTTGTTGCTATTGCCTCTCCAGCCACGCGGTATAATCTATCAAGCGCCTGTTTTGACTCCAAAACCTGGGCATCTGAGTAATCTAATGGTGCCCGATAATGGGCTGCCATTAACGCATATCGAATAGATTCTCCACGATGTTTTGAAAGCGCTTCTTTCACCGTCACAAAATTACCCGTAGATTTCGACATTTTCTCGCCATTGACGGTAACATACCCATTATGAACCCAATATTGTGCCATTTTTTGTGTCTCATGCGCGCAGCAAGATTGGGCAATTTCATTCTCATGATGAGGAAAAATCAAATCTAATCCACCAGCATGAATATCAAATTCTGCACCTAAATATTTAGCAGACATGGCTGAACATTCGATGTGCCATCCAGGTCTTCCGCGCCCATATGGACTATCCCATCCAGGTTGGTCAGCATCTGATGGCTTCCATAACACAAAATCAGCAGGTGCTTTTTTATAACTAGCAACTTCAACACGGGCACCTGCTATCATTTCATCCATGCTTCTGCCAGATAACTTGCCATATTCTGCCATTGTCTCCACTGAAAACAACACATGACCAGCAGCCTCATAGGCATGACCTGTTTGTATTAATGTTGCAATCATCTGCAACATTTCTTTTATATGCTCTGTTGCGCGTGGTTCAACATCAGGTGTAGCAACATTCAAAGCAATACAATCATCATGGAAATCTGAAATTGTTTGCTTACAAAGCTGGTCTATCGAGATCTTCAAACCCAATGATCGTTGGTTAATTTTATCGTCAACATCAGTAATATTTCGCACATAGGTAACTTGTTTATACTGCTTACGAAGAAGTCTCACTAGAATATCAAACAAAACTAGTGGGCGTGCATTGCCAACGTGAATTCTGTCATAAACTGTTGGCCCACAGGCATATATACCAACATGATTTGGTGTGATTGGTGTAAAGGCCTGTTTTTCTTTCCTAAGGGTATTAAAAAGGCGCAATTCGCTCATGCCACCATCCCAGATAACCTTTTTTGTATTCTCTCACGTCCCATATATTTAAGCAGATTTTTTACCTCAGGACCATGTGTTTTACCTGTTAGTGCTAAACGAAGCGGATGGAACAAGGCTCTGCCCTTTTTGCCTGATTGCTCTGAAATCACGGCTATCCATTCACCCCAGATATCTGAGGTCACCTGTTGATTTGGCAATGTGTTAGCAGCAATATGGCACAAATCTGCATCTTCAATAATTGGCGTCATTTCTTGATGACATAATTTCCACCAATCTTCCACCTCTTGAAAGCTGTTAATATTACCTCTGATTGCATGCCAAAAATCTGCATCAATCTCTGATAAGCCTAATTCGGCGAATCTATCCAATAATTCTTCAAATTTTAATTGCTGCAGTGTTTTAGCATTAATCAGGCTTAATTCAGCAGGGTCAAATTTAGCAGTTGCACGACCAAATTTACTTATCGAAAATTGTTGAATTATTTCTTCAATATTAGCAAATGCCTCTATTGGATCGGATGTACCCATTCTAGATAATAGAGCAATAATGGCTAATGGCTCAAACCCTTCTTCTCGCAATTGATTAATTGAAAGGCTTCCAATTCTCTTCGACAAACCCTGACCATCAGCTCCTGCTAACAACGCCATATGACCCATTTCTGGCGGTTTTGCTCCCAATGCTTCAAAGAGTTGAATTTGCGCAGCAGAGTTAGTGACATGGTCTTCACCACGCAGAATAGTTGTTATGCCATGATCTATATCGTCAACCACAGAGGCAAGTGTATATATCACCCTGCCATCTGCTCTAAGCAACACAGGGTCAGAAAGACTGGACATATGAATACTACTCTCTGCCCTTACAAGATCAATCCATTTAACTTCATCCTGTTTTAGTAAAAAGCGATAATGTGGTTTTATATTCTCATTTTCGAACGCATTTTTTTGTTCCTGCGTAAGACGAAGTGCTGCCCTATCATAAACTGGTGGCTTGCCAGACATTAATTGCGCTTTTCTTTTTAGACCAAGTTCTTCTTGCGTTTCATAGCAAGGATAGGCTCTTCCAGATGCAATCAGTTGCTCTAGAGCCTGCTGATACCTATCAAGTCTTTCTGACTGTCTATCTTCGCTGTCCCACTTAATACCAAGCCAATTAAGATCAGATCTGATTGACTGTTCAAACTCTGGTGTTGAACGGTGTGTATCTGTATCATCTATTCTGAGCATAAAATGCCCGCCTGCCTGCTTTGCATATAGATAATTAACTAATGCTGTCCGTAAATTTCCGACATGCAAATGTCCTGTTGGACTTGGGGCGAATCGAACTTTTGGCGATGTCATTTAAGCTATCCTAACCAGTAAGAGATGCAGGTCTGAAACCTGAAGTTAGCGGCAATCGTCTATCTCTGCCAAATGCCCGCCTTGTAATTTTGGGACCAGGAGCTGCTTGAAAACGCTTATATTCTGCTCTGAATAAGAGTTGACTAGCCTTTTCAACATCACTTCGATTAAACCCTCTTTTGGTAATAGTGTCTATATCTGCCATTTCCTCAGTCAAGGCAATCAATATCGGGTCAAGAATATCATATTCAGGCAGGCTATCCGTATCTTGCTGGTCTTCTCTTAATTCTGCTGATGGTGGTCTTGTAATGATACGTTCTGGAATAATAGCTAATTGGTTAATTGATGATAATCTTGGTATCGTTAAATTACGCCATTTGCATAGCTCAAAAACAGTTGTTTTCCAAACATCTTTAATTGGTGCAAAACCACCGCACATATCTCCATACAAGGTTGCATACCCTGCTGCATATTCAGATTTATTTCCAGTAGCCAGCACCATTGGACCGAATTTATTTGAATAAGCCATCAGCGTTAAACCCCGCAAGCGAGATTGGATATTTTCTTCTGCAACCCCAATTTCTGTTCCCATAAAATAAGGGGCTAGCATGGCATCCATTTCACTCATTGCATTACCAATCGGGATGATTTTATAATCAATACCTAGATTATCAGCGAGTGATTTTGCATCATCTAAACTAATATCTGATGTGAATTGCGATGGCATCATGATAGCAACCACCTTCTCAGGACCAATTGCATCTGCTGCAAGTGCGGCAACCAGCGCTGAATCAATCCCTCCTGACAGTCCTAACACAACTCCAGGAAAATTATTTTTTTCAACATAATCACGAATGCCAATCATCAACGCACTATAACACGCAGAAGTACCTTCTTCTGGTTTGCTAACCTGACCTGTAAGTTTATTGACGCCAAGCTCAGTTGTCGCTGTAACAATAGATACGGTTTCAGCAAAACTTGGTAAGTGGGACACTAATTCACCACCAACATTCAACGCAAAAGAATTACCATCAAAAATGATTTCATCCTGACCACCTACCATATTTAGATAAATCATAGGTAGGCTATTTTCACTCATTCTAGAAATAGCAGTTGCCATGCGCTTATCTTGCTTGCCAATTTCAAACGGGCTTGCATTTAATGAAATAAGGATCTGGGCGCCTGCTTCTTGCAGCGTCTCACAAATATCTGGGGTCCAAATATCTTCACATATAGCGATGCCAAGTCGCCATCCTCGCACTGAGATGGGCCCAATACGTTTTCCTGCTTCAAAATTTCGCTTATCGTCAAAAACACCATAATTAGGGAGGTTTATTTTATCATAATAGTGACAAATTTTGCCCTCATCTAAAACAAAAAGCGAGTTATAAATAAACTCATCTTGTTTTCTTGGGGCACCAACAATAAGAGCTGCATCCCCCTGCTGTGTTAGAGCTGCCATTTCATGCAATGCAGCATCAATTTCTGCCATAAAATCATCTCGATACACCAAATCATCACACGGATAACCAGCAAGATACATTTCTGGTGTGATTAAAACATCTGCCCCTAAATTACATGATTTTGCATAAGCAGAAATTAATTTTTCTTTATTTGCCGTTACATTTCCTAAATGCGGATTTAACTGCGCTAGTGCAATTGCCAATTTTCCAGTATTATTCGAGGCAATAGACGTCATTATTTATTTCCATCTTCTAAGCTTGAGGAATAATTAGAGAATAAGAATTCACGCCCAATTTTTACCTGAGACTTGCCATTGTAAGATATGATATCTGCTGTTGCATATGTATCAGACCAATTAGAGGGAAGATATGAGCCTGTTCCAATGATATCAACTGGCGTTTTTGCTAGAGAAAAAACCCGGCATTTATCAGGGCTAAAGCCACTAGATGCTATGATTTTAACGCTATTAAATCCACGTTCATTTAGCTTCTCACGCATATGCCATATGGCAGCTGCAGAAACCCCTGTTCCCATTAAATGTTTTAATTCTTGTTCTGTGCGATATCCACGAATTGCGTCAGGCACATTTCTGTCCAACACAGCATAGGATTGCTGAGTATCTAAGCCTTGCACAAACCTGCCACCATGGGTGTCAATTCTAACGCCTAATTGGCCCTTATTTGCTAATTCTGGAAAAGCGTTTGCCACCGCAATAGCATCCTCAATTTCTTGTCCAAAATAATCCACCAAAACAGTCAATGTGCGTTCAGGAAAAGTTTTGTGAAATAATTCTGCTGCTCTAACCGTGCTTCCTGCATATCCAATTAGCGCAGGCGGCATG
>JABJAN010000134.1 GCA_018666135.1 Alphaproteobacteria bacterium | reverse complement strand
TTTAGTACTGCTAGCCGTGTATCAGAAGCAATCAACGAGGTATTTGGACCAGAAGTATCCGTTCCCTTGGATTCTTCGTCGATAAAGGTACGGTCGCCGATTGATAAATCACAAAAAGTTGCCTTTATGAGTCTTCTTGAGAATGTTCAAGTAGAGCCAGCAAGCCCCACGGCTAAAGTTGTGGTTAACGCTCGCACTGGAACAATTGTGATAGGAGGTGATGTAAGAGTGACACCAGCAGTTGTCACTCATGGCTCTTTAACTGTTCGCGTAACTGAAGATATGGCGACCACACAGGGTCAAAATATCGTAGCCAATGGTGAAAATGCCATTATTGCTGGTGGTGATGTGATTCAGACTCCTGACTCAGAACTTGGTTTTGATGCGGAAACAGCACGTGCATTTGTATTTGATCCTGGTGTGGAGCTGTCTGAAATTGTAAATGCGGTAAATAATGTTGGTGCTTCGGCAGCTGATTTAGTCTCCATTTTGGACGCACTTCGTGAAGCAGGTGCTCTTCGCGCCGAGATCGTTGTAATTTAGCCAGGATTGAGCTGAGAGAATATATTATGGAACTACCTATATTATCTTCGGACCAAATATTACAAGGAGAAGCTTTTACAAAAAAAGCCGATAAAAACGCTGATCTGCGAGAAGTTGCAGAACAGTTTGAAGCGATTTTTATAAATCAAATTTTAAAGCAATCTCGTGAAATAAAATTAGCAGATGATTTATTCGGCAATTCTGCAACCGCTACTTATGAACAATTGCTTGATACAGAAACTTCAGAAAATATGGCTTCCCACGTTAATCTTGGGATAGCAGACGCGCTTGTTAGACAATTCAAGCGAAATGGAGAATAACAAGTGGCAAGCTTAATTGACATTGGCAAATCAGGCTTACAATCCTACCGACAGGCATTAACGGTCACAGGTCAAAATATTGCCAATATAAATACAGATGGCTATAAGCGAAGAGCTGCAGATCTTGAAGAAGTTATTGCCAAGCAAGGCGGCATAACCACTTCAGGTGCACAAACTGGGCTTGGGGTTAGAGTCGGTGATATTAGACGGTCATTTGATGAGTTTTTGCTGAATAAAGCACGCAGTGCAACCTCATATTCTGAAACAAATGAGAAATATGTAACTACGTTAAAACAATTAGAAGATATTCTTCTGCCTGGCGACTCAAACCTTGGAAATATGATTGCAAATTTTTTCGACGGGCTTCAGGAGATTGCTGCCTCCCCAGCGGATCTTGCACCAAGGGTTGCTGCTTTAGAGCGCGGAAATAGTGTAGCCAATTCATTTAACCAACTTGCTTATTTAACCAGTCAACTTAAAGCTGGTGTAGAATTTCAAATACGTCAGGACATAAATGATATTAATATCCTGAATAAGGAATTATTCAGCCTAAATTCACAACTCACCGGGACTGGTCAAAAAAATGCGCAAAATGCACTTTTAGATAGTAGGGATGCCCTAATTGATAAAATGAATGAATTTGCAGAAGTGGCAACTACATTAGATGCATCTGGTGCTGCTGGTCTCACTCTTGGCAATACAGGTAAAGGCCCGCAAATACTAAGCCCTAATAAACAAACCATACTGGGAATTGAATTAGTTTCTGATAAACTTACCTTTTTGCTAGAACCAGGCGCAGATAACACACCCACATCACAAATAACCAATGGTTCTCTTCGTGGGTTGGCTAATGCCTATCAGACAATACAGTCAATTGAGGCATCTATTGATAATCTTGCTTATGTTTTTTCACGTGATTTAAACGCGCTTCATATGAATGGGTTAGATTTAGAAGGAGAAGATGGACAGGCATTATTCCATACTGTGTCTATGGAACCAGAAGTTAACCCCACTAATTTGGGAGATACAACAGCAACTGTTGCAATCTCAGACTTCAGAAATGTTCAAAATCAACCCGTAACTTTCACCTATAGTGAAGAAAAAGATATATGGATTGGGCGTGATGATTCTAACGCAATAATAGCTCAAGGTAGAGGCGCTGTTAGCGTTGCTGGTTTTATTGTAAATTTTGCTGGAGAAGGTAGTGAAGGAGATCAGATATTTATCAAGCCTGCGTACAATACAGCTGCAAATATTAAACTTGCCATCAGCAGACCCCAAGAATTTGCTGCTGCATCACGCCAACTAGTCTCTGCAGATTATAGCAATACAAGCATGGCAGAAATGACAGCAGAAATTACCTCTGCTGATACATATGTAGATACCTTCCCCTCAATTGAAGACAGCTTTAGCAACAGCCTAACCATGAATGCGGCGACTAATTTTATTCGAAATGGTTCTGTTGCAATCATTCCTGCAAATGCGAGCAATATTGAGCTTATTAGTTTAATTCAACAATCACAGCTCAGCTATTCATTAACTGATGATGAAATTTCTTCGATAAGTTCCATCACTCTTGCTGTATCGGCTGATCAAGAAACTGATGATGGTTCAATCCTTACCTCACAGAAAAAATATGTATTTTCTCTGACAGATACATCAATTGCTGAAACAATAACAGAAGAAGGCGCTAACCTTGATGCTGAAGCACTCGCAAAATTGATGAATTTTGGTCTGATGACAGGTGTTGGATATAATCTAGTAACAGATAGCGATGGCGTTGAGAGCTGGGAAGCCGACGGCTCCAGCTATAGCTTACAAGATCTTGGTGGCTATGCCTCAGGCAAAGAAAATCAACTGACATTTGCCCTAGCTGATAGTGAATTTACAGATGATTCTCAAATATTTGCAAATAGCCAAAACCTAAATGGAACAATTACACTTCGCAATCAGGACATCTCGTCTATTCAAGTATTTACACGAGAGGGACGACATATAGCAGGCAGTCGATTAGATGATGCACAATATGAAGAGTTATTTGTCCCTGCAAATGGGTTTGATGAGGATGCTACTTACAGAGATGATTATCTAAATCAAAGCGGTGATTATGGATATCTTGGTATGACCAGCGTTTATAAGTCTGGGGCTACTAATCCTCTTATCAATGTGGAAAATACAGATAGTGACAATGTTATCTCATTTGATATTAATTTTCTTGACGGGGTTGACACTACTGAGACAAGTTTTGATGGCAAGAAGGCAGGTGCTAGCACCTCTTATTATCAGATTAGCCTAGATGATGGTATAAATGACGCGATTGAAAGAACATTATATCAAGGTCAGGTTGTTGGAAACACAGAAGCTGATATCGCTAAGGCAATGGCAGCAGAAATTAGAAGTGAAGCACCTATCGCAAGTCTGACTGGTGCTGCTATTTTACTAAATCAACAACAAATCAACCCGCCAGATGATTTTGTCGCTCCAGTAGATGGTGAGACAACCTCATTCCTTACAAATAATATCAAATACACTTTGACAAATACACAAGGGGTTATAAGCGTATCTGGTGGTCCTCAAAATGCCTTATCAGATTTAGCCTATGATAGTGAGAATAATCAGGTTTATTTTACTGTATCAACCGAACCAGATGACGGTGATAGCGTTATTATAGAATTTGAAGATCAAGAATATACCTTGACGATGGTTGATGGCGAGATCGAAATAACTGGCGGTGAAGAAGATAGATTAACTGCATATTTTAATTCCAGTTTAAATTTTACCGTTACAGATGAAGTAGCCGAAATGGGATTAAATGAGACAAAGACAGTTCAATATGAAGGGTTGGATTATGAAATCGCTAAGGATGCAAGTGGTAGTTTAAGTGTTTCTGGCGGGGCTGATTATGCCCTAAATCTGGATATTAGCTATGACTCAGATACTGGCGTTGCTGTCATCTCATCACAGATTAGACAAATTAAAGTCTTATCAAATGATGGAAGCCTAACAGCTGATAAAATCCTTATTCCAGGAGTAGATGAAGAAATAGATTCTATCACAGGCAATCTTGAAGCTGCTATGCGATTTGGTCTGGTTACAAATACACAAACACCGTTTGTAAATTATGCTTTTTACAATCAATCAATAAGTGACACTACTGTTTCTGAAACCAAGTCTGAGCTACAAACATGGACATTAACTGGGTTTGATGAAGATTATTTCTCTGACATCGCCTCAGATGGAAGTGGTGGCATATTATATCTTGGACTTGATGAGCTTGAGGAAACAGACCGCGTTTCTTCACAATCACTAAGCGTTTCTCAAACTTCTGCTGATACATCTCCTGTAATTCAAGAAGTAAACGGTTTTAGTGAGAGTGCCATTGCCTATTATGCAGGGAAAACCCTTACATTAAGTGACGGTTCAAACGAAATAAAAGTTGACTTCAGCATAGCTGGGACCATTGACAGTTTGGATGACGTCATAACAGCAATACAATCTGCAACTGGTTATGCCTCTCTTGGTTTCACTGTGTCGGCAGGAGATGATGCCCTTGATTTAACCTATATCGCAAACGGAGAACAAGATGAAGCTGTTGCGACTTTAACTCAAGATTTATCCTCATTTTCCGTTTTTATATCAGATGATGTTACAAATGCAGAAGAGCTCGCAGATTTAATTCGAGATGAGCTCACAACAAAACTTACCAATGCTTCTGGCAGTTATATTGATTTAGATGGAAATATAATAAGTGAATCCAGCAATGCTATTTCCAAATGGGTTGCAGTTGATAATTTTGGGGTACAGCTTGATGGTACTGATATTCTATTAACCTTTGATCGTGATAATAACAGTGAACTTGATGATACTAATTTTACATTTTCAATAGACGGTGATAGCGGCGCACAACAAGAAAGCCCAGCACGCACAAATGGAACACGAGTCATCAGCGGATTTGCAGCAGATGATTTAACACTTCTTGAAAATAGCGCTCTATCTATTTCCAATGGTTCATCAACTATGCTGGTTGAAATTGACTCTACGCCAGCTGACTTAGATGCCTTGGTTGATCTTATTCAGGCACATGAAGATTATGAAAATTTATCTCTTACAGTTCGTGCTGGAACAGATGGACTAATCTTTGTTGACGAGAATGATGGCGAACCTCTAATCGAAAGATTGGAAGTGAAAATCATCGATTCCTACCCTCTAAATTATAATATTACCAGGGATGGTGACCAAATCATTACCACCTCACCAGCTGGCACCTCAGCGAATGTAACTATCACCGCTACGTCATCTAGTGTAGTCGGAGAAAGGCTTACCCTTTCTGACTTACCAGACGAGGATTTGATTATTGTTCTTTCAGGAACTGGGACAAGAAAAATTTCTGCTAGCTATGATATTAATCCAGATACCACACCCACAATCGAACGCGACATTACCGTAAAAATTGTATCACAAGTAGATGTTCATGAGGTTCTCATAGAAGATGTAACTATTTTAAGTGACATATTTGTTCTAGGGCAAATGACACTTGATGCAAGCTCTGTTACAGATATGGATGAGTTAGTTGATGCAATTCAGCAAGATGATAATTATCAGGATTTATCGTTTTATGTTAGCTCAAACGACGATAGCACTGGTCTTAAGCTGACCTATAAAATGCAAGGCTTTCAGGATTTCATTTATATCTCTAGCAATGATACGATATATGATGTCACTCGAATAACAGAGTCTGAAACAACACCAATTGTAGAATTCATAGATACAGAAACAAACACCTCGCTTGCAACCCGCTATTTAGATGCTGATGGAAGAACAGAAGCATTTGGATATAAGATAGATATTAACGGGACAGCTGCGTATGAGGACCAATTTTTTATAGCTTCAAATGCAGATGGCGTTGGGGATAACCGAAATATTAATGCTATTATTGCGCGTCAAACTGCTGATGCAGATGGCAGCAACACAGGCGGGTTTCAAGAAATATTTGGTACCATAATCACTGGTCTTGGCTCAAAAGTGCAATCAAGCCAATATGCAGCCGAAGCAGCTGAATCTATTAAAAATGCCAGCCTGGAAGCAGAGGCATCCTTCTCTGGTGTTAATTTGGATACCGAAGCATCTAATTTAATTGAGTTGCAGCAAGCATATCAAGCATCAGCCAGAATATTATCTACTGCTAGAGAATTATTCGATACCCTTATTCAATCTGTCTAGGAATTAACACATGCAAATTAGTACAAAGTTATTTAATCAACAAACTTTACAGCGCCTTAGCGACTTACAAGGTGAGATTCAAAATCGCCAGGCGCGTATTGCTACAGGCAAAAATGTTCTTCATGCATCTGATGACCCTATTGCAGCTGCTAATATTTCAGTTGCCAAAGAACAAAAACAAGAACTATCGCGATATCTTGAAAATATAGATAGAGCCAAAAACAAGTTAGAGCTTACTGAAGGCGCAATGGAGCAAACAATCAATATTCTAACGCGTATCTATGAGCTAACTATTCAGGCTGAAAATGATGTGAATTCTACCTCTGATAGAGCTGCCATTAAGATGGAGATTACCCAGCTTAAAGATGCAATGTTTGATGTTGTAAATACAGAAGATGCCTCAGGTCAGGCACTTTTTGCAGGGTATAAAGTCAATCAGAATGCCTTTGCTAAGGATCTTGATGGCAATATCCAATATATGGGAGACAGAGGTCAGAATTATCTTAAGATTGCTGAAAATATGACCCTATCTACTGGCATTGATGGCGCCACTGCTTTTCTTCGTGTTCCGTCTGAGAATGACCACAAAAGTGTATTTCGAGTTATTGAAGCAATTGAAGATAGTTTTGATGATGGTGATTTTCCTGACGTTGCCATTACTGATTTGCAACGGGGCATAGAACATTTTGCCCTTCAGCAAACCTACATAGGTGCACAGATGAATAAGGCGAATATACAAGAAGAAGCCCTTCAAAGAAGGCAAATTATTATGTCCGAAAATCTGTCCCAGCTAGAAGATGCAGATATTACAAAATTAGTAACTGAACTTCAAACCATGTTAACGAATAGAGACGCAGCGACGCAGGCTTTCGCTAAAATAGGGCAGCAAAGTCTTTTTGACTTTCTAAGATAAAATTAACTTCATAAGATAAAAAACTAATAAAATAATATATTTTTATTTAAGGCAAATTAGCGTTCAACGCCCCTGATAGTTTCATTATATTTTTGAATGATTTGAGGATGACTTGACCCAAATTTATCAGAACAAACTTGAATAAAATTACGATCTATGTTTTTTCTGAATTCGGTTTCAACACACAGAGTTTGTTTTCTATTCGAAAGCTTTTCTTGATTTAATAATGAAGATAATTGGTCGAAAGACTCATTATCTGCCATGTGACAAAACCGCCTCGTTACAATCTTTCTTGTCAGCTGCAATACAGATACAAATTTATCTCTCTCATTTGTCGAAATATCATATTTTTGGTAATTTCCAAGGTAGGATGTTTCCATCAAAGATAACAATTCATTACATGCTGCATGGGCATTTAGTGTCTCTTTTTTAGTCTCATTTTTATATAAGGAGCTAATTTTTGAATTATATTTATCTGGAATTGGCACATCAAGACGAGAATAGGATTGCCAAAACTTATCTGCATCAAGTTTCATCAGCTCAAGAGGTATTACTTGAACATCCAACCCCACCGCTTTCCAATATCTGATAATCTTTTTTATGTTTAAATTATCAAGTAATATTTTTTCATAAATATTAAAATACTCGTGTAATGAATAGTGACCACCCTGATGGATATATTGCGCATATGCAGAATAAACCCAGTCTATTGGATCTCTTACTATCATCAAAACTTTATTAGACAAGCCTGCAAGTATTTCAGCCATTTTTTGTTGTCTTAAATTTGTAAATTCTGACATAGCGGAGTTGTCAATATACGCGGATGTAAACCCCTCTTGCGAAAGGACATTTATTTTACTTGCATCCAAACCAGCAACATCTAAAGATAATTTGGAAATATAATTATCTATTTCTTGAGGTGAATTTTGCTTGTCGTCAAATATCTTATTTACTTTCAAAATCAAATCAAATGGCGTGTCAGCTGAGTAGTTGTCAGATTGATGCCAAATAGTTTGCAGATAGCTGGACATGCATTTTGCCAAACCAATA
>JABJAN010000133.1 GCA_018666135.1 Alphaproteobacteria bacterium | reverse complement strand
CTCAGAAGCAGGTTCTGCTGGGCGTGATACAAGAGGAATGATACGCCAACATCAATTCTCTAAGGTAGAACTAGTATCTATTACAGATCCAAGTGAGTCTGAAAATGAGTTGGAAAGAATGACAAATGTTGCAGAGACTGTATTACAACAGCTTAACCTTGCCTATAGAGTAGTAAAATTATGTTCTGGTGATACTGGTTTTTCAGCACGTCAAACAAACGATATTGAGGTTTGGTTACCTGGTCAAGATGAAGGGAAGGGCAAGTTCAGAGAAATATCTTCATGCTCTAATTGTGGCCCATTTCAAGCTCGAAGAATGAACGCACGACTTAGAAGGGTAGGACAAAAAGAAACTGAATTCGTTCATACCTTAAATGGATCTGCCTTAGCTGTTGGTAGATGTATGGTTGCTATTATGGAAAATGGTCAACAAAAAGATGGAAGTATTTTGCTTCCTAAAGCACTTCAGCCTTATATGGGTGTTGAAAAAATTGGATGATTTATTCACAGCTATAATTCGAAAAATTTAAATAATTTGTAAGCAATATTATATGAAAATCTTAATTACTAACGATGATGGAATTGATGCGTATGGCATTTCTTTATTAACACAGTTTGCTAGTACAATATCAGATGATATTACTATAGTTGCACCAATGGATAATCGTTCAGGAACTAGCCAAGCAATCACTTTGCAAAATGAGCTGCATTTTGTACAAATATCCTCTAATCGATATGCATGTTCAGGAAACCCAGCAGATTGTGTAATGCTTGCTTTAAATCGTTTATTTCAAGATAAACCACCAGATTTAGTATTATCTGGCATTAACCATGGAATGAATGCGTCTGACGATATTGGATATTCAGGCACTGTTGGTGCTGCAAGAGAAGCTGCAATAATTGGAATTCCCGCTATTGCTTTTAGTCAAAGACACGGAAAAACGCAAAATGATTTTGCAGTGGCGCGGCACTTTGGGAAACGGGTATTCGACCATGCCTTATCTATAAAATTACCATCACGCCATGTATTAAATGTCAATTTTCCATCTACAGATATATCTGATGTTAAAGGCATAAAAACGGCAGCTTTGGATAGACATAAAGTATCTGACGAAATTATTGCAGGAAGCCAACCAAATCATTTTAAAATTGGTCCGTTAAATCATAGAGTTGAAACAAATCCTGAGAGTGATAGATTTTATTTGCAAAGTGGGTATGTCACTTTCACACCTTTGCTTGTAGATACAACTGCTGCAGATTTGCTTGAAGAAATTCCTGAAATACTATTCTATGAATGATATTATAGAAAAAAAAGCACGTCTTACAATGTCTTTACGGGCGCAGGCAATTTTATCTTCTCCTGTACTTTCTGCAATCGAAACTATTCCTAGAGAAATTTTTATTGATTCTGCCCTAAAACAACATGCATATGAAAATGCATCTCTTCCTATTGCATGTGGTCAGACTATAAGTCAGCCTTACATTGTTGCAAAAATGACAGAAACACTTGAAATCACATCTCGTCATACTGTTCTTGAAATAGGAACAGGCAGTGGTTATCAGGCTGCAATTTTATCTCTATTGGCACGGCGCGTTTATAGTCTGGAAAGACACCGTCCGTTATTTGTAGAGGCAAGAAATCGTCTTGCAGACCTTAAATTAACGAATATCACTCTGCGTTTAGGAGATGGATTTTCTGGTTGGCCAGAAGCAGCACCTTTTGATAGAATTATTTTTACCTGTCAAGTTGAGCACGTGCCAGATGCCATCATCCAACAATTAAAACCAGATGGAATTTTAATTGCGCCAATCGGTTCTCCAGGCAAAGAATTCTTGACCAAATTAACTAAAAAGGGTGATGTTATTCACTCAGAAAAACTTATCTCTGTTAGATTTGTTCCAATGGTTCCAGGAATTGAACATGTTTAGACCTATTTTTGTATCTTCATTTTATATATTTAGATTTTTTTCAAATAGACAAAAATTTTTAGGGTTAACAGCCTTTTTAGTGGCGTTAACAAGTTGCACGAGTATATCTGTTAGCCCTAAAGTGCCTTATATCGGAAAAATCAATATTCCATTTATTAGTGATGAGCGAAAAACACCTGCAACTGTTGTAAATAATCAAGCAAGACTAAAAAAATTACCTGTTCCTGCCTCTGGTTTTATTACTGTTAAACAAGGAGATACTGTTTTTGGTTTAGCTAACAGGTATGATGTTGGACCCTATAATATTATTTCGGAAAATCAATTAATATCGCCATTTACATTAACTGAGGGACAAATATTAAAACTTGTTCCAAGAAACACCCATACAGTTAGATTGGGGGATAGCCTATTCTCTATTTCCAAACAATATTCAGTAAGTCAATTTGAAATTGCAGAACTAAATAAATTAGAAGAGCCATTTGAATTAAAAGTTAATCAAATTCTTCAGCTTCCTGACACCAAAGATTTGTCTGTTTTCATGATAACTCTGCCTGAAAACCAAGTTTTAGCAGTCAATTCGTTGCCAGGCAGTGCAGCCAATCTTGCATCTAATTCTGGTACTATTGCACCTATCAAACAAAAGTATTTTGTAGCGCCTGCTTTATCATCAGGAGATGCCTTTAATTGGCCTCTATCCGGAGAAGTTATTAATCAATTTGGTCTTGCTGAGAGAGGTGTTCATAATGATGGAGTTGATATTGTAGCAGATTTAGGCACAGAAGTGCACACAACTGCACCAGGTACTGTTGCTTATATTGGAGAGGGTTTAAAATCTTTTGGAACGCTCATTTTAGTAAAACATGAGGGTGGCTTTATTTCTGCTTATGCGCATCTATCACAGATATTAGTGCAAGAGGGGGATGTTTTATCTTCAGGACAGGCAATTGGCCGCGTTGGGCAATCTGGCCGTGTTGATACGCCAACTTTGCATTTTGAAATAAGACAAAATAGAACGCCAGTGGACCCAAGCTCTATTATAAAATCATAATTGAGTGTACAACAGATTTTTACTAGCTGTTAGGTGTTAGTATAACGCCTAATTTTCCTGCTAAATTGGTGATAAATTGATAAGCTGTTCTTCCAGAACGGTGTCCTCGTCCAATACACCAGGTAAGTGCTTCACTTTTTACTTGTTCCATATCAACAGATAAACCAAAAAAATT
>JABJAN010000004.1 GCA_018666135.1 Alphaproteobacteria bacterium | reverse complement strand
GGGTCTGATGCTTTCAGGAGTGAATTCAGATTACTATAGAACCGCTCCTTGGATGATTTTGTACCCAGGAGTGGCAGTAAGTGTAGCTGTCTTCTCATTTAATTTATTTGGCGATAGCCTGCGTGACTGGCTAGATCCTAAATTAAAATTATAAGGCGTATAAAAACCAATTAATCTAGTACCGAACCACAAGAGAATAAAGCAATTTATGCGGGGCAAAATATGCGGGGCAACATATGGCACCATCTCATGTTGGATTAATTGGTCTTGGTGCCATGGGAAGCGGTATTGCTGCTTCTATGGCACGTTCTAAATTTAGGGTCAGTGTTTCAGATACAGATCTTAGGAAAATAGAATCTGCTACAACAAGCCCACTAATCCAAGAGGCAACAACTGCTGATATAATTGCCAATTGCGATATTATCTTATTATGTGTTCCTTCCGCTACTCAAATAGACCATATTTTATCTTCGAATATGCCAAACCAAGGGACAACTCTGGTTGACCTTACTAGCTCTGACCCACGTATTACAAGTCAACGAGCAGAAAAATTATTAAACGAAAATAAAGTATATCAGTTAGATGCAGCTATGTCTGGTGGAGCAAAAGGAGCTGCTGCAGGAACACTAACTTTAATGGTTGGCGGTGATGCAGATATATTAGAAAAACAACGACCTGTTTTAGATTCTTTTTCAGATAGAATATTTCATATTGGTGGTGCAGGCAAAGGACAGCTAATGAAGCTTTTCCATAATGCTGTGTGCCACGGAAATTTCTTATTGCTGAGTGAGATTTGTATAAAAGGCGAACAGCATGGTCTAGATTTGGCTCAGATGATAGATGTGTTTAACTGTTCAAATGCACGCAGCTATATATCTGAAAGGCGTTTTCCAGACCATATCTTATCGGGTTCTTTTGATGGGAAATCAACACCATCTAACCTAAAAAAAGATCTTGGCTTATTGGATGAATTATTGCGTTCTGAAGAAGCAGAGGAGAGCTTCCTAAATCATAGTTTACGTCTTTTAAACACACTTGACCCAGCCTATGAGCAGGATGATTTTATGCTTATTTATCCACATCTAAAGGCGCTATCAAAAAAATAGCTATTCACGTTTCAGATTGGTATTTTTTTCAATTACAGCACAAATAGCTGCAGCGTCTAAGTCTTGGTAACCTTGTGCCATAGCTGCTAAATAATATTGCAGTGCTACCTGATAAATTGGCAGAGGAACATAATTATCCTTGGCGAGTTTGGTTATAAATTCACTGTCTTTTATGGGGGTAGAAAAATTCATACCTTCAATGGCATAATCATTATCCACCATTAATTTACCGCGACCCTCAAAAACAGCGGAGCTAGAAAATGTGCCACTAATGGCATTATGTATTAATTCTGGCTGTAATCCTACTTTCATTCCAAGCACCATAACCTCAGCTGTAACACTATTATGGACAAGGTTTAAAATATTTCCGATTAGCTTCATTTTGCTTCCATTACCAAACTCACCTACCTCTGTTACTTTTTGGCAAAAAGCCTCGAGAAAAGGCTTGGCTATTTGGATATCTTCTTCAGCACCAGATAGATAGGCAGATAATTTTCCCTGTAAGGCTACTATACGGTTGCCAGAAACGGGCGAATCTACCATTCGAATATGTTTATCCATGGCAGTCACTGCCGCCGCTAATTTTGCGTCTACTGGAAGAGTGGATAATTCTATTAAAAGCTGTTGGTCTGCAGGAGGAGAGGCGCTGGAAGGTAGCTCGCTAATTATTGCTTCAAGACTGGCTGCAGACGGAAGACACAATATAATGACCTGCTGTTTGGAAAAGACATCGTTGACAGAAGTGCAGGGATGAAAATTGCTAAATTGACTTAACTGCGTAAGTGCCGTTTGCGATATGTCATACCCATCAATGTGAAACCCATTTTCGAGCAAATATTGGGTAATTGCTGAGCCAAGAACCCCAAGCCCAACAATTCCTAAAGTATTATGCATTTAATATCCCCAATATTAAAGAACAAGAGCAGCACGCCCAATTATTCTGCTATGTTCTACATCATTGTGAATTCCTTCTAATCCTTCAAAACCAGAAGTACGCGTAACCAAAGGCATCAGCCCTTTATCAGATTGCTCTCCAACAAGTTGTAAACTCTCAAGCACTTCTTGATATGAACAATAGCGGGACCCCATAACTTCAATTTCTTTGGATAAAAGTGTCATCGCATTTAACTTAAAATCAGCAGAGGTACCGCCGCCGCCGCCAAGCGATAATAATCTTCCTCCCCTGCCAAGGCTGGCAACAGCCATCTCAAGACTTTTAGTTGAGGATACAAAATCAATCGCAACGTCGAAACCGCCACCAGACGCGTCCATAAGCGCTTCATGTGCATCATTGCCACCAGCATCAACACACGTATTAGCCCCATGTTCAAGGC
>JABJAN010000132.1 GCA_018666135.1 Alphaproteobacteria bacterium | reverse complement strand
CAATAGAAAAGGCATTATCTAGCATTTATGCTTAAAAAATATTCTGGTAATGATTTTATATTTCCTCAGGCAGTTAATTTACAAATCATCTGGTCATCAGGTAATGATTTTATAAGAGTAGATATTGTTTGCTTAGTAACAGGATGAAAATATTCAGGGCAGATTTCACTTAATGGCACTAATACAAATGCCCGTAAATGCATTCTCGGGTGAGGAATAACCAGATTATCTAACTTAATTTTATCTGCGTTAAAATCTAATATGTCTAAATCTAGCACTCGCGGTGCGTTTGCTACCGTTCGAACTCTTCCAATCCTTGCCTCTACCTGATTGAGATGTTGTAATAATTGCAGAGGATCAGCGCTTGTTTCAGCAGATAAAACAGCGTTCCTATATAAAGGCTGGTCTGATTTTGGTACTGGGCTTGTTTCATACCAAGATGAGCATTTAATATTTTTAAGACCATATTCATCCAATAGGTGAATAGCCGCATCCAGCCCTTGCTGAACAGTTGAATACCCCTCTGGAATAAGATTGGCACCAATACCAATAAGTGTTTTGTTCATGTACCTCTATCCAGAATGAATTATTTCAATTACCTCAAATATATTTATCACGTAATTTTACGTTTTTTAATGATAACGTATTTATGTTCAATGGTGTAACTGCAATTTAGATAATTTATTGTTGCAAACACTCTATTTATAAAAAATAATGCTCATGCTATTCATAAAACATTGATTTTGGCAAATAAGATAAATGCCCCATCGCTTGATTTACGTAGCAAGAGGGTCCTGTTTAAAGGACATAGCACGAACCATGACATCACACCCATTTCTTGATTATGTCGCTCCCATAAATTGCACAAAATGCCCAAGGCTAAGTGCCTACCTAAAACAATCCAACATAGACAATCCAGACTGGCATAATGCGCCAGTGCCGTCATTTGGCTCAATCGATTCTAGCATTTTGATTTTAGGTTTAGCACCCGGTTTACGAGGCGCCAATAGAACGGGCAGACCCTTTACAGGAGATTTTGCTGGCGACTTATTATATCAAACATTATTAGCACACCAATTTGCTTCAGGTGAATATCATCCAAATGGACAGGACACGTTAACATTAAACAATGTAAGAATAGCAAATGCCGTTCGTTGCGTTCCTCCGCTTAACAAGCCAATAGGGTCTGAGATAAATAACTGTCGGCCATTTTTATCAACCGAAATAGAACGCATGCACAATCTAAAAGTTGTTTTATGTCTTGGGCGCATTGCACATGATACATTAATCCGGCATTTTCAGCTTCCTGCAAAGAGCTATGCTTTTTCTCACTGCAAAGAACATAGGCTTAACAATAGATTATTTTTGCTGAATTCCTATCATTGTTCGAGATATAACATAAATACATCTAGGTTAACTCAACATATGTTTGATAATGTTTTTATCAAATTAAAACAGATTATTAAAACCTAACGCTCACGCAACAGCCTTTGTTTTTGACGGTTCCAATCCCGCTGCTTATCCGCCTCTCGCTTGTCATGTTTTTTTCTTCCTTTAGCAAGACCAATAGATAATTTTGCAACGCCCTTTTCATTAAAATATAAAGATAAGGGGACTAATGTATAGCCTTCTCGACGTATCAAATTAAGATATTTATTACGCTCTTTTGCTTTAAGAAGAAGTGGGCGCATTCTTTTTGGAGCATGGTTTTCTCTTGCTGCTGGATAGATAGGAATATTTGCATTTATCAAAACAAGGTGGCCATTTTCTTCACTCGCATAGGATTCTGCAATAGACGCTCTGCCAGAACGCAAAGATTTAACCTCGCTGCCCATCAAGATAAGACCAGCCTCTATTGTTTCCTCAATTTGATAATCGTGACGCGCTCGCCTATTTTCAGCGACACGGCCTGTATTTTTTGACACGTTTTACACCTTGGTTATCGTTATTACAGTAACCCAGCAAAATCCAAGGCGTTATCTACTACACGCCTTGCATCCGAAGAAATAGGTACCAATGGCAACCTAACCTCAGAATTACAAATACCAAGTCTCTCAGCTGCATATTTCACAGGACCAGGACTAGCCTCACAAAACAAACCATCATGCAGTGACATCAACCTCTTATTGATCGCCATACCAACCTTTATATCACCAGAAGCAAATGCATTAAACATATCTGAATATAGTTTTGGTGCAATATTACTAACAACTGAAATCATTCCATGTCCGCCAGACGCTAAATAAGAAAATGCTGTTGCATCATCCCCAGATAATTGACAAAAATCATCTCCTATTAGATTACATAATCTAGCTGGTCTGGCTGCATCTCCTGTTGCATCTTTAATGCCTATAATATGTTTATGGGCTGATAATTCTGCTAATGTATTATCCTCGATTTTAACTACTGATCTGCCAGGAATATCATATACAATAATTGGCACTTCTGACAATTGATCTGCTATCGCTTTAAAATGCGCTATGAGCCCTTGCTGAGTTGGCTTGTTATAATATGGAGATACGATAAGCACTGCATCTGCGCCAACATGTTCTGCGTGCTTTGCTAATCGAATAGCTTCGGAAGTATTATTTGAACCTGCACCGGCTATAACAGGAACACGCCTAGCTGCCTCTGCAACTGTTATTTCAATCACCTTATCATGCTCTTCATGGGAAAGCGTCGGCGATTCACCCGTAGTGCCAACTGGCACTAATCCATGAATGCCCTGCTCTATCTGCCAATTGATAAGTTTGCGAAGAGAGTCTGTATCAACTTGCCCATTTTTAAATGGCGTAATAAGTGCCGTAAAAGCACCTTTAAACGGAAGTTCTGGAATGATACCAGCCATAATTTTTTCCTTTATCAGTTGGATAGACACTTCAATAATATTTGACGAAAATATTACAAAATGCATGATAAAACAAGGTAGCATCAAGATTTCAGTTTTTCGACAGGACTTATCCCATACATGATTAGCATTAATCAGATTAAAGCAGCTTATACGGCTATGCAAAATGTTGCAATTAGAACACCGTTATTAACATCAGATAGCTTAAACCAATCTCTTGGATTTCGTCTTTGGGTAAAATGTGAGGTATTACAGCGCACAGGCTCATTTAAGTTCAGAGGAGCATATAACGCAATTTCCAGTCTTCCAGATGATGGCGCACATATTCTTGCCTATTCTTCTGGAAATCATGCTCAGGCAGTTGCCCATACATCAAAACTAAAAGGGCGTGCCTGCACTGTTATAATGCCAAAAGATGCTCCTCTTACAAAAAGACAAGCAACAGCTTCTTTTGGCGCAAATATACATCTGTATAATAGAGAAAATGACAATAGAGAAGAAATTGGAAATACACTAAAAACTGAGTTAAATGCATATTTAATTCCGCCGTTTGATGATGCACGCGTGATTGCAGGACAAGGAACTGTGGGGCTTGAAATTGCACAGCAATGTATTGAAAATAATATCATTCCCTCACAACTCATTGTTTGCTGTGGCGGCGGTGGTCTTATTGCTGGCGCATCAATGGCACTTGCCCATACATTCCCTGATTGTAGCATCCATTCTGCTGAACCAGATTTGTTTGATGATATGGCACGCTCTATTACCGCAAAAAAAATTATGGTCAATGCGCCTGGAAATTATTCAATATGTGATGCGATTGTAACACCATCGCCTGGAAAACTACCCTTTCAAATTGCAAAAGAGTTTGTAAGAGGGGGCTTCTCAGTCAGTGACGATGCAGTTTGTGATGCAATGCGGGTGGCTTACCGCTATTTCAAATTAGTTGTAGAACCAGGCGGCGCTGTGGCATTAGCATCTGCTTTACAGTCCGATTTCACTCCTGTTGGTGACGATGTAATTGTAACACTCTCTGGCGGCAATGTGGATGAACGCGTTTTTGCAAGAATTCTCCAAGCACCATCAAAATAATAATTAATCTTTGATAAATTCTGCTCCTAAAGAGCTATTGCCGTATTCTTTAAAATAGGGGACACTATTTGTATGTCTAGGAGAAGCTGAGGTAGCAGAAAGGGAAAAACTGAATAATTTGTAGGTATTTTATATGTTAACTCAATAATTTGCTCAGTAAGGAGATTCAGATGGATATTAAAATAAGCGGTAAAAATATAAGCACTGGCATTGCTTTTCAGCGTCATGCGCAAGAAGCTCTAGAAGAAGTTGTGAATAAATATTTTTCAAATGCAATTGCAGCAGCTGTAACACTTGAAAAAACACTCGCTGGTTTTACTGTAAAAACCAAGGTAAACCTTACAAAACGAATGGACTTAGAAGCAACAGGACATGATGCAAGAGATGCACATTTAGCCCTTGATGCAGCCATAATTCACGCAGAAAAGAGATTGCGCAGGCACAAGCGCAGACTTAAAAATCATAGAAATAACATCACTGAGCTTGAGGCAGCAGAACACTCTATCACAGCCTCTCTTGCCATTTACGAAAGTGCCTTTCAGGCAGTTGGTGTTGATGAGCAAAAGGATGTGAAGCATAAGACACATGGTGATGATACAAGGCAGGATAGTGAAACTGAACCTGATTCACTTCCAGTAATTGCCCAATTATCTTATGAAATAGAATTATTTACTGTTGAACAGGCTGTTATGAAACTAGAGTTATCTGACGAGCCGTGTTTATTATTCAGAAATGCAAGCCATCTTGGCTTAAACCTTGTCTATAGGCGAAACGACAATACAATTGCGTGGGTTGATCCACGCGGCAATCGCGGTGAGACTTGAAAATATGTTTCTGCTACTAATCCTTATGAATATCGCATCTAAGACCAATCGATAGCCTGCCAGAGGTAATATTAGTTACCCCATGTAAAACTCTTTTATCGGGGGTACCAAGGTTTTTAAACCCAGGACCAGCCATTAAAACTAAGCGTCCAGGGTGATCATTAATGAATGTCTTTTGGGCGCCATCACGCTCACTGCTTATATATAAGTCTGACTCACCCGCAAGACAGATAATTATAATTAAATCACGGTATCTAATAGCATCTTTATGGACACCTATGCCGTTGGATTGAATATCATATCTTTGAACCGCAAAATCATTGAAAAATATAGGCGCACTAAAGAATTGAGTATATTCTGTGCAACTGAAAATATGATTAAAATGATCAACCAAATTTTTCAGCGCCCCTATTTTTGGTGCTGGAAAGCAAATCTTAAAATCCTGAACTACTTTTGTTCGTGATTTATATTGAGGAAACCTAAAGGAAATTAAATTAGTATAATCATTAAGCGCCGTTATTTCATCATAGGTAAAATAGGGAATGGATAATATTTTCTGATCTAATTGTGAAAGAGACAAAAGAGCGTCTCTTAATTTTATTGTTCGTAATTCAAAAACATCAAACATTATGCAACTGAAATAAAACTGGGGTCTTGCACTTACCGCAAACAAGATTATTTTTTCTTCTATGGCGCAGAGTTGAAAAACATCCCTTTGGACAAGTTAGCACCCATTTTGGGGTTGAAAAAACGGAATTATGACATCTTTTTGCATCACACCCAATTTCCATTGCTTTGGCACGCCAAACAATATCATGCCCATGAGCATGCCCAACCAATGCATGTGCTATTTCATGTAGAAGAGTATTTTTTATTTGCGCGTCATCTGCACTTCTTGCAAATTTTCGGGACATAGATATGGTTTTTTTATTATAATCACACAATCCTGCTCGCGATCTTGCGTGATCAAAACAAAATTGCCAGTCAGCAAGATCATATTGGGTAAGCAGCTGATAGGCTAGCTCTGATACTTTTTGCAATGGTCTAGCGTGATTATCTAGCATCCATATCCCTTTATAAACTCTGCCATAGTTTTTTGATATCAGATGCCATAGTTTTTTTGATATCTTGTGCCTTAAGTCTTTTGATATCAGATGCCATAGGTTTTTTGAAATCTTGTGCCATAGGTTTTTTGGTATCCTCTTGATGTAAGGGAATTAAGTCATATGACGACTTAAAGCTAGTTTCTTAATTATGTACAATACTCCCTACCCTTCCCTGTAACAGCCATTTTTTAATGAGATTCGTTATCGGCAAGCCACTTTATTACAATGGAAGCAGCTGGAATCCAGGCCAACCCAGCTATCAAATAGAATATAAAATCAATTATTCCAGAAATACCTTCAATCCATT
>JABJAN010000131.1 GCA_018666135.1 Alphaproteobacteria bacterium | reverse complement strand
TAACGTCTGAATTTGCATAGATGGCAAATCTTCTATTTCATCTTTTGTTGCAATGAAAGGACCCATTGGACCGAAGGTGTCTAACCCCTTACCTATTGTCCATTGATTATGTTTCTTCTGTAACTCACGTGACGTCACATCATTGATGATTACATATCCAAATACATAATCTTGCCAATCATCTTTAGATACCCGCTTGGCTGTCTTGCTTATGATTACACCAAGCTCACCTTCGTAATCTACAGTCGATGTTGGATCAATCGATGAGTCAATGGCATCATCTGGTCCAATTAAAGAAGTCATAGCCTTAGTAAATATAATTGGCTCTGAAGGGATTGTTTCCTTCTGAGTTGCATCAAATCCAGAATCAAAAAACTCTTTTGCATGTGCATAATAATTTTTGCCAACACATATCATATCACGCAATAAATGAGGTATTGGCGCTAGGAGTTGCACTTCACTTAGCTTCTTTCTAGGAGCTGTATCTGCCATACTCTGCCAAGAGGAGGTATCTTCTGAACGTATTAAGGACAAAACAGCCATCTCTGCTGCTTCGCCTTCAACACAACAAACAAACTCATCCCCTATAATCATTCCTGCTTTTACATTACCATTATCTATTACCGTTGCGAGTTTCATAACTCTCCTTCCTGTGATTATTTTCGTATAAATACTCTAGCTAATTATCGATAAATGTGAACATAATAATATCAACTATTTGGGTTTTTATCGAAAAATAAATATAATCTTCTCAACAATAAAATGGAGTAATCATGAGTGTAGGAATTATCGGGCTTGGTGCCATGGGAGGTGCATATGCACGTAACTTATTGGCAGGCGGTATTACCGTAAATGGGTTTGATCCAGACCCAGCAGCACAAGAAATGCTATCTAAAGCAGGTGGCACACCTCAATCAAGCTATGGTGACTGGCTTTCTGAGTGTGAGATGATTATCCTATCATTAGCAAATACCAAAATACTTGCTGATGCGACCAGCAAACTTAGTAAAATTTTGAAGCCTGGTCAGGTTGTTTTAGAAACAGGAACCTTTACACTTGATACAAAGCAAGCCGCCAAAAGTGATTTAGATAGCTGTGGAGCAATTTTACTAGACTGCCCCGTAAGTGGCACAGGCGCACAGGCTGCAGTAGCTGACCTAGTAATGATGGCAAGTGGTCCTGAAGATGGGTTTTCTAGAATAAAACCTCTACTAGAACATTTTACAAAAGCGGTTATCTATGCTGGTCCATTTGGCAATGGATCAAAATTAAAATTTGTAGCAAACCATGCTGTTTATGTTCATAATTGTGCTGCCTCTGAAAGCCTGAATTATGGTATCTCACTTGGGCTAGAACCTAAAATGATATTTGAATTATTATCTAACGGCGCTGGTCAATCAAAAATGTCTGATTTGCGTATGCCATTAATGATAGATCATGCCTATGAGCCGCCTACAGCAAATATGACTATTGCGTATAAGGACATATCAGTTATCAGTGAAGACATAAAAAGTCATAATTGCTATACACCTTTGTTTGACGTCACTCAGAAGTTATATGATGTTGCAAAAGAAACTGTGCCTATTACATATGATACGGCTGCAGTATATGAAGTTTATAAGCAAAAATTGGTTAAATGATATTTGAGACATATGGCTTTTTAACCTTAGCTTCTATCATGCTTGCCTTAGTAGTTTCTGGCAGTGTAAAGGGTATTTTTGGTATCGGTTTTCCTGTTGTTGCTATGGCAACCCTTCCGCTATTCATTACACCCATAACGGCAATTAGCGTTATTGCACTACCGATTGTCATCACCAACATCCAGCAGCTTTTTTCTGAAAAAAACTGGAAGCTAATAATTGTTAAATATAAATATATGGCATTATTCATGTTATGTACCAGCTTTCTTTCTAGCCAAATCCTGACCCAAATATCAGTCGATCTGATAACAGCAGTCATTGGATTGGCTCTGGCATTATTCGCAATATATAGCTTGTTTAACTTCACGCTGCCTATTACAGCACACCCCGCTTGGCAGATAATTGCTGGGGCAAGTTCTGGATTGCTTAGCGGCATGACCGGAATTCAATCAACAGCCATAATTTATTTTGCTTCCCTAGACATATCCAGAAATGAATTTGTTGGGGCGGTTGGGTATATTTTTCTAGTGGGGGGATTGGGGCTAACTATTGGGCTAATTAACAACAACCTGCTAAATTCAAATTCTGTTATTCTTAGCATATCTGCTGTTTTATTTAGCGTAGTAGGGTTTAAATTAGGATCCCTACTACGCCCTTATATTGGTTCAGAAAGATTTAAAAAGCTGTTGTTTGTTTTAATGCTATCAATAGGCATTAAACAAATCTATCAGTTTTTTTCATAGTTTAATTTCTACGGTTTTTTATCTGCCTAAGATAGTTTTACAACCTCGCCTTCTTCTGCAGATTTGATGATAGCATTTAATACTTCGATATTATGCATCATCTCAAAGTTTCTATTAAGGTATTGGGTACCATCAACAATAGCTGAGCGCCAATTTTCAAGATTTGCTGATACAGAATCCGCCCAATCAAATCGCGTGGTTTTTGAATCATCCAAGGACCTGTAAATTTGCAAATCTGCAACACCAGTTGTCTCATCAGGGTGTGTGCTATTTCTAACCTCTGCCCACATTTCAGACCCAAAGATATGCGTGCGCAGAAAATGGGGTGTGTGCAGAATAGCTTGTATATTTGCAGTCATACCAGCTTCGAATAACAACTGAACTACCACTACATCGCCTGTTTCCCAGCCAAGTGAACGGCTTGAGGTAATTGCATAAACAGATTTAACTTTGCCAAAATACCAAATCAATATATCTGTTAGGTGGATACCCATTTGTGTCATTCCAGCAGCTGGCGCGAAGGTTTTTGATGTTCTCCAACTTCCTGAGGGAAGACCAATAAGCTTATCATGGCTAAAAGCTAATTCTGCGTGCATGATATTTCCAAATGCATTCTCATCAAGAAGCCGTTTGATTTCCATTACTGCTGGCTCAAATCTTCTCTCATGTCCTATGCCTAATACAAGACCTGCTTTCTCACAAGCTTGCACGCTATCGCGCGCACCGTCAAAAGTAAGCGACAGAGGTTTCTCACAGAAAACATGCTTTCCTTCAGCCACACATTTTGCAATTTGTGAGTCATGTAAATCATTAGGAGAAGTTAATATAAGTGCCTGCACATTTTCCATTTGGACAGCTTCATCAAAATCCAAAACTGGCTTAAGACCCATTTTGATAATATCATCATGTGCATCTGCATTCGGCTCAACAACGCAGACCAATTCAAAAAGGCTATTCTCTTTTAATCTGGATGCGATGGTTCTACCCCACCAACCAAATCCAACAAGTGCTACTGGTAACATATTATTTCCTTTCTTAAGATTTACTACTGCGCCAAGCAGCTAATAATGACGCATCATGCGCTGCCCAACCATCTTCAGCTGCGTCTTCAGCTGATCTGCGTGCAGCGTCAATTATCGGACTTTCAACGCCCAAATTCTGAGCCGTGCCCACCATTAATTTCATGTCTTTAATAGCATTAAACATTGAAAAATTTGATGCAGATGATTCACCAGACTGCATCATATCTAAGATTGGCTGACATCTCATTTTTGCTGCACCAATTGCTCCTGAACTATCAACTAAGATACTCATTGCTTGCTCAGCGCTGATATCTTTTTTCATAGCAATCGCAACTGCTTCACCTAAGGCTCCCCAATACACCATTAAAGGTAAATTAACTGCCAATTTCATAGCTGAAGCAGAACCTACTGCTCCTAGGTACTCAATTCTTCTAGTTAATTGCTCCAAAATAGGTTTGCCACGCTCGAATGCCGTTTTATCTCCAGCAACCAATCCAAGCAAAGTACCATCTCTTGCAGGTTTTACTGTTCCTCCGACAGGTGATTCAAGAAATTGTCCACCTGCGTCCATTACCGCTTTTTCAAGCTCAACCGCCCGCTCAGGAGATGACGTACATATTTCTATAATAAGTTTTCCTTGCAATGAGATACTTGTTAACCCGCCTTCTTCAAAATAGACAGATTGCGTTGCATGATCATTTGCAAGAACTGAGATAATGATTTCTGCTGAAGCAGCGACTTCAGCAGGTGTAGAGGCAATCGTGACCCCTTTCAAATCCGCAATTTTTTCTGGAGACCTATTCCAAACAACAAGCTGATTGCCTGTTTCCATCAGACGCTCGCAAATCGCCCGACCCATTTTACCTACACCAATTAATCCAATTAACATCGCTTAACTCCCTGTTGAACAATTAAGAAGATAATACTGTTTTGGCACAAAGATTGGAAACATAAAGTGCGTTTCTGCAAGATAGTTTCATAGTTTGAAAGAATTTAATATGGATCAATCAATTTTCCTCAGGAAGGTGATTGATAAGGCATGTAAAAACATTTAGAATGATATTATCCGATTTTAAATTATTGATAATTGAAGTACTGATCACAACCTGTCATACTATCCTTACATAATAATGGTGATGACATTAAATCAAGGCTATGATTTTGTTTCATTATTCGCAACATATAGTTTTAAACAGTAAGAGCTTTGAATGACACAATTTGACACAAAAGAATTACGTAATGCGTTTGGCTGTTTCCCATCTGGTGTAACTGTTATCACATTAAAAGACGAAAATAATAAACCAACTGGCATTACAGTGAGCTCATTTTCCTCCCTAAGTCTGGATCCCCCATTATGTTTATTTTCAATTGGGAAAGAACAGGCAAGTAAAACCTTGTTTGAAACCAGTGAGCATTTTGTTGTTAACGTTCTATGCGCAGAACAAGAAGCTATTGCTTGGCAGTTTGCAAAACCTGTGGAGGATAAATTTGAAGGTGTTGAATGGTCTGAAAATGCAAATAACATGCCTATTATCACAGGTAATATTGCCCATTTCTGTTGTGAAAAATGGGCTGTCTATGAGGGCGGTGACCATATTATTGTGGTTGGTAAAATTTTAGATTTCACCCAATCAGATTCTGATGCTCTAGTATTTTTTAAAGGCAAGATTGATAATATTGCCAATCCACATAACATCTAGAAATTTGCTATCATGACACAGCCACGTTTACCCGATCTTGATTTAGCTTCGTTTACCGAAAAACAAAAAGAGGTTTATAGCACCATTATCGATGGTCCCAGAGGCCGTGTTGCTGGACCGTTACGGATTTGGATGCGCAATCCAGAATTAGCCGAAACAGCGCAAGCGCTTGGACAATATGCGCGCTTTGACAGCAGCCTGCCGCCTTATCTATCAGAATTGGCAATACTCGTCACTGCCCGTTATTGGTCTGCTCAATTCGAATGGGTGCATCATGTACCTTCTGCCCGCAAAGCAGGCATTCCAGAAGATATTATTTCTTCTATATCCTTTGCCAAGCAGCCTGAATTTAAGGACCCAAAAATGCAAGCGGTTTTTCATTATTGCGCAGAATTACATCGCGACAAAGGCGTGTCAGATACAACATATGAATTTGCAGTGGCTACCCTTGAATCCAACAGCGTAATCGATTTGACCGCAGTATGTGGTTATTACACCCTAATATCAATGACTATTAAAGCCTTTAGAGTATATGATAAATCAGACATTATACTGCCTGATTTATCTCTGTCTCCTGATGAATTTTTCCTGTCAAAATAAAAAAGAATGGCAGTTTAAGCACTAAATCTTATCTGGCATCTCACAGGAAATAACAATCATCCGTTAATTCGAGCCATTTCTGATGTGTACCAATCCCCAATTTCAGAAGCAGTCATAAATACTGCTTCATCATGTTCCATTACATAATCTAGAAGCGCCTCGAGATATTTAATTCTATGCGGCACGCCCGTTATATATGGGTGAACAGATATTACCATAATTCTGGCATTATCAGCTGCCTCTTCATAAAGCCTATCAAATTGTCCCATTCCCCTGTTAAGGAATTCATCAGACTTATGCTGTTGTAATGCATATACAGTAATATCATTAGTTTCGACAGAATAAGGAACGGTAGTGATTGTTCCATATGGCGTTGCAATTTCCTGTGGCAGATCATCAATCACCCAATCTGCAACATATTCAATTCCAGCAGCCCTCAAAAAATCAAGTGTTTCTTCAGTTTCAGTTAATCCAGGACTTTCCCAAGACCTTGGCTGCTCTCCAACAAACTCTGCAATAGAATCAACTGCACGCTGAATAGTTTCTTTTTGATAGGTAAGTCTATGCATTGGACCTTGCAAAAAACCATGCCCCATAAACTCCCACCCAGCTTCTTTGGCATAACCTGCAACTCTTGGGTAGGAATTACATACGTTACCATTTATGGCGACTGTTGCCTTGATATTTCTGTCTGTAATTGCTTTGAACTGGCGCCACACACCAGCGCGCATTCCATATTCATGCCATGACCAGTTTGGAACATCTGGCAATAAGGGTTGACCCATTGGCGGCGATAATACAGTTCTTGGCATCGGTCCTTCTATACGCCATTCTTCTATATTTACGCATACCCATACAGCCATTCTCTTGCCATTTGGCAATTGCAATTTTGGTCTATCAACAATGGCTTGATAGGGAATTCTGTCCGAAAGCGCCATACTATAACCTCACTTTTAATAAATTAAACTAATTGATATTATGTTACTCATTTTTACAGGCAAATAAATGAAATTTTAATGCAAAAACAAATTAATCTATGACAAACTTATTATCACATTAGGCGCTACTAATGAATTAATATTCACGGGTTCTATCCACAAGGTTTTTTGGCATATTTCCTGAATTTATATCATATATAGCCTGTTGAATTTGCGCGGTTGCTGTATCTGGACTGGTTTGCGCTGCCACATGTGGCCATATTGAGATACGCTGTTCTTCCCAGAATGGATGAGAGGCTGGTAATGGCTCTTGCCTAAATACATCTAATGCAGCACCTGAGAGATGAGACGCTTTTATAGATGCAAGTAAATCTTGCTCAACTACATGGTCTCCTCTACCAGCATTAATAAAATATGCCCCTTTTGGCATTTGTTCGAATGCAGCTCTTGAGAATACACCTCTGGTTTTTGACGTAAGAGGTAACAGACAAATATGCACAAGATTGCCAGCTAGCATTTCCTGAAACCCAGACTCCCCATAAGCTTGTTTAATCGAAAGCTTATCTTTGTGTGAGTGTGCCCACCCCTGCACTGTAAATTGAAGGCTCTGTAAATTCTGAGCTACGACCGATCCAATCGCGCCAATACCGTAAATAGCGACATTCAAGCCAGTTGTGTCTCTCTGAGGTACCTTATTAAATTCTCTTTTAAGCTGATTTGTTCGATAAAAGGGACCGTCTCTTAGATAATCAAGTAGCACAGCTAAAACCCACTGGCTTAACGCATGTGACATATTAGGATCTACTAGCCGAATCACAGGAATGGAAGGCGGAAATTGCGAATCTTTCCATAAATGGTCAACTCCCTGTCCAAGAGAACAAATTAATTTCAACTGCTTTAATTCTGCTAATCTTCCAGCCGGCATATTCCAGACAAGGGCTATTTCTGCCTTATCAGCTTGCTTATCCATTAATGGAACAAGCGTAAATTCAGGGTCAGCTGCCTGAAGACAGTGATGCCATTTATTGAATGTTGTATTTTCTGCGCCATCATAAAAAGCAATTAATGTCATTTCATACAGACCATAATTTTATATTACAGTAATGCCAAGGCACTCGAATGAAGCTCAGCCGTTGACGCGGCAAGTATTTCCCCAGAATTTTGGGTTTTAATGGGCGCCCCAGACCAATCAGTGACAATTGCACCTGAAGCACGCAGAATAGGAATTAAAGCCATCATATCATAAGGAGATAATGTATGTTCCATTACAATATCAATATGCCCAGATGCTAATAATGCGTAATTATGGCAATCACCACCATAATATACATCCCTGCATTTCTGAGCAATTTTGTTAAATTTCTGAAGTCCAATTGCCGTAAATGCTGCTGGAGACGATGTGGCTATAAATGCGTCTGATAAATTTTGCTTCCCAGATGCCTTAATCATTTTACCATTTAAAGTTACCTGAGACATTTTTTGAGAATCATCATAATAGCCTATATACATCTCATCAAGACATGGCATATCTATCAGACCGACTAAAGGAATACCATTATCACAAAAAGCAATTAAGGTTCCAAATGTTGGCTTTCCAGCGATGAATGCCCTAGTTCCATCAATAGGATCTATACACCAGCCTGTTTCTAGCGCAAGACTGCCGCCAAATTCTTCGCCAAAAATAGTAGTGGCTGAAAACTCATTTTCTAATATTTCTCGTATTTTTTTTTCAATAAGCGTGTCTGCTATCGTCACAGGTGACTGGTCCGATTTTACATCAATCTTATCCACTGCACGAAAATACTTCTCAGCAATTGGTCTGGTTAGCCGAGGAATATGTCCCAAATTATGGGCAATCTCGGCTAAATTAAAGTTATTTGTTGTAAGTGGGCTGGTAATCTATCTACTCCACTTCATTGCAATTCAGAAGATTATTAATCAGTCCGTACTGATTCTGCGTCAATCTCTTGTTGTGTTGGCAATGCGGCTGGTGCATCAGAGAGGCTTCTTAGATAGGCAATAAGATTTGCTCTATCAGAAGGTTTTTTCAGCCCCGCAAAATTCATTTTAGTTCCTTCAACATATGCCTTAGGCTTATAAAAAAATGCGTTAAGCGCATTATAATCCCAAGTTCCCCCCATGCTTGCAAGCGCCCCTGAGTAATTAAAACCTTCCTTCATTGCCATGTTGGCATCAACTATATTCCATAGCATCGGACCTGTTTTATTTTTTCCATCTGCATTAAATTCATGACAGGCAGAACATTTCTTAGCAATTTTGATACCTGCATCTATATCTGCTGATGCTAACATAGCTAAAATAGGCTCAGGACCTTGATTAACTGGTGCAGCATTATTGCCTGAATCTGCTAATTGTGTGATTTCAATCGGATAGGCATTTTCTTCTAATTCCTGATATGGAACAAAAATTTCGGCGATTTTACCACCGCCCATTGCTAAAAGACCTGCTAGCAAAAATCCAGCTAGAATTTTATTTGTCTTTAGGTTATCCATGCAAACCCCCGCTATCATGGTCATATCTTCGTTTATGGTATAATACAAAATAGATGTTTAAAACAATTGAAACTATTTTGAATCATAATTCAGACATTGTGATACCCTAAACCTCCTTTTCTCTCAAGTCCTTCAGAGTTGCCAAATGCAGAATTCTTTTGCCTGTTGCTCAAAATTATGAAAAAAAACATCATGACTGAACATAATGACATTATAACAGTGATCCCTGCAAGAATGGGATCTAGTCGTCTGCCTAATAAACCAATGGCAGACATTGCCGGGCAACCGATGATTGTACATGTCTGGAAACAGGCTGTGGCCGCCAGTTTGGGGCCTGTTTTAGTAGCCTGTGACAACCAAGACATAATCAACGTGATTGAAAATGAAGGCGGGATTGCTTTAATGACGGATCCTGAACTGCCATCTGGATCTGATAGAATTTATGCTGCTTTATGTGAATTTGATCCAGATGAGACATATCGCCGCGTCATTAATTTACAAGGTGATTTGCCAGATATTCCGCCAAATTATTTATCTATTTTAGCGTCAATGTTGCTGCAAGAAGAATTTGATTTATGCACCTTAGTCGCCCCATGTGCACAACATGAAATTAATGCACCGCAGGTTGTAAAAGCTGTGATGAGCTGGCAAACTAACAAGAATGAGGATGGGCTGCCTATCGGAAGAGCGCATTATTTTAGCAGAGCTCCGATACCTCACGGCAGCGCAATATACTGGCATCATATCGGCATTTATGGGTGGCAACGCGAATCCCTTAGCCAATTTGTTAAGACACCCCCTTCAGCGTTAGAGAAGACAGAGTCATTAGAACAATTGCGCGCATTGGAGCTAGGGTTGATCATTGGCGCAGGTCAGGTAAATTCCGCTGCTGCTGGAATAGATACAGAACAAGACCTGATATATGCTAGAAGTAAATATTCAAAAAAAGCGGATACGCAATAAAAACAAGTGAGGATATTATGAGCAAACGTCAAAAAATTGCCTATCAGGGAGTCCCTGGTGCCTATTCTCATCTTTCCTGTCAGGCATTTTGTCCTGAGTGGGAGGCTGTCGCTTATGAGAGTTTTTCTAATATGCTAAGGGCTGTTCAAATAGGAGAATGTGATTCTACTATGGTACCAGTTGAGAATTCAACTGCTGGACGGGTTGCAGATATTCACCATATGCTACCTGATTCTGGACTTCATATTGTGGCAGAACATTTTCAGCCGGTGAATCATAAATTACTTGCAATAAAAGGAGCCACATTATCACAAATCAAAGAAGTACATAGCCATGAGCAAGGCCTAGCTCAATGCAGAAAAAAACTTCAAGATTTGGGCATAAAACCTGTTATTCATTCTGATACTGCTGGAGCAGCATCCGATGTTGCTTCTTGGGCAGAACCCTCAAAAGGTGCGATAGCATCAAGCCTGGCTGCAGATATTTATGGTCTTGATATCCTAATTGACGAGATAACTGATATGACAATAAATACAACCCGGTTTTTGATTATGAAAAAACAGATGCAGACACCAGATATATCATCAGGACCATCACATTGTACTTTTGTATTCTCAGTTCGGTCAGTTCCCGCTGCTTTGTATAAGGCACTTGGTGGTTTTGCTACGAACGGCATTAATCTCACAAAAATTGAATCCTATATGTCAGGCAACCAGATGCGAGCAGCACAGTTTTATGTTGATTGTGAGGGTCATATTGAACATAAAAATATGCAATTAGCGCTAGAAGAGCTAAAATTTTATTGCCTGCCAGATGCGGTAAAAATTTTGGGCTGTTATCCATCTAGCCCGCATAGATATGCTGCTAAATAAAAAATAGTTTTTACACTAGTTTTAAAAAGACTTGTTTGTTCTAATCTGATGTTCCATATTCTGCTATGAAAGGTTGGGTGGACGGTTTGCTCTGCTCATTAGGTCAGGTCCGAAAGGAAGCAGCCAGCGTGGTTCTTAACCGGGTCGTTCAGCCTTTCACCTAATCACCAACTATGTTGGCGAAAAAATATTTTCCATCGATGATAGATGTGTAAAATCGCTAGCACTGGTTTAAAAGGCAAGCACAACTCTACCAGATAAGACATCTGGTCTTAAATAAGGTTAGTGTTTCTAAGAGTGAACAGTTTTATGGAACAAAATAGCGTCGCAGAATATCAAGTTTTAGCACGAAAATATCGACCTGATAATTTTGATGCACTGATTGGACAAGATGCATTGGTGCGTACCCTATCAAACGCAATTACCTTAAATAGATTAGCCCATGCGTTCATTTTAACTGGTGTAAGAGGAGTTGGCAAAACTACTACTGCTAGAATATTGGCAAAGGGGTTGAATTGCATAGGGTCTGATGGCAACTCAGGGCCGACCATGCAGCCTTGCAACCAGTGTGAGCCATGTCTGTCAATACAAGCAGCTCAGCATGTAGATATCTTAGAGATGGATGCTGCGTCTCATACAGGGGTAGATGATATTCGTGAAATCATTGATGGAAGTGTCTACCGACCGGTTTCTGCACGCTATAAAATTTACATTATTGATGAAGTTCATATGCTATCAAAAAATGCCTTTAACGCATTACTAAAAACGCTAGAAGAGCCTCCAGAGGCTGTAAAATTTATTTTTGCTACAACTGAAATACGAAAAGTGCCTATAACAATTTTATCAAGATGTCAGAGATTCGACCTGCGACGAGTCCCGCTTGATCTGCTAATCTCGCACTTAGATAAAATTTGTACAGCTGAGAAAATTAATTCACAATCTGATGCTATCAGACTGCTTGCCTATGCTGCAGGTGGTTCAGTTCGAGATGCACTTTCTCTGCTCGACCAAGCATCTGCTCTTGGCTCAAACGATATAACCGTATCTGTAATTGAGGATATGCTAGGTCATGCTAATTCAGATGGCCTTATGGATTTGCTTCACTCTTGTTTAAATGGTGATATCCAAACAGCCCTAACCAGTCTTAAAAAAGCGGTTGATTCTGGGGCTGAGCCAGAACAAATTTTGTCTGATTTAATGGATTTTACGCATCAAGCCTCCCTCATCGCCAGTAACTCAATGTTAGAAGATGTAAGTGAATCTTCTAAAGAAAAACTTACTATCCTAGCCAAATTTGGTATTCCTAGATTAGCAAGATGTTGGCAAATTTTATTAAAAGGTCATCAAGAAATAAAAGCCGCACCACGACCAGAATCAGCGGCACAAATGCTCATTATCCGCCTTGCATATACAGCGCCAATGCCTACACCGTCTGAAATTTTAGATAAACTTCCAAATACCCCACTAGAAAAAATAGAGCCTTCTAATACAAAGAATACACCTTCTGGTGAATCTGAACCACCCTCAAATAGTGATAATACTACAAAGGAGATATCCGAATCATTTTCGTCCATTAGCAACCAGACGCTACCAGTTGAAACCAGCGAAATGGTATCTAAAACTAAATTAGAATCTGAGCCTTCACCTGTTGGCGCTAATCTGGCAAACAAATCTAAATTTGAACATTTGCGCGATATTGCTGAATTTTGTGAGCAGCAAGGGGCTCTTATATTAGCAGCAGATATTCGAAAACATGTTGAATTAGTGAAACTAGAAGCACCTCATCTTGAACTACATTTGGTTAGTGATGCTCCAGAAGACTTACCTGGAAAAATAGCACATATTCTAAATACCAATTCAAATGAACGATGGATTGTAGCTGTCAGTGATACCCCTGGTTTACCTACTTTGCAAAAAACCGATGCGCATACACAACAACAAAAGTTAGCAGCTGCAGCTGAGCATCCTGTGGCAAAAAAACTTCTAGAAACATTCCAAGGAGCAGAGGTTGTCGACGTGATCCCGAAGCTTAATCAAGATAATCAAACAGCATCAACAGACACACAGACACCTGAATTAGGCAAAAATACAAAAATAGCACTGGATATGGAAGATACAGAAGAAAGGGATAAAATTTATGATGCGTAATCTGGGCGGAATGATGAAAAAAGTGCAGGAAATGCAATCTCAGATGGAAGCGATGCAATCAGAAATGTCCAACAGGCATTTTTCTGCAACATCAGGTGGAGGTGCTGTATCAGTTACCGTTACTGGTAAAGGGCGCGTGGTTTCTATTTCAATTACCGAAGATGTTGTGGACAGAAAAGATATTGAAACATTAGAAGATTTAATCCAACTTGCCGTTAATAACGCAAAAGATGAAGCAGATAAAGCGTTGGCGCAAGAAATGACAAAGCTCACAGGCGGACTTCCATTACCACCTGGAATGAAACTTCCCTTTTAAAATGAGTGATGATGGTCTTCAAAATCTTATTAAACGACTTGGAAAGCTGCCTGGATTAGGTCCACGTTCTGCCCAAAGGGCGGCTCTTGCTCTTATAAAAAACAAAGAACAAACGATGCTTCCACTTGCACAAGCGCTGCATGAAGTTGCTCATCGTTATCGACCTTGTGTGCAATGTAATAACCTAACTGAACTTGATAAATGCACAATTTGTAATGACCCCCGCAGAGATGCTCGCCGATTATGTATTGTTGAGGATGTATCCGACTTATGGGCAATGGAGCGTGCTGGCGTTTTCCAAGGTCGATATTTTGTTCTAGGGGGATGTTTGAATATCATGGATGGGCGAGGTCCAAGCGAGCTGGGAATCGATAAATTAGTGAGTTATGTAACATCTATCTCTACATCAGAAGATATGTGTGAAATAATTCTTGCCACTTCGGCTACTGTTGAAGGGCAAACCACAGCCCATTATATCGCAGAACGGCTTGCAGGGCTTACTATTACCCTTTCAAGACTAGCGCATGGTGTGCCCGTCGGCGGTGAGTTAAATTATCTAGATGATGGAACCCTGGCGCTGGCAATGAAAGCACGGACTCCTTTGACTAAATAAATAACACAAGGTCTATTCGTTGGTAGTTTCTGAGGGTACAGAAATTGTGCCCGTTCTGGTGGAATCTGGCTCAATCACAGATAGCTTTTCATCGTCTGCAACCTCTAATTCAGTGATTTTAAGACTTCTTTTCGTAATTCTTCCTGCTGAGGTTTGAATCTCACCAATGTCTTTTTGTGCTTGTGAAAAATGTCTGTTTAAATTCTCAACCCGAATATCTAACCTTGAGACATCTTCTATTAATTTTAACATTTCAGATTGAATGATAGCTGTTTGTTCACGCATTCTTGCATCACGTAACACTGCTCTAACTGTGTTAAGAGTGGCCATCATCGTTGTGGGAGATACAATCCAAACCCGCGCCTTATAAGATGCTTCTATTACGTCTGGCATATTTGCGTGCAATTCAGCATAAACAGCTTCTGATGGTAAAAACAAACAGGCGGATTCTGCTGTGCTTCCCGCCAGAATATATTTATCTTGTATATCCTTAATATGACCCCTAACAGCAATGGCTAGTTGTTTTCTTGCTGCCTGCTGTTCTATTTTGGTATCTGCATCTTGTAACTTATGCCATGCTTCAAGCGGAAATTTTGAATCAATTACAATATCACCAGGAGGGTTGGGTAATTTCAAAACGCAGTCAGCCCGCTTTTGATTTGGCAGAGTAACTTGAAAAGCATAGGCATTTGGTGGCAATACTGTTTTTACCAAATTTTCTAACTGAACCTCTCCAAATGCCCCCCGTTCTGTCTTATTGGCGAGAATGTTATGAAGCTGTGTTACTTGTCCTGTTAATTCAGAAATCTGACTGTTTGCTTTATCAATAACAGCTAATCTCTCTGATAATTTTGTAAGATTATCATGAGTTGATTGGGTTTGTTGATGAAGAGAATTGCCCAGTTGCTGGCGAAATCCAGTTAAGGTTTGCTCTATTCTGGCTGACTGTTCTGTTAGCTGGCTAGAAAATAATTGCTGTTGTTGGCCCGAAAGCTGAGCCATTTGTGAGAGCTGCCCGCGCAATTCTGCCAATGAATCAGATTGCGTATTTAGGGTGACTCGTTTTAGAAGAATGAAGGATACCACCACAATAATACAGATTGCTACTGCTAAAATAATCATTGGAGTGGTAATGGAAACTGGCATCATATTTCTCAATTTATCTTGTTTGCCTTATAAGCTTGCTTGACCTTTATTGTACCAAAAGCTATTTAACACAAGGGTTCAATGACTAAAGTCTGGCACCTTATTTAATATAAGAATGCACCCCCTTAGAATGCAAGCATGACAGTCAAGAGAATATCATGCAATTATAGACCACCTATCAGACCTGATTAAATTTTATATAGAATCGGTCATAATATAGAGGATTTAAATGGGCCTAAAACCAATTCTGTTTGTTCCAGACCCTTTGCTTCGCAAAATGGCGTCACCAGTTGAAGAAATAACAAATGACATAAAGCAACTACTCGATGATATGGCGCAAACCATGTATGACGCTCCAGGCATTGGTCTTGCGGGACCACAAATTGGTGAATTAAAAAGAGTAATTGTAATGGATTGCAGTCGTGATGAAGATGGGGATGAATTATGGCAAATGATCAATCCAGAAATAATCCAAATTGCAAAAGAGACTACTACCCTAGAGGAGGGGTGCCTTTCTATCCCTGGACATAATGCAGATGTGACTAGACCAGCATGGGTTGATGTGCGTTTTACCGATATCAATGGAACAGAACAACAGATGAAAGCTGAAGGATTACTCGCAGCTTGTGTTCAGCATGAGATAGACCATCTTAATGGTGTTTTATTCATCGACCATATATCAAAGTTAAAAAAGAATATGATATGGCGAAAAGTGCTGAAGGAAGTTCGGCATAGCTAGTCATAAAAATTTGGTGAATTTAAATGCGATTAATATTTATGGGAAGTCCCAATTTTGCTATTAAAAGCTTAGAAAAATTAAACCAGCATCATTGTGTAGTTGGTGTTTATACACAACCCCCCCGCCCTGCTGGCAGAGGAATGAAACAACAGAAAACAGCTGTTGCTGAATTTGCAGACGCACATAATATCCCATGTTTTTGCCCTGCATCATTATCTCCTGAAGATGAGATTAAAAAATTAAAACAAACCAAAGCAGATATCTTTATCGTTGTCGCCTATGGATTAATTCTATCCCAGGCTGTTTTGGATATTCCTAAATTTGGATGCATCAACGGTCATGCATCCCTGCTCCCCCGCTGGCGTGGTGCTGCACCAATTCAGCGAGCGATAGAGGCTGGTGACAAACAAACAGGGGTTACCGCTATGCAGATGGAACGCGGACTTGATACAGGACCAATGTTACATTCTATATCAACTGCTATTAGTAAGGATGACACATCACTCAGTTTGCATGACAGATTAGCTGAATTAACAGCTAAATGTTTGCTAGAAACGCTTGAGCTTATTATCAAAGATACGCTAACTCCGCTTATTCAACCAGATGAGGGAATTTGCTATGCACACAAAATCACTAAATCAGAAACAGCCTTAGACCTTCGTCAATCAGCAGAACAGCTGGATTACAAAATTCGGGCTTTTAGCCCTAGCCCGTCCTGCTGGTTACCTCTTATTAACGGTAATAGAATTAAAATTATACACGCTGAAGTGGCTGATTTCTCCTGTGACCTTCCAATTGGTTCTGTTTTTCTATCAAAAAGTGATAATGATTTTGGTATTTGCGTAGCTGATAAACAAATTTTAATTATCCGCCAACTTCAACCTGCTGGCAAAACACCTATGACAGGCGCTGCTTATGTAAATGGATATAATCTTCGTCATGGGGATATAATTTGGGCGATATAATTTGGCAGATATAATTTGGCAGATATAATTTGGAAGTATGTAAATGACTGAGCTGCACCGAATGCTGATAAAAATAGAATATGACGGCACCCCTTTTGTTGGGTGGCAATCACAAGAAAATGGTGATTCTATTCAACATGAAATTGAAATAGCTGCTCATAAACTCACCACACGCCCGACAGCTGTTCAAGGAGCTGGAAGAACCGATGCTGGCGTGCATGCAATAGGTCAGGCAGCCCATTTAGATGTACCCTTGAAATATACAACAAGGTCAGTGATGATGGGGCTAAATAGCTATCTTGAATCTAAGCCAATTTCTATCGTTTCGGCAACGCGGGTAGCAAATGATTTTAATGCACGGTTTGATGCCATTGAGAGGCGATATCTGTATCGAATGCTTACCCGAGCTGCACGACCAAGTCTTGATAAGTATCGTGTCTGGCATTTAGCTAAGATACTAGATATCAAATCCATGCAAGAAGCAGCCCAGCATCTAGAAGGTAAACATGATTTTACAAGTTTTAGAGCAACACATTGCCAAGCTAAATCGCCTATCAGAACCTTGCAGTCATTAGAGGTAAGAGCAGCAGGGGACGAAATTCATATAATAGCTATAGCCAGATCATTTCTACATAATCAAATCCGCAATATCACAGGTAGTCTTGTAGAGGTTGGAAAAGGCAAATGGAACCCAAATAGAATTAAAGAAATTCTGGCTGCAAAAGATAGACGAGAAGCTGGGCCAACCGCGCCGCCTGATGGCCTATATCTAACAGATGTCATTTACCCTGATAGCGTGGTAAACCCCGATTTAAGTTAAGGAAAAACTCATTCCAGCAGTTACGCCTAAAATAGTCTCTATAATAAATTTACCAGCTAAAAATCCAAAGGCAATTAATCTGCTAACCCCTAATTGCTGCACCGAAATACGTATTAGCCAGTAAACAATCCAAATTATAGCAGGAATAGATAACAGGCTGAATTGTAATATACCAGTAACAGTTGAGGCTATTGTTATACTCGCAAAAAATATCATCTGCATTGAACTTAGCCACAAATAAGGAACCATAAACTTTAAAAATAAAGCGCCTTTTTTAAGGCGTTCTAAAAAATAATATGAAAGCAATACAAAGGATAATAACGATACCAATGAGGTAACTAAAAATATTGGAAAAAAATTCCAGCCAATTGCCTGAATAGGTATAATAGAAACAATACTAGATATTATCCAGCTTGCAAAAATTGCCTGCCATAAACCATCTTCTGAAATATCAAAAGAGTTCTCGGCAGATTGCTTACCTAGCATCATTTGCAATGTTGCGTGAAGATATTTTAAAAATGCGGAAGGACTAATATTCATTATTTGCATCAAACCTGTGTAACATATCTTCGAATATTTTTGCTAATAAATCGATATCATTTATTGCGACATTTTCGTCTATTTTATGCATCGTTTTTCCTACTAAGCCAAATTCCGCCACTGGGCAAAGATAGGTTATAAATCTAGCATCTGAGGTTCCGCCTGCAGTAGATAATTGGGCGTGTTTTCCTGTTTGGGCAAATATTGCCTCACTCATGATTTGTGTTAATTTGCCTGCCTTAGTTACAAAGGGAGCTGCATTTGATTTCCATTCAACATCAAATTGAACCTGATATTTTGTGGCTATTCTTTGAAAATGTTCTGTTAACCAGCCTTGCAGATTTTCGGCTGTATGTTCTGTATTAAACCTTATATTAAAAAGTGCATTCGCAGTTGCTGGGATAACATTAGAAACACAAGAAGAAGTTGAAAACCCCGTTACCTCAGCTGTTGAAGGCGTAAAATAATCATTGCCTCCATCTAGTTCAACACTCGTCACAGGTGCAAGCATCTGTATCAGTGCAGCTGTTGGATTATGTGCAAGATGAGGATAGGCAACATGCCCTTGGGTGCCCCTGACAGCAATCTCACCTGTCAGAGAACCACGTCTGCCATTTTTTATAATATCACCTATTTCAGCTTGACTAGTCGGTTCTGCAACCACACACATATCTGGATGAATATCTTGCTGTCTCATCCATTCAATCATTTTAACAGTGCCGTTAACCGCATCTGCTTCTTCATCACCTGTGATAATCAAACTAATTTTTGTTTGTTTTTTGGTAGTATTGCACCATTGTCTGATAGCAGAAACAAATGCCGCAATACCAGACTTCATATCAGCTGCGCCACGACCATATAAATTGCCATCCTTAATTTTTGCGTCAAAAGGAGCAAACTGCCATTCCTCCGCCTTGCCAACAGGCACAACATCTACATGCCCTGCAAATGCAAAATGGGCTGGTCCTTCACCAAGTACAGCATATAAATTCTCAATTTTATTCAAGCCCTCGCCGAAGGAAAGTCTAGTACAGCTAAACCCAATTCCTTCTAATTCGGTTTCCAACAAGTCCAGAGTTCCTGCTTGTTCTGGCGTTACCGAGGGGCAGCGAATTAGCTTTTGTGCTAGCTGCACCGCGTATGAGAGTTCACCCATTAATTTCTTAGTCCCTAAGCAAATCGTTTAATGATGTTTTAGATCTAGTTTTCTCGTCCACCCGCTTGATGATTACCGCACAAGATAAAGAGGGTCCAGGGCTACCGTCTGGCAGGGGTTTTCCTGGCAAACTACCTGGCACAACTACTGAATAAGCTGGCACTCTGCCGATAAAGATCTCTCCTGTATTTCTATCAATAATTTTAGTAGATTTCCCAATAAAAACACCCATTGAAATCACCGAACCTTGTTCCACAACAACGCCCTCTACGATTTCAGAACGCGCCCCAATAAAACAATCATCCTCAATAATAACTGGTCCTGCTTGCAATGGCTCCAACACGCCGCCAATTCCTGCACCGCCAGATAAGTGTACATTTTTCCCTATCTGTGCGCATGAGCCTACGGTTGCCCACGTATCTACCATAACACCTGTATCAACAAATGCCCCTAAATTAACAAAACTAGGCATTAAAACAACAGAAGGCGCGATATAAGCAGAATGCCTTACATAGCATCCAGGAACAGCCCTGAAGCCCGCCTTATCAAATTGTTCTGCATTCCAACCTGCAAATTTAGAAGGCACCTTATCCCACCAAGATGATGCGCCAATTCCTGCATAATCAGAGCCGCTTGTTATTACCTGCATTGGATTTAATCTGAATGACAATAACACTGCTTTTTTTAGCCACTGATTAACCTGCCATTGGTGATTACCTGTTGGTTCCGCAACTCTCATTGTTCCGCTATCAAGAAGCCCAAGCGCTTCTTGCACAGCATCTCTTTTGGCGCCTGTCGTATCTGATGTAATTGTATCTCGAGCATCAAATGCGTCTTCAATTACCTTAACAAGTGTAGAATCTGTCATATTATTCTCCTAAAGATCTGCTTTATTCCAGTTTATGTAATTTACTGGTTTATTTTAAAAGTAACTTTTGGGTGCTGGACAGAAAAACCTTTAAGTCTTTTGCAATATAATGCACATATGGCTCTGTTGCACCTTTTTTTGCCCAACTATGTTCTGCCATTAACCAGACAGTTTTCATTCCAAGAGAGGCGGCCGGCTCTAAATTGCATGCCATATCTTCTATCATGACTGCTTGATGAGGGTTAATATTACTCTTGGCTAGAAAATCCTGATATGGCTGCATCGCTGGTTTAGGGTTATGATTAGAGGCAAAAATATCGAAAATAAGATCAAAATGATGTTTAATCCCAAATCCATCTAAAATTCTTTCTGCATGCAGCACCGTTCCATTTGTATAAATATATTTATTACCTGGAAGAGCGCTAATTCCTTCATCAAGTTCGCTATCATAAGAAATATCAGACAAATCTATATCATGCACATAGCTTAAAAAATCTTCAGGAGCGATAGAATATTCAGATGATAATCCATTCATAGTAGTACCATATTCCAAAAACAAGCGAGTTTTTAACGCCTCTGCTTGCGCTCTGGGTAATTTAAAATGCTGTTCAATCCAGTCAATCATTCTTACAGCAACTCTTGGAAATAAACTTTGATGCGCTGGATAAATTGTATTATCTAAGTCAAAAATCCATGCTGAGATATTAGATACATCAAGCTGGCTTGGGTCTTTTTCCTTTAACATTGACGCACTTATATCTGTCATATCATCATCCGATTTTTGTTAAGTAATTTTGTTTTTTATAAAATATATAACCCGCACTCATTGCGTATATGTTCTGTTTATCACGCTATGCACCTGCTAGTATTTTACTTATTTTAATTTATTCATTTACCTGTAT
>JABJAN010000130.1 GCA_018666135.1 Alphaproteobacteria bacterium | reverse complement strand
TTCTATTCTTTTTATATCTATCGAATTTTCACACCGCTGCAAGATCTTAAACTTGAAATAATAGATAAAAATATAGAGAATCCAAAAAAATATTATCACATGCACCATTAGAATTTAATTTTTTAGTTCAAAAAATAAATTCTATGTTCAATGCAATATCTTCAGAGCAGAATAAACGTGCCAATTTAGTCATTTTTTTTCTTCACCAAACAAAGAATATGACCAGTACCCTTATTTATAGTTTATTAATTTTGCGACATACAAATAATCCAGAAAAACAGAAACAAATTTTTCAATCCTTAGAAACACAAGGCACAAATTTAATAGAAATCCTCAATAAGTTTTTGCGGTACGAGCAAATGCGAATTATAGAATTTAGACCTGAATGGGTAGATTTAAATAATTCTATAGAAAAAATGATTGACCAATTTAGAAATTTTTCCTCCGAAACAATCTTTGAGTTTAACTCTGAACTTGCCTAACACTCGACTTATTGCGATATATTTCTGCTTAACCAAGCTATAGAAAATATAATGAAGAATGCCTTAATACATGGGGGGAAAAAGCTCACCAAAATATGTATTACCACCAGTCAATCAGAAGATTCTATTATAATTGATGTAGGCAATAATGGGAAAAAAATTAAGCCCAAATTATTGAATAGGCTTTTTACGCCAGGTGCGAACCAGCAACACCGAGAAAATGGCACAGGAATTGGAACCTCAATCATTAAATTGGTTGCTGAAATGCATTCAGGAAACATAAATGTAACGAGTGAGAATGATTGGACAATATTTAGAATTGTTTTTCCTGCGATCCAAAAATATAAAAATATAACTAAAAAGTAAATGTAAGTGCAGTAGGCGCTAAATTTAGACATAAAAAAACGCCAGATATTTTTATATCTGACGTTTATTTATTTAAATCAGAAAATGATTACAGTGCAGTTAAATTCACAGCTGATGTTTTACCATTTTGACCTGTTTCCAAATCATAAGACAAAGACTGCCCATCTGATAATTCATCCATACCAGCTCCTTTAACAGCTGAAATATGTACGAATACGTCTTGAGTGCCATCTTCAGGCTCAATAAATCCGTATCCTTTTTGTGAATTAAACCATTTTACTTTTCCGTTAGCCATTTTTTATCCTCAGTTTTTATTAACACAAAAAACTGGTCTTAAAAAAACTAGCTATTCGTATCAATTTGTTAGTTTCTGTTTAATTAACAGAACTAGCTAATTACGAGTTTTCACACGATTACGCAATCCCTTTTAAGATAAGTTTTATCAAAATACCCCATTATTTTCAAAAAAACGCTGAAAAATAGGTAAAATCGGAAAATTTAATGACGAATTGACAGAATAAAAATCCTAAATTTTTATTTAAGTTGTTTTATCAACGCGTCGGAAATCTCATCTAGCACGGCTGGATCATCAATCGTAGCTGGCAGTGTCCATGGTTCTCCATTGGCAATTTTAACCATGGTTGAGCGAACGATTTTACCAGATCTAGTTTTCGGCAACCTATCTACAATCACTACTGATTTTAATGCGCAGACACGGCCAATTGTATCTAGTACAAGTGCTACTGCTTCTGTAGATATTTGCAGGGCTGGGCGCTGCGAATCTGGATATAAACATATGAACCCAAGTGGAATTTGCCCCTTCAAGACATCTGAAATGCCAATAACTGCGCATTCAGCCACATCAGGATGAGAAGCCAGAACCTCTTCTATCTGACCTGTAGATAGTCTATGACCAGCAACATTAATCACATCGTCTGTTCTTGACATTATATAAACATATCCATCTTCATCAATATATCCAGCATCCCCAGATTCATAATAACCAGGAAATTTGGTTAAATATTTATCAATAAACACATCATCAGCACCCCAAATTGTTGACAAACAAGACGGAGGCAGAGGAAGTTTAATCGCTATGGAGCCAAGTATATTTTCTGCCACAGGGGTTCCAGCATCATCCATCACCTCTATTTTATACCCTGGCATAGGCACATAAGGTGAGCCAAGTTTAATTGGCAATTGTTCTATGCCAACTGGGTTAGCGCATATTGACCAGCCTGTTTCTGTTTGCCACCAATGATCAAGCACTGGAACAAAGAGATGATTTTGCGCCCATTTTATTGTATCAGAATCTGCCCTTTCGCCTGCAAGGAACAGAGTTTCAAGAGAGCTAATATTATGGTTGGTTATAAAACTCCCATCTGGGTCTGCCCTTTTAATTGCCCTAAATGCGGTTGGGGCTGTAAATAAAACTTTTACATTATTTTTCTCAATAACCCGCCAAAAACTGCCCGCATCTGGGGTGCCAATCGGCTTTCCCTCATATAAAATAGAGGTACATCCAGCAAATAATGGTCCATAGACAATATATGAATGACCAACAACCCAGCCAATATCTGATGCTGCCCAGAATACCTCGCCCTGATGGACGTTATAAATATTGGACATACTCCAAGATAAGGCGACTGCATGCCCTCCATTATCCCTTACCACCCCTTTGGGCTGCCCCGTAGTTCCTGACGTATATAAAATATATAATGGGTCATAAGACATAACAGGCAGAGGGTCTGCAGGCACGACATGCTCAATTGCTTCAGCCCATTCAAGATCTTGGTTTTCAACCAGTTCGGCTTTCACAGAGTCTCGCTGGTAAATAACGCATCTATTTGGTTTATGTTTTGATTGCTTGATTGCAGCATCTAATAATGGCTTATAATGCACAATTCGATTTGGCTCATGTCCACATGAGGCGCTGACAATCAGCTTTGGCTTACAATCATCGATGCGTTTTGCTAATTCTGCAGAGGCAAATCCTCCAAAAACAACAGAATGTACCACACCAATGCGAGCACATCCCAACATGGCGATTGCCGCTTGCGGAATCATTGGCATATAAATAATTACGCGATCCCCTTTTACAAGCCCTTGTTCATAAAGCATACCAGCGAACTTAGCCGTTTCTTGCTGCAATTCTGCATAGCTTAATGATGCTTCCATGCCTGTTATAGGAGATTCATACTGAATTGCGGTTTGCTCTCCGTGACCAGCAATCACATGACGATCAACTGCATTAAAACAGCTATTTAACTGACCATCTGGAAACCAGAGATTAAAAGGTGAATTACTATCATCAAGCGCTATCTTTGGGGGCTTCTCCCAATCAATAAGCTTTGATGCCGCAAGCCAAAATGCAGTTTTATGGTACGATTCAAAATCATAAATCGACTGATAGCTAGCCATATCAAAACTCTCCTTACACTTTTTTCAAGCTCATCTAAATAATTTTATTCCAGTATGATGGGCAAACCAAATAATTTCATAAAATAGCCTAACAAGAATAATGAAATATAAAAAATCCCAAATAGTAATTTACCTTGATTTCATCTGTTCATTTTGACAGTTTTTTATGAATTAATCGAATGAAGAAAGTGAAAATCTGCAGATAGGAGATATAGAATGCAAAAAATCACGCCCGTATCTGAACTTGTCACTAAAGCTGAAGCGGTGATAAACCGTTTCTGCGTTGCAGAAGCCTATCTGCAGCAAAAAAATAATCAGGCAATATTGGTGGATTTGCGTGACATACGTGAATTAGCAAAAAGCGGCAGCATAGAAGGTGCAACACACGCTCCGCGCGGTATGCTTGAATTTTGGGTTGACCCTAAAAGTCCGTATTTTAAGCCAGTATTTGCAACAAACAAACCCCTTATTTTATTTTGTGCATCTGGCTGGCGCTCAGCCCTAGCAGCTAAAACCCTAATGGAAATGGGCTTTGATAATATCTATGATATCAAAGGTGGGTTTACTGCATGGCAAGAAGCTGGCTATTTTGTTAGCCCTCATAATACAAAAAATGCGCATTCTTAATATTGGTTAAGGCTTATCCCACAATGGACGCCTGACTTCTGGATCAACAATACGTAAATTTCTGGCTCGTAAGTCAGATATCATTTTCATCTCCTGATCAGATAAACTAAAATCAAATAGAGTAATATTTTCAATTATCTCCTTCTGATTAAGTCCCCTTGGAACGGCAATGGTTGCATTTTGCTGAATGAGCCATTTAAGCGTGATTTGTGCTGGGGTTCGATTATGCATACGCGCAATTTTTACAATCTCTGGGTCAGATAATACTTCCCCTCTTGCAAGAGGCACATGGCAGGACACAGAGATTCCATGGTGTGCGCATGCATCGATAACCTTATCCTGATTTATATAAGGGTGATATTCTATTTGATTAGTAAACAAGGGTTCTGATGATAGCTCAGCCGCCTGATTTATCAAATCAACTGTGAAATTTGATATCCCTATATTTTTTGCCAGACCCTCATTTTTAGCTTTTACTAAGGCACCAATTGTCTCGCCAAGTGGGACATTTGGCTGTGGCCAGTGAATCAATAGCAAATCCACATAATTCAGTCCCATTGTTGTTAAACTTGTCTCAACAGACTGTGCAAAATCATATGCTTTGGCATTTTCTTCCGTCACCTTAGTAGTAACCCAGATATCTTCTCTGGCGACTGGCGAATGTTTTATCGCCTCCCCTACCCAAGCTTCAGACCCATATTTTCTGGCAGTATCAATGTGCCTATACCCACAATCAAGCGCAAAGGAAATAAGCTCAACCGCTTTTTCAGGCTCAGGAAACACCATTGTCCCATAACCAATTGAAGGAATTTTTGTCCCGTTGATATTAACTTTGGAGGATGAATGCGCATCCATATTTGATCTCCAAATGAAATTTCACCTATTTCTTGTAATATTATGACACCGTAGCATATTTGTCGATTTGTATTTTAAACTTTTTCGCACAACATAGCTTAATGGTGCTGTTTAAAAATAATCTTTGACTAATCTATATATCAAAGACACTAATTTAATCACATCGATTGAAAAAGGTATCAAAAACTTGGTGCAGATATTTGTAGATGCAGATGCGTGTCCAGTCAAAGCTGAGATAGAACAGGTTGCAACGCGGCATTCACTTGCTGTTTTTATAGTCAGCAATGGCGGCATACGCCCATCCCAAAACGAACTTGTTAAAATAATTGTTGTGGCGGCAGGTCCAGATGAAGCAGATAAATATATCGCAGACACCCTATCCCCTGGTGACATTGTTGTAACAGCAGACATCCCTCTGGCAGCCCGCATTATTGAAAATGGTGGCAGCGTTATAAAGCATAATGGGGAAGTGCTGACTGAAAAAACCATTGGAAATAGCTTAGCTATGCGAGATCTGATGACAGAATTAAGGTCATCAGATCCGTTTGCTAAACAAAGTCACAAACAATTCTCAAAATCAGATAGGTCACAATTTCTTAATTCTTTTGAGCAATTAATTCAGCAAACATTTAAAAACAAAAACACATAACATCACTAAAATGGACGTTGAACCCCTGCCAAAACTGAACTGAACTTTTGCTGTTTAACTCCCAAAAAAATCAATTCTCATATTTTGATTTAACTCACCTGAAATAAATAATTCTGGTATATCTAATAATTTGATAGGAAATTCAGCTACAGCAGAAGCTCTTACTTGGTTTTTCCCCTCTAGGAAATTACGAGATGCGTCAGTAAATGCTTTTTTCTCTTCAGGATAAAGCGACAGCAAACTCTCGCCCCAAACGTTCATCAATCCAAATACCGATTCTAACTGTGGGTATATATCAAATAAAATATTAGCCAATTCTTGGTCTGTATATTCTATTTCAATTTTTTTAAACTCAAGATCTTCCAGAGGTAGATCAGATGCTTGATGTATTTTTTTCTTCATAACCTTTTCTATGTCTAAGCCACCTAATTCTATTTGCGCATCAAACTCAGCCAAATCATTAAGTTGGAATTCACTATGATTTTGCAAAACTAAGGATTTTTTTTCATATATAAACTGTGATATAAAATTCAAAGATATTTGATCAGACTGAACTGCTTGATGTATTTTTTCTTTTGCTTGCCTATCAAGAAATTCAAGTGATTTAATCGGAAATGAAACATCTGTTATATAATGCTCACGACTGAAGGTATTTTCATTTTCATTTTTTATAGCAGAACAGCCGACGGCAGCAATTGAAATAGCAAACACCTCAGATGAAACATTAATATCCGTAATTTCAAATTCTCCAAGGCTAAATAATGTGCCTGCGTCCACAGCAATAGAGTCATCAAATACATCAATATTTTTCAGATCAATGCCATCAAAACTTAATTCTTGGAATGTAACTTCTGTATTTTTCTTATCCGTATTAAATGCGAATTCTTCTATCTTAAATTGCTCGATAATCTGATCATCAATAACTAATCTGTGGTTCTTAGCACTCATCGTAAGTTCTTCTGAAGGTATCGATAAATAAAAATTTTCAATATCTAAATTTGTAATCCCAAAAAGATTTAATGCTTCTGATAAATCGGCTTCAGGTTCAGCCTGAATTGTGGAAAGAATGGAATTTACATCTAATCCTAACACTTCAAAATCGTCCATCTGTAAAAAAACAGGCGTGCTATCTGCTAGTCCGCTTTTATCTTCGATTAAAGTAGATACCCTTATAAGACCTGCAACTCCGTCCACCATATCCTCAACTAGAAAATCACCTGAAACTTTTATTACTTCTTTTAATTGATTTTCTGCTGCGGTGAGGTGTAAATTTTCAATCCAAATTTCTTCAGGCAATATTTTTATCAACTCCACAGCTGCTAATTCTGGCTTCATCTGAATGGCCAACAGAAATCTATCAATCTGTTCTAACGGAACCTCTTCAATTGAAATTTCATCCGCTGTAAAACGCACGATGCTGTCATCTTTGGCAAAAGAAAAAGCCACATCAAATAAGGCTAGTTTTCTTAATAATTTATCATCACCAGCTATCTCCAGCCTTTTTGCTGTTAACAGCTGTTCACCATTATAAAAAATATTTGGATCCTTAATAATAGCAGTTTGCGTGATGATATTTGCTCTCACCTCGTCATAGGTAAAGTTACTATCCTCAAAGTTAATTATTAATGAGGCTTTTACTTGTTCAACTGCTTTTATAGCTGCTTGATGGGAATAATTTTGTACATAAAAATACCCTCCACCAGATAATCCAACGAGCAATATCGCAATTAATAGTAATTTTTTCATAAGATTACCTTTCCGCAATTAACCTATGCTAAGTCCACGAATCTTACGATTGCATTCTTAACTTTTACAGTCAAAAAAATTAGGTCTTATATTAGAAAAATAGAGATATTGATATCTATTTTACACTCCATTTTTAGTAATATAGTTTATTATTTTCATCGCATTGCATTAGCTAGAAACAACATTTTGGTGATGCTCACCAAGACCTTCAATACCAAGGTGAACTTTATCTCCCTCTTTCAGGTAAATTGGCGGCTTCATACCTAGTCCAACACCTGGAGGGGTGCCAGTGGAAATTACATCTCCTGGCATTAGACTCATAAATTGACTAATATAATGAACTAGATAAGCAACACCATAAACCATTGTTTTTGTTGACCC
>JABJAN010000129.1 GCA_018666135.1 Alphaproteobacteria bacterium | reverse complement strand
TTACAGCATAAGCAGCACAATAATTAGCAAAGAATGCAGCATCTGTTAAACTAAGTCCTTTATATCGGGCATAGGCCAAAGCGGCTATCACTGTATCACCAGCGCCAGTTACGTCATAAACTTGCCTTGGTATAACTTCGAAATCAAATCTGCCATCAGTGCTATATAATGACATTCCTTCTGAAGATTTTGTAACAAGACATATATCTGCCTGAGCCTGCTGCATAACCCAATTTGCTTGCGCGTCTATATCAATATCAGGCACCGATAAAGTGGCTAGCTTTAGCTCCTTTAAATTTGGTTTTAATAAAAAGCAGTGTTTATATTTGGAAATATCTGCGTCTTTTGGGTCAATATATGTTTCGATGTTTTTTTGCTTTAATTTATATAAAAAATCTGCAAGTGACGGCAGCAATCCCTTACTATAATCGCTTACAATAAGACTATCGCCTAGTTTAATTTCATGAATAATTAAAGCCAATTCTTCCACACCTAACGCTGTAGAATTAATTTCCTTATCTAATCGTGCAACCTGTTGTCCACTTGCAAGAATGCGTGTCTTACAGGTTGAAACTTCAGATAATGCAAAATTATGAACTTCTATTTTTTTTCTGGAAAGTAAATCTTGTAATATCTTACCATTTTCATCATTAGCGAAACTGGTCCATACTTTTACTGGACTGTTAAAGTCTGACAACACGCTAGCAACGTTTCCTGCCCCACCAAGCTTATTTTCCTGTGATTTAATGTTAATAACAGGCACTGGTGCTTCAGGAGACACTCTATCAACTGTTCCATTTATATAACAATCTAGGATAATATCACCAATTACATGAATCATAAACATTCTCATTTTCAAAAATTGATTTCAGCTATTCTCGGCAACCTGTCATTATTATATGCATATTTCAACGATAAAGATGATTTTATTTCTCAGAATAAAATTTTTTTAACCATCCTAAACGATTAAAACTAGCTGAAACATCTTTCTAAAAAACCCCTTAAAAGATGCGCATCAAATAAGATAAAAATGGAAATCAACCGCCTAGTATTGTAGAAAGATAATATCTTTCGCTGGATTTAGGAATCACATGAAAATCATAGTTACAGGAGCGGCAGGTTTTATTGGAATGCATGTAAGCAAATTTTTGCTTGAGGCAGGACATATTGTAACTGGGATAGATAATCTCAATCCTTATTATGACCAAAGACTAAAGCAAGATAGGCTTAACACTCTTAGTAAATTTGATAATTTTACCTTCTTCAAACAAGATATTGCCAACAAAACAGCCCTGATTGAACTATTTTCTCAAGTGGCTGCTGAATGCGTAATTCATTTAGCTGCACAGGCGGGGGTAAGATATAGCCTGGTTGACCCAGATGCCTATGGAAATAGTAACCTTGTTGGATTTCTTAATATTCTGGAAGCATGCAGACAGTTTGAAATATCGCATCTTATTTATGCAAGCTCATCTTCTGTTTATGGGTCAAACGATTTAAAACCGTTTGATGAAACGCATAATACTGATCACCCGATTTCCTTGTATGGTGCTACAAAAAAAGCCAATGAAGTAATGGCGCATAGCTATAGTCATTTGTTCAAACTGCCGACAACTGGGCTTCGGTTTTTTACTGTTTATGGCCCATGGGGAAGACCTGATATGGCGCTTTTCTTATTCACCAAAGCAATCTTAGAAGGAAAACCAATAGATATTTATAACCATGGCAAGATGATACGTGATTTCACTTATATTGATGATGTTGTAGAAGCCATAATGCGACTTGTGAATAAAACTTCAACTGCCAATCTTGGGTATGATACAAAACAGCCAGATGCAAGTACTAGCAATAGCCCATGGCGTATTTTTAATATTGGGAATGGTAATCCGACCCCCCTAATGGATTATATAACAGCACTTGAAAAAGCCCTTGGTCGAGTAGCAGAAAAAAACCTTGTTCCTCTGCAACCAGGGGATGTGTTGGCAACAGCAGCAAATTTAGAAAACCTTGAAAACTGGGTTGATTTCAAACCCAACACCTCTATCGAACAGGGCGTTGAAAATTTTGTGAAATGGTACATTTCCTATTACGATCATAAGAATTTAAAAAATTAGTGGATTAAATATAAATAGCAATGACCTCTTTTGATAACGCTGGTTTTGAACCACTTAGCTTCACTGATATAGGCGTAATTGCTTTATCAATTCTTGTGTTTTTGTGTCTGTTTTTTGCTGGACGCGCAGTTACTGGATCAAAAACATTGCAAGCAATTCAAATCTTTATTGGATTATTGGCTGTTTATGTATTTTTTATTATTGGGTCTGTCTTTTCAGCAGGGTTTTCGGTAATTAATGCACTTGTTTTTCTTATATTATTATCCTTAATTGGTATCTGGCGTTCTAGAAAAATAATATGGGAAGAAAGTATATTTTTGTTCTTTTCCATTGCATTTGTGACCCCCTTATTATGGTTAGCAGTGGTGTTGAATAACCCCCAATGGGATGATTATTCGCATTGGCTGCCTTCTGCCCAATTCTTGCTAAACTATGGGCATCTGCCGACTTTACAAGAAGCTGTTATTAATAACGCACACCCATCATACCCTTATGCAAGAGCCCTGCTTCACACATGGGTAAATTTAGGCATGGGTAATTTCGTAATGAATGTGCAAGGTGTTTTCAACGTCCTATTCGCAAGCTCTTTATTACTTTGGGCAAAACCTATATTGCATCTGCAACATAAGGAAAACGCACAAAATTCTATTATTATTACTTTATCCGCTATGGGGATTTTAAGTTTCCTTCTTATAATATGGACACTTACATTAAATACACGGCAAATTATTTCAAGCTATGCAGACCCTATCTTTGGAATCTCGATAGTACATTTATTTTTGTTCTTATTTATATCAAGATTACGCGAAAATTCGATTGGCAATGGCAAGTTTGATTGGATTTTAGCAGCCTTAATTTGCGTTCCGTTGATTATTAAAGATACTGGATTTTATTATAGTATAATTATTTTTATGAGTTATTGGATGGTTTATGAAGGACCTAATTTTTTAAAATCAGAGAACCCTTTGAATGCAAAATTAAGGATCTTTATCACGCAATTATTACATTTTGTGCCGATGATTTTGATCAAGATAATTTGGACATTTTATATAAACACCCATGCAATCAAAAAGTCATTTGGCATTAGAGGTTTTGAGGAGAGTAAAATAGACTTAATTCCTCAAATTCTTCATGCTGCAGAAACCCAAATCATAGGCAGACCGTATATTTTGCTTGCCCTTTTGATGATTTTGTTCATTGTGCTTTTTGCGAAACAACCAAAGGAACAAACATCCCCCTCACCCTTATCTATATTTCCGTTCGCATTATTGACAGCAACAGGGATAATTTTATTTCAATTGCTCGCCTATCTTGTTACTTTCAGCGCATATGAAGCGGCGCGCGCTGCATCGTTTAGCCGCTATATCGCACCGGCTGGACTGATTACATGGACAAGCCTTATCATTAGTCTAATCCTAACTAATTGGATGTTAAACTATAAAAAGGCGATGATTGCCGGTAGTTTATTTTCGTTAATTTTTTTCAGCGCAACAATTTTAAACGCAGAAAAAATTAATTTAGCTAGTAATGTAAATCCACAACTCAAAAAAATAGCGCAGAATTTAATCCAAAATTTTCCTGAGGATGAGCCATTATTAATCATTGACTTAGGTACCAATGGAATTCATGCAACAATTATTCGTTTTTATGCAAATAGCCATATGCCAATATCCTATCGTGCATCTGTGCATGTTAAGGGTCCCTTGAATGATGAGGTGTTAGATGACTGGTTTAAAAATACTGAGCATTTTTATATTCATAGCGGCAGTCAGCAGCAAATATCTGTTATCAAGCAGTATTTAGCGTCACGCAAATCAAAATTAGGGGAATAAAATGAAAAAGACAGCTGATAGAATTGCAGTTTTACTTCCCTGTTACAATGAAGAACAAACTATTGGTGAAGTCATTATAGCATTTCAGTCTGCCCTTCCAGAAGCAGTTATATATGTCTGCAATAATAACTCAACAGATACAACAAAACAGGTTGCTTTGAAAGCAGGTGCGATTGTTTTAGATGAGCCTAAAAAGGGTAAAGCCAACGCTATACAAAAATTATTTCGCTGTGTAGATGCAGATTATTATATCCTTGCAGATGGTGACCTTACCTATGATGCAACCATTTCAGGAACAGCTGTCAAACAATGTAAAGAGCTAAATGCAGATATGCTGATTGGAGTTCGGAAATCTGTTTCTGGTCAAAAAACATATAGACCTGGTCATCATTTTGGAAATTGGGCATTTACAACAATTCTAAAATTGATTTTCTCTGGAAGTTTTAGAGACGTATTATCAGGATATAGGGTTTTTTCTAGAAATTTTGTAAAATCAATGCCCATCCTCTCAAAAGGATTTGATATTGAAATTGAAATGACAATTTATGCATTAAGTCTTAATTTGACTGTTGATGAATTTGAATCAAATTATTATGAAAGACCAGAAGGCTCTGAAAGTAAATTAAGCACTTTTAAAGACGGGTTTCAGATTATTAAAACAATCTTCAGACTGTTAAATGATTATAAGCCCCTTTTGGTATTTTCAGTAACCTCATCTATTCTCTTTCTATTAGGAATTTACCTATTTATCCCTATATTTAACTCTTTTATTTTAACAGGGGTAGTAGATAGATTCCCAACCGCAGTACTTAGTTTAGGTCTTGTAATATTAGCCGTAATTAGTTTTTTTTCAGGTCTCATTTTAGATGGTATAACACGGCATAGACTAGAAGCTAAAAAAATTGCTTTTCTACAGTGCCCTAAATGAGATTACATAAAAACAGATACCATCAAATTCTTGGGTTTTTATTAGCTGGGCTAACTGGATTTACAATAGAAGCTGTTATTATTCACTTCATGATAAATAATTTTTCTATTAATGCATTAGCACCTAGGTTGCTTTCGTTCCCAATTGCGGTAATTGCAACTTGGCTAATCAATAGTCGGTTTACTTTCAAACAGCAGTCTGTTCTCTCATTTTCAGAATTTTTTCGTTATTTAAATAGTACAGTTGTTGCGCAGCTCTCAAATTTTATAAGTTATGGTTTATTAGTCTATTACTTCCCTATGATATCCGTTTTAATAGCTCTTATTATTGCTTCATTATTAGCCATGAATGTCAGTTTTTTTCTTTATCTGAAATATGTTTTTCAAAATAATTAGCGCAATCTGATACAATAAAAAAATCAATAATATGCACCAGGTTTGACAATTAACTCCGTTTTATGCGTAAAATTTATCAATTCTTAAATTCTGTTGTATAGTCAAAATTAGTACTAGCTGTAATGTGTGTTTGAGGAATTAGATGCCTTTGAATTTATCGCAAAAACGTATTCTAGAAATATTAAGTAAACATAAAGATACAGACAGTGTCAGCAAGCTGTGTGATAGATTACTTGCATCTCTTATTTTATTAAATTTACTCGCAATAATATTAGAATCTGTGCCAGCGATTGGCACTCGTTTTAGTACTGGATTTATAATTTTTGAGCTTTTTTCAGTATTTATTTTTACCGCAGAATATTCTCTTAGAATTTGGGTTAGCGCTGTAGATAAAAACCGCCCAGGCAAAACGCCCTTTACGAAACGATTGAACTATCTTTTTAGCTTTACTGGAATAATTGATTTACTCTCCATTTTACCAAGTATCTTATTTATGTTTGTTGCCTTAGACTTGCGCTGGATTAGGGTTTTAAGATTAATACGATTATTAAAATTCTCTCACTATTCGCCTGCATTGGAAGATTTGATAAGTGCCCTAAATGAAGAGAAAAACGCATTCATTGCAGCCGTTTATTTATTCTTAATTGCGTTATTTTTCTCTAGTACCCTTATGTATATTGCAGAAAATGAAATACAGCCTGGAGCTTTTTCTTCTATACCTGAGACTATGTGGTGGTCACTTATCACGCTAACTACTGTGGGCTATGGCGATGTTATCCCTGTCACTGCATTAGGAAAAGTAATTGGTGGTCTTACAGCATTAATGGGCATTTGCGTTGTAGCTTTGCTGACAGGTATTGTTGCAACGGCATATGTGAATCAAATATCCACTCGCAGGCAAATTATTACAGCTGAAATTTCCCACGCATTAGAAGACGGAAAAATAACAAAACAGGAACTTAACAAAATCTACAGATTAAAAAATGAATTACATCTTAGCGACGAATATACAGAAACATTAATGAAACTAATGTCTAAACAATCTAAAGAATAATTCGTTTTTTTGATGTGGGTATGATCCCTTAAATAACCATTCTAATCTGTTAACAGACACTCCCTAAATGATATCGCCATTTGATTAATTACATCAAAATACAGCTCTGGACCATTAGCAAATGATACCCCAAGAGAGTCTAGAACACCTGTCCCAGCCGGTAAGTTTTGAGTAATAGTAGAGACTAACTTTGGGTCAAATTGAGGTTCAGAAAACACGCACGCTGCCTCTAAAGATTTTACCTTATTTTGTAAATTTTTTAAATGGTCTGCGCCAGGTAAGATTTCAGGGTGAAGCATTATCGATCCGACAGCGAAAATGCCAAATCTCTCTTCAAAATATTGATGGGCGTCATGAAGAACAATAAATCCCCCGCCTTGAACATCATTCAGTTGCTCATTCACTTCTGTCATTAACGTGTCTAGTTTAGCCAAAAATAGTTCTGCGTTATTATCATAGATGTGCTTATTTTCGGGATCCAAATCTGACAATACAGATGTAATCTCCGAAATGAGAATAGCTGCATTTAGGGGGTCTAACCAGATATGGGGATCTAGCTTACCTTCATAATGGGTTTCATCCTGATGGGTTTCATGCTCATCATGATCATCATGATGGGTTTCGTGGTTATCATGCTCATCATGGGAATGAACATCAAAATTTTCTCTTTGACGATATTTATGTTTGATCAACCCATCTGTTTTTAAAAGTTCAACAATCAAAGCATCAGATGCAATAGCTTCAATTGGCTTTTCAAGAAAAGTTTCGAGCTCTGGTCCAATCCAAAAAACAAGGTCTGCGTCTTGAAGCTGCCGTGCCTGAGATGGTCTAAGCGAATAGGTATGGGGTGTATCTGCGCCGTCTATCAATAATGAAGGAGAACCAATCCCCTTCATTACAGCTGAAACAAGAGAATGAACAGGTTTTATAGACGTAATTACAGTAATCTCAGCAAGCACCACATTTATCCCTGTAATGAATATAAATGACGCCAACAGGAATATTTTTATCGAATGCATAGATAACTCCAAAAAAATAGATAATATTTATTGTTATGTTATATCATTATGTTTATAACATAACAATAAATATTATCTGTAACCTGGAAAATATCTGAAATGCCTCAAGAGACAAAAAAATTAATTGAACTTCAAAATGCTGGTGTTTTTCGGTCAGGTGGATGGCTTGTTAGAGGCATTTCGATGAGCGTTAATGCAGGAGAAATAATCACATTGATAGGACCAAACGGTTCTGGTAAATCCACTACCGCAATGATGGCACTTGGCTTGATCAAAACAGATGAGGGCAGCACCTTTCGCAGACCAAATTTGCGCGTTGGCTATGTACCACAAAAATTATCTATTGATTGGACACTTCCACTAACCGTAAGGCGATTTATTTCTCTAACAAAAAATATTCATGCCAATGATATAGATTTTGCTTTGTCATTAACAGATACATCACACCTTGCCAAAAAAGAGCTTAGGACTCTGTCTGGTGGTGAATTGCAACGTGTACTTGTTGCTCGTTCTATCGCATTATCACCTGAATTTCTTGTTCTCGATGAACCTGTTCAAGGCGTTGATTTTAACGGCGAAGCCAGACTTTATTCACTGATAGAGGAAACTCGAAAAAGACTAAATTGCGGTATTTTATTAATTTCTCATGACTTACACATGGTCATGTCAGCCACAGACCAGGTAATTTGTTTAAATGGACATATTTGCTGTTCTGGAAGCCCAGAAGTAGTTACATCAAGTTCTGAATTCAGAACATTATTTGGCGATAAAGTGGCATCAACACTCGCTCTGTATCAACACAAGCACAACCATGAACATGCGCTTGATGGAAGCATTAAATCAGCCCCCAAAGATAAGAGTTTAATCAAAACATCTTCTGAAGATACCGATTCTAGAGACGGCAAGGAGTCATCGCATGTTTGATGATTTTTTTATCCGAGCTTTGCTCGGAGGAATTGGAACTGCAATTATTGCAGGACCATTAGGGTGTTTCATTGTTTGGCGCAGGCTTGCTTATTTTGGTGATACGTTATCACATTCTGCCTTGCTAGGTGTTGCCCTGGCTCTCCTTTTTGAGATTAATATTACACTGGCTGTATTTATCACTAGCCTAGTTGTTGCTTTCTCTCTTTTCTTGTTACAAAAACGGCGCAATCTCTCCTCTGATACATTACTTGGCATGTTAGCTCATTCATCCATTGCACTTGGGCTTGTGGTTCTTGCCTTTATGAGCTGGGTGAGAGTCGACTTACTGGGGTTCTTATTTGGTGATATTTTATCCATAACCAAAACAGATGTTTTTTTAATC
>JABJAN010000128.1 GCA_018666135.1 Alphaproteobacteria bacterium | reverse complement strand
GGTCAGTTGGAACTCGACGTTCAAAATAATAGATGCCTCGTTTTTTGAAGAGGTATTGAGCTCTTTTATTAGCCAAAATGTCCTACCGTTTGTCCTACCATTTAATATATAGATAGGAAAACTGTTGGAACTCTGCGGATTTTTAAGAGTTTATGGTGCGGCTGAGAAGACTCGAACTTCCACGGGGTATTAACCCCACAGCGACCTCAACGCTGCGCGTCTACCAATTCCGCCACAGCCGCACATTTGAATGCCTTGTCTATCCCATGTTCATTTGGTTTGATCAAGCCACAAATTATTACCTACCACATATTCTTTTATCTATCCTACTTTATATTAGCTAGATTACGTCTGATACCTTTTCTGTAGTTTAAATTTCTGCTATCAATATGGTAATAGATATATGCATCAAACCAAAAACTAGAGGACGTTTTAGCTATTCCTATCTGGCAAGAATTTACCGGGCTTACCGCCTATCCTGATGCTATCAGTTCAATGCAACACACACATTCACAAATTGTAGACGGAACAACTAAAGAGACAATCTTTATGCTTGAACACCCGCCTATCTATACCAGCGGCACATCTGCAAAACAAAGTGACTTAATCAATAAAGGTAACATAGAGACCATCGCAACAGGTCGTGGTGGGCAATGGACCTACCATGGACCTGGGCAGAGAGTATATTGGCCTCTACTTGACCTTTCAACAAGAGAGAAGGATGTTCGAAAATATGTTTTTCAGCTAGAGGCATGGATTATACAAACACTAGCTTGTTTTTCTATTGATGGGCAAAGACGCGAAGGACTTCCAGGTGTTTGGGTTGTCCGCAAGGATTTAAACCAGCCCAACAGAGTAGATAAAATTGCTGCCATAGGTGTCCGAATTTCTAAATGGGTTACTATGCATGGTATTGCGATTAATATTGACCCTGATTTAACTGCTTTCAACGGTATCGTGCCCTGCGGAGTTACAGATGGAGGTGTAACCAGTTTTGCAGATTTAGGGCATATTGTAACAATGCCTGAATTAGACATGGCATCACAAACCTGTTTTAATCAGGTTTTTGAAACAGAATAGATATAATATCTAAAAATTAAAACTGCTCAAGCCCAGCAAGTAAAGGCACTATGGCAGCAAGCGCTTTATCCGCATTTTTTTGCATCAATTCTTGGTCAGTTTCGGCACCTGTCATTCCTGAAACTACGCCCTCATAATGGACCAGCTGGTTCCTGTAAGAGCGCAACCAATTTAATTGGCGTCTTTCAGATGCAGTAAGCCAATCTATTCCCATACTGTCAGCGTCTGGGCTCTGCCCTGAGTCAATTTGCCCTTCATATAATACAACATCTGCTATAGTTGCAGCTAAAATAATCACTGAAACAGGCAATCCTGCTTTAACAGCGCCTATTATCTCCTGCAGCAGGGTTTTGCTATGGGGTCCAATGTCAAGGGCTGAAAGATCAAAACAGGTTTGTGAAAAAGCTTTCCACCCATCTGCCTTAATTGACTGATGTTGAATAATATTATGTCGTTTCATTTAAATAATTTGACCTCAAATCTAAGTCATACTCACTTTTAGAGTTAGGATTAAATCATCAACATTCAGCAAATCACCCTCACCAACATGAACCTTCTCAACAATGCTGTCCATATCACAGCGAAGACTATTTTCCATCTTCATTGCCTCCATAATGGCAACTTCTTGACCAGCAAATAATATATCTCCTTCTGATACTAGTAATTTTGTAAGCATACCTGGCATCGGTGCTGATATTTTAAGCCCACCAGAGTTTGCGACTTTTTCAGGCATATACTGTATCAAAATCTCAGCTAACGCAGGAAGCAACGCAACATTCAACTGAAATGCACCTGCACTTAGTTTAAGTTGGTGATAATCACGCTCTATTTTTATTGCAAGCTGCTGCGTATTAATTGTACCAACAAATAGATTCATAGACTTACTGATTGGTCCATCAATAACATATTTTTTTCCGTTATGCGTTACAATTGGATGGTTATCTATCATGTGCCATGTAAAAGGATACGCTTGCGACGCTTCTATTAATAATAAATGCGAGACAGGTATTTTCTGCTTAGTATCACCTTCGCCAATAAGCAAGGGAGAGATAGCTGCTGCCAGCGCTAGCATTAAGTCCCTCAAATCACCTGAAGGCTCCCTTGGCACAAACTTACCATCAAATTTTTCGTCGATAAATGCTGTAGTGATATCTCCAGACTTAAAATCTTCGTCTGATAAAATAGCATTTAGAAACTGAATATTCGTCTCAACACCTGATATTTGATACACATCTAAAGCACTTGACAACGCCTTTATCGCATCACCTCTATCCTTGCCAAATGCGATAATCTTAGAAATCATCGGGTCGTAAAACATTGTAATGTGGCTGCCTTCCAACACACCAGAGTCAATCCGAATTTCCTTTAGATCAGGTTCTACATATTTTCTTAATTGTCCTATTGATGGCAAGAAGCCGCGAGGAGAATCTTCTGCATAAATTCGAGCTTCCATCGCCCAACCACGTGCTTTTACTTGCTCTTGGGTTAAAGAAAGCCTCTCACCAGCGGCTATCTTGATCATCAATGAAACCAAATCCACATCATGAACTAGCTCGGTAACGGGGTGTTCAACTTGCAAACGAGTATTCATTTCAAGGAAATAAAAATCCTCATTCGCGCCAACAATGAACTCCACGGTTCCAGCAGAGCGATAATTCACAGCTCTGGCAAGCGAAATTGCCTGTTGCCCCATTGCTTCTCTGGTTTTTGAGGATAATAAGCTGGAAGGCGCTTCTTCTATTACTTTTTGATGCCGCCTTTGAATAGAGCATTCTCGCTCACCTAGAAAAATAATATTGCCAAATGAATCTGCCAATATCTGAATTTCTATATGCCTTGGTTGCTGTACAAATTTTTCTATAAAAACTCGATCATCACCAAATGAAGAACGTGCCTCATTCATAGCAGCCTGCATCGCAGCTTCAAGCTCAGTTTCATTTGCAACAACACGCATACCCTTACCGCCGCCGCCAGAAGAAGCTTTGATCATAACTGGATAGCCAATTCTGTTGGATTCTAACTTAGCCTTGGCAACATCAGTAACAGCGCCTTTACTTCCAGGGACAATAGACACACCTGCTTTTTGCGCTAGCTTTTTGGAGGTTATTTTATCCCCCATCATCTCAATTGCATGCGCATCAGGACCAATAAAAACTATCCCTGCAGCTTCAACTGAGCGAACAAATTCTGCTTTTTCTGATAAGAACCCGTAGCCTGGATGAATAGCCTCTGCTGAGGTCTGCTTTGCTACTTCGATAATTTTATCAATCAATAAATAGCTTTGAGCAGAAGGAGATGGACCAATATATACAGCTTCATCAGCCATACTGACATGCTTGGCATATTTATCTGCATCTGAATAAATTGCCACAACTTTTATGCCCATATTATGCGCCGTTTTTATAATACGGCAGGCGATTTCGCCTCTATTGGCAACTAGAATTTTACTAAAAACCGCACTCATTTATCTATCTCCGATTTAAAGAGGAAGGTTGTCATGTTTACGAGGAGGGTTTTTAAGCTGTTTCCGCTTTAATATCTCAAACGCATTTATCAGTCGTAAGCGAGAGTTTACAGGTCTAATTATATCATCTAAATAGCCCCTTGAAGCAGCAACAAAAGGATTGGCAAATTTATCTCGATAATTTTGTGTTTTTTCTTCTAATGCTTCAGGATCATTCGCTACATCACGAAAAATTATTCTTGCCGCCCCTTCAGGTCCCATAACCGCAATTTCAGCATTTGGCCAGGCGTAGTTAATATCACCTCGCAAATGCTTAGAAGACATAACATCATATGCACCTCCATATGCTTTGCGCGTAATTAAGGTAACTTTTGGCACAGTTGCTTCTGCGAAAGCAAATAATAATTTGGCTCCATGGCTAATGATTCCGCCTGTTTCTTGTGCAAGTCCAGGCATAAAACCTGGTACATCAACAAGCGTCAAAATAGGAATTTCAAATGCGTCACAGAACCGCACAAATCTTGCTGCTTTTCGCGAAGAATCACTGTCTAAACAGCCTGCCAGAACCAAGGGCTGATTTGCAACAATCCCCAAAGGCACGCCATTCATTCTGCCAAATCCAACAATAATATTTTTAGCATAATCTGCATGAATTTCAAAAAATTCTTGGTCATCAATAATTTCTGAAATAATATGCTTCATATCATAAGGCATATTCGGATTATCAGGAACGATATTTGCCAATGTTTCAGATTGTCTATCAATTGGATCATCGCACTCAATTATTGGCAGTGGTCCTGCATTTGACAGAGGTAAAAAGCCCATTAATCTGCGTATATTTATGATTAATTCTAATTCATTTTCAAATCGTCCGTGACTAACACCTGATATTTTTGCGTGCATTTCTGCACCCCCAAGCTCAGTTGCGGTAAGCTCTTCATGAGTCACTGTTTTTACAACATCTGGTCCTGTAACAAACATATATGATGAATGTTCAACCATGAAAATAAAGTCTGTAATTGCAGGAGAATATACAGCACCGCCAGCACATGGTCCCATAATCAGCGAAATTTGCGGGACTACGCCAGATGCTAATACATTTCTCTGAAATACTTCTGCATATCCTCCCAATGAGGCAACGCCCTCTTGTATTCTTGCTCCACCTGAATCATTAATGCCAATAATAGGAATGCCAAGCAATATTGCCTTATCCATTAATTTGCAGATTTTACCAGCATGTGTTTCTGATAAAGACCCCCCAAAAACTGTAAAATCTTGCGAGAACACAAAAACAGGTCTGCCATTTATTAATCCAGAGCCTGTTACAACACCATCTCCTGGAATTTTTGTTTTTTCCATGTCAAAGTCAAAGCATCTATGCTCAACAAACATATCCCATTCTTCAAATGTGTCAGGATCAAGCAATAATGCTATACGTTCTCTTGCAGTGAGTTTGCCCTTAGCATGTTGCTTATCAATTCTCTTTTGCCCCCCACCAAGACGAGCCTCTTTACGTTTTTGTTCTAGCATTTCTCCGTTTGACTGCACAAATATGCTCCTTAGATTAAATAATTCATCACATTAAAGCTTCTTATTGTTCTACCACTCTTAAAAAATCTGCCAAATCATGAATTTCCTTTTTTATAGCATTTCTTTTCTCAGATGCTTCTTTATCCTCTCCCCATTTTTCTGACTGGTAAAACTCATCTAATAAAGAAAGCGAAAACAAAGCATCTGAATTCAGCTGTTTTTGTATAAAAGCTAATGCTAATATAGTTGAACCAGTAAGCGTTGCCGCCTGAACAAAGCAGGTAAATACCCAAATATTCATCTGAGATAAAATCTGTTTTAATAATTTAGCGTTCATCTGCTTTTGATTAATTGGCATCACACCTGTGGCTAATTCAAGATCAAAATTAAACTCAGCCTTTGCCCATAACAACCAAGGATTCCAATTTTTATTCTGATGTTCTTGTAATTTTGTATCTACTGATTCTCTATAACATATCAAATCATTCATAACATATTGCTGCATCTGCTCCGATAATTCATCTCTTTGAGTAGCAACACGGTCAATCACAGTAACAGCAAGTGAGAAAAATGGCATCTGATCTGGTATAATTTTAATATCAACCATCATCCATTCTTGCGCTATGTGATCAGCCAATTGCCTATTTGGCAACTGCAATATGGTTTTCAACGGTGTTTTTAAAGGACGATTATCAAGCGTTACAAGATGATATGCCCCATCTTGTCTTACCTCTACCTGTTCGTAAAAACGTCTCACTGGTCACTCCCTAAATAGCTTATGCATTATCCTTAGATAAAATATCATTCAGATTATCCTGCAATTCAGAAAAGTTGTTTATAATGGCTTTAGCCCCATTTTGTTTTAATAATTCAGGCGTATTATACCCCCAAGACACACCAACAAAAGCAATACCAGCCCCCATTGCGCATTGCGCATCATAAATGGTATCCCCAATTAGAATTGTATTTTTGGCTTCAGTTCCACACTGAAACATCGCATCAACTGCCATTGCTGGTGCCGGTTTGGGCTGTTTTTCATCTACCGTATAAGTCACGTCAAACAAAGATTCTATTTCGTGAATTTTTAATAGATGATTTAACCCACTTCTGCCCTTATTTGTTACCACACCTGTTAGCCAACCATTTTCAACAAGTGATTCCAGGGCTTTTTTTGCCCCCTCAAATAGAGGTGATACATATATATTCCCAGCCGTCATTTCCGCTCTAAAATTATCGCGATATGCTTCAAAAAATTCATTTGCCTTATCGATATCATTATTAGTGAGCGTCAACGCGAGATGATGCAGCCCCTGCCCAATTGATTGACGCGCTTGCATCTCGTTAATATCCATCACCCCAACCTCTCTGCCAGCTTTTTTTAAGGCACTAATAATTTGCTCTCCACTATCACATAATGTGCCGTCAAAATCGAATAAGGCAAGCCGTAATGCTGAATCCTCACTAGGGGAATATAAAGTCATGAGGCAAATTAATCCTTTTTAAGCCAAAAGTTGATTATGGGGTTGATTATGAGGTTGGTAGGGGAGTGTATCAGGAATAGCAGTGCCAATTATGGTAGCTGCTTGTTGCATATGCTCTGGTACCTTTGCTGTAATCAAATGACCATCTGGAAGACGCAGAAAATGTGCGTGAAGGTGCAACATTCTGGCAAATTCACTTGCAGGGTGCGCTTTTGCACCAGCATATTTACCATCTCCCAAAAGTGGTGTTTGATGAAATGCCATATGCACACGAAGCTGATGCGTTCTGCCTGTTAATGGAGTGAGGCGCACCATACTTATAGTATCTCCAGCAAATAAGCAATCAAACAGAGTGGTAGCGTGCACACCTTCTTGCCTATCAACTTCCACTTTCTCAATTCCTTTTTTCATAATTTTAGCAATTGGCTCAGATATTTCCCCTCTGTGACCAGGGTTACCAATGCAAAAAGCAAGATATGTTTTTTTAATCTCTTGGTCTTTAAAAAAGCCTGTTAATAAACGAGCAGATTTTTGTGTCTTGGCTAACAACAAAATGCCTGATGTGTCCTTATCAATGCGATGGACAAGTCGAGGTCTTGCATCACCAAATCCTTCTAGCAGCAAACGGTCAATATGATGTGTAGTACCAGATCCTCCTTGCACAGCAATACCTGCTGGCTTGTTTATTGCTATCCAGTCTGCGCTTTCATCTATCATCCAGCTTTCGATTTGCTGTACCGCTTTTTTCTTTGCAGATGCGGTTACTTGCAGCGCAATATATGTTTTTTCATGTTCTTTTTTCTCTTCATTATAGGCTGAAACATCGAACTTAAATTCTATTTTTTGACCTGAATGGACTCTAAATCCTGCTTTTACTTTTTCTGAATCAACACGGATTTTGCCCTGTCTTAATAATTTTTCTATCTGACCTTGTTTTAGGGCAGGAAACTCTCTTCGTATAACCCGATCTAGCCTTACATCAGAATCATCTTGATTAATGGTAAAAACATAACCCATGACTTATCCACCTATCTTAAATACGAAGTATCCCAAAGCAAAAAAGCATATGGAAAGGATTACAGAACACCCCATATAAACCGCTAATTGAGTAAATTCTTGTCTCTCAAAAAGCATATAACTATCTAAAGAAAAAGTTGAAAAAGTAGTAAAACTGCCAAGTATTCCGACTAATAAAAACAATCTAACTGACTCTGGAAAAAACATGGATGAAGAAATAAATGCAACAAGGCATCCAGCTAAGAAAGAGCCAGTGACATTAATAAAAAAATTGGCAATATAAGATGGCAGTGCAGTGAATTCGGACATTATTATTAATGTTAAATAGCGCAACATAGCGCCTGATGCACCGCCAGCAGCCACAGCTAAAAAGTAGGTTGCATTCATAATACAGTTCTTACCTTATTCCACACCAAATATCCAGCCTTCGTACATAGCCGATTCTGGCACCTGCCACAGATGCCTTTTATCTGCCAAGTTGCGAAGTGCAGCCGCAGAAATAAGAGCATCCGCCTCATCAAAATCAGGACCTTTTGCAATAAAATCATCTGTCATTGGCTCTGATCCAAAAAATGCCAATGCCTGATTTAATATTTCCAATTGTGCTTGCACACCCTTGATTGCGCGTATCCCAGCCAGTGCAAAATAATAGGTCGGAAAAATCTCACACACAGTCAAAGCAACTTCAAAATTTGTTTCTATCGGCCAGCGACACGCATGACCCTTTAAATCATGCAACATTCTCATACCTGCAAGCGAGCCAGTGCCAACACCAGCAGGTCCAACACAATTAAATGTCGGGCTAGGTGATTTAATTTGCCTTGCCACCAACTCTGTT
>JABJAN010000127.1 GCA_018666135.1 Alphaproteobacteria bacterium | reverse complement strand
TGTAGCCAATGGACTACAATACTACAAAATAACGGAGTGCTGCTGTAAGCGTTGGTTTGCTTAGGATTTCTCAAAAGAAAGTGGTGCCCAGGGGCGGATTCGAACCACCGACACGCGGATTTTCAGTCCGCTGCTCTACCAACTGAGCTACCTGGGCATTCTATGTGCAAACTCAAAATGTTAATTTGCCAATGATATGTGTTATAATCATCACACAAACTATTGTCTAGTCGGAAACAAAAAACTGTTTCATTTTTCCATTTCAAAATATTGCTAACTCAATGGTGGTTCTTTATCGGCTTGCGCAAGCATGCTTTCTAAATCAGCATCCTCATCTGCTTCATGAGCAGGAATCACATAAGCCTCATTTAACCATTTTCCAAGGTCAAGCTGAGCACATCTTTTAGAACAAAAGGGGGTATGAGGTGTCACAGAAGGCAAGTTACATAAAGGACACGCACTTTTTTTTTGCTTCGATGTGTATAAGGGTGTAATTTTAGCACTCATATTCCATTTCCTAATTAGGCTTTAGAAGACAACAACTTCATTCTATTTTCAAGCATCATATGTCGGTGACGCACCGTCATTTCCAACAAACCGGCTGGTCCATATCCATAAATATCAGGATGACGAATATCCGCCAAGGCATAATTAATACAAAGCTGATTAAATTTTATTCTGTCAGACTTTGATAATCGAGGCATATCTACAAAAATAGCCCCTGATATCTGGCGCAGTCTGATTTGCTTTAATACTGTCTGACCTATATGCGGCATTAATTGGGGTAGACTTAGCCGAGAGCCAGCAGAATCAATATCTATCGCTGTCAAACCCTTGGTAGGCTGAAACCAAATAGCAACATCCTGGTCTGTGATAAATCGAGGTTTGGCAGCATTATCAAGCTCATCATAGATTTCTTGCCATTCGCTATCATCTATACAAATTTTACTATTGGCTAAGGGGGCAATTATACCAGCAGAGTGAAATAAAGTTGGACCTGAATATATTTTTTTGGGGGTAGATATGTGATCTAGCTTAAAACTTAAATCCGCACCATCCTGCCAGCTGGTAATAAGGTTTTTAATCTCGTTTAGAATGCTACTGGCTTGCGCATCCGCAGCCTGGCGTCTCAGGATAATCCCAAACTCATCTGGGAGCCCTGCGGCAGTCAAATCAACTTGCTGTGATGTACTATCTTTATTTAACCCACTGTTTTTACTGACGCGCCTTATTTCAGGTTTGCCTGGAAGCACTATTACATATCTTCCAGCCAACTCTGCTCCTAACACAGCTCTTGCTGGCTTTGTATCCCATGGTTCAGCTGTAATTGTTACCAGCGCAAGAGAGCCTGTCTGCAGCTTCTCATCAGACATACGTACACTTATATGTGTTCCGTCTTCAAGAAGCGCGTTCGCAAGCCTATGCTGTTTGAAAACCTGTTGAATTCTAGCAATATGAACAGACCCTATTTGTGGGATATTAGGGGGCAGGACAGATAAAAATTCAACCAGTTTTCCATCGCTCATAATGGCGATTTTAGTTGGATTTGAATGATTATCTAAAATTAGTTGGTCGCCATAATTATCTTGGATAGATGTATTAAACTGCCTATCCATATTACAAACCAACCCCTTTTAAAAGCTGTGATGTAATGTATAAATCTAGCCCAACAACATTTGAGTAAGAGCCCGTAATTTTTTTGATATATTTTGCGGCTACCCCTTGAATCGCATAGCCTCCCGCTTTTCCTTGCCAGTCTTGGCTAGCTATATAAAAATCGACTTCATCTTTTGATAGCCGTCTCATAAACACTCTAGTTTCTGATAGCCTCAACACAGATAAGCCATTTGGTTGCAGCAAACAAATGCCGCCATAAACGCGGTGTGTTCTACCCCCAAGATGGGTAATACACCTACGCGCTTCTTCTTCTGTCTCTGCTTTAGGCAGGATGGTTCTTCCCGTTGCTACAACTGTATCAGCTGCAAGTATATATTTATCCGAATGTTGTGCTGCTATCATCTGTGCCTTAGTCTTAGCCATTCGGTGTGCAAATTCAGATGGTTTTTCTGATTTATAAGGCACCTCATCAATATCAGCAGCCATAATGATAGAGGGATTAACGCCTATTTGCTGCAGCAATTCAACCCGGCGAGGGGAGGCAGATGCCAATATTAATGTATCATTGACCCTAATATTTTTTTTTATGCTCATAGCGTATTGACCAATTTATCAAACAGGGGTCGATAGCCAAATAGGGAACGAAAATCAAAAAACACTTTTATTTGAATCTAAAGGTTATTCTACCTTTAGTCAGATCATACGGGGTCATTTCAACATTAACTCTGTCACCTGCCAGAACACGTATTCTGTTTTTTCGCATTTTACCGCTAGTATGGGCTAACACCTCATGCTCGTTATCTAATTTAACACGAAACATTGCATTTGGAAGCAATTCTGCAACTGTTCCAGAAAATTCAATTACGCCTTCTTTTGCCATTCACCTATCCCTATTGGTTTTTGATATTCCAAAATGGCGGTTACCGTCAGAATGTCAAGTATTATTGGTAATTTGACTAATAAGTTTATCTACATGTAAGCTTATTTCGTCTCTGATAAGGCGATAGGTTTGTAGTTGCACTTCTCTATTTTCATCTGAAGAAAATGGCTCTCTTACTGTCCAATGCTCACAGGCTAGTCCTTGTGCCCATGTCTCAAGATGAAACTGTGCTTCTAGAGAGAGAGAAACTGCATAATCAATATCTGATGACCTAAAATCATTGAATAATTTAGATTGCCTGTTTAGATCAAGGGTGATGCCACTTTCTTCCATCACAGCAAAAGTAAAGCCGTCTGGTGCGCCTGCAATAACACCGCAAGATACTGCCTGCCACCCCGCTGGAGCTTTTACGTTAAAAAATCCTTCCGCCATAACAGAGCGTATAGCATTTAAGGTGCAAGAAAATAATACCTGCTTTACTTTTTTTTGCATTTTTAAACCTTCTTATTTTCGTGCAATCATTACACATATTAGCGTAAAAACACGCCTTGAAGTTGGTTTGTCAGTATTGATGTATTTTTCAAGCCTGCTAACCAGCAACTCTGCTCCTTCATTATGTAAGGCACGTCTTCCCATATCTATTGCTTGTATCTGGGATGGAGATTTAGTGCGAATAGCATCATAATAGGTTTCACACACTTCAAAATAATCTCTAATGATGCGCCTAAATGGTCCCAAAGCCATAACAAACCCTGTTAATGGTTGGTCGCTCTCATCTCTTATATCAAAATAAATATGGCGGGAATCTGTGCGCATATACAAACAATAAGGACCTGAATGATTCTGCAAAGCAAAATAATTCTCATCTAAAATATCGTAAATAGCGACAGATTGCTCATGCTGCTGCTCTGTTGTTATGCGCTTATTAGGGTCTAATTCTACCTTAAGCTGACTGATAATGTTGTTTGCTTCAGTCTCACTTGATTGATTTTCGGGTGGTTCTTCATTCATTTATTCACCGTCTGCACTCAATCCACTATTTCAGTTTGTACCTTAATTGTGTGCTGCTTCCCTAATTTTGCTAATCCATCCACTAATAATATCGGGATTCATTTTCCATGCCGCTCTATTTACGGCAAACCTAGATGACACAGTCATAATCTCAGCAATTTCCACTAATCCATTTGCGGTAAGAGTAGAGCCTGTTTCAACTAAATCAACAATACGTCTGCATAGCCCCAAATTTGGGGCTATTTCCATCGCTCCATTTAGCTTAATACATTCTACCTGTACCCCTTTTTTAGCAAAATATCGCCGTGTTGTCTGTGGATATTTTGTGGCAACGCGCAGGTGTGACCATTGTCTTTGGTCAGCCTCAGAAACCGTATCTTTACTGGCAGCTACGACTAAACGACATTTACCAATCTCAAGGTCAACAGGCGCGTAAATTTCGGGGTGATTAAATTCTTCTAAAACATCAGAACCAGCTATTGCAAGATGCGCAGCACCATAAGCCAAAAAAGTTGCCACATCAAAACTTCTAACCCGAATAATATCTATATTCTGATGATTAGAAGTAAATCGAAGCCTTCTATCTGATGCCTGAAAAAAAGCAGGTTCAGGTTCAATTCCTGCACGTTTAAGAATAGGCAACGCTTGGTCTAGAATTCTTCCCTTGGGGACTGCCAAGATAATTTTTGTATTATTGATTTGATTATTCATTCAACGGTTCGCAAATCTGTTTTTGTTTGTCTAACCATCAAAATGATTAGGAATATATTTTGTAGGATAAGGCTCTGCTATGTCTCTTATAAAAATATTTAAATCAGTTATACTTATTTTCATACCTACCATATCCGAGAATACCAAGCTTATGTCATTTGTTTCATTGTCATACTCAATTGCAAGTAAATTGTAAAATAAAGCACCTTCATTATCCTGAAATTGTTTCATGTTTTTATGCTTAACAGATATTACGTTTTGAATGTTCACACCTGAAAGAACACGATAATAAACATCATTTTCGGATTTTTCGGATTTGATAGGTGGTGTTTCCCAACAAAAACGATTAGCGACAAATACAAAACTATTATCTTTTTTATCAAAATGAAAATCTGCGTTACTGACTAACGCATCTTGCAGCAAGCTTGATAATACCAGAATATCGGATGCTTGCTGGCACCGCAGGAAAATAGCCCCTTGCAATTTTTTTATATGCTTTTTATTTTCAGCATCCATTTGCTTAGTCGTCCCTGATTACTCAGTTAGTCTTTGAATTTTAGCACCACAATTATTTAATTTTTCTTCAAGGTCTGCATAACCTCTATCCAAATGATAAATGCGGCTGATGGTTGTTGTCCCTTTTGTAACAAGTGCGGCTAGCACAAGGCAAACAGAAGCACGTAAATCTGTTGCCATAACAGGCGCAGGCTTTAAATGTAATGTTCCATGAACAATACAGCTTCTCCCATCAATTTGAACATCCGCACCCATCCTTATTAACTCAGGCACATGCATAAAACGATTTTCAAAAATAGTCTCAGAAATTCTTGAGCTACCTTCAGCAACTGCCATCAAGCACATAAACTGTGCCTGCAAGTCGGTTGGAAAGCCTGGATAGGGTTGTGTTGCAACATCAATAGATTTTGGACGTTTATCAGCGATTACCCGTGCCCAATTATCCCCTGTTTCAACGGTTGCACCTGTTTGTTCGATGACGGCAAAAAGCGCATCAAGATATTTTGGATTCATTTGTGTGAGCGTAATATCGC
>JABJAN010000126.1 GCA_018666135.1 Alphaproteobacteria bacterium | reverse complement strand
TGTTCTGTATCTTTCTGTTCTGTATCTTTCTGTTCTGTATCTTTCTGTTCTGTATCTTTCTGTTCTGTATCTTTCTGTTCTGTTTGATTTTCTGACCCAATTATTGTGGGGTGCTCTGTGGGTACTTTTGCTTGTTCTGGTGGCTTTGATTTTTTGCCTTGCTCTTCTGCTGTGTAATCACGAAGCTTCAAAAGATTACCTAAAAGAGTATTAACGATTTCTTTTATAGCAGCTGACAATTTTTCTTTTATGCGCTGTTTTTGATCTAGGGATAATAAATCACTATCAAACACATCAATTCTGGGGGCATATAATTGGTCTGATTTTACAAGTTTTGCAATTTCAGTATCTCGCCAACTCACCCCTCCTTTTTGGTCTATTTTAAAGGCAGCAGCAGCAGAGCCACAAACTGCTTTCACACGCCTTTCTATTTCGTCAGGCAATGCTCTGCGAGCTGCTGCCAAGATCATCGCTTTTTCTTCATTTTCAGAAAGTGCAGGGTGAAATGTAAAGCCGTTAAGTACGCCGACTTCTTCACCCTCCACAATTACAGTACCGTCCATTTTTACAGATGAAATCAAGTTAGTCGCTTCCTTTAGTCGTCTTGACAAATGTGCTGCACGCTTATCCACAAAGCGCTGTGTTAATCTATTATGTAACTCGTCTGACAATCGATCTTCTATTGTTCTTGTTAGATGTTGCCATTCTTCAGGCTCATCCGTCCAGCCTGTTTTATGTGTAATATAGGTCCAAGTACGAATATGCGCAATTCTTGCCATTAAAGCATCTATATCACCATCTAATCTTTCAAGATGAGAGAGCTGAGTTACAACCCATTTTCTATCTAATTTTCCATTTATTGCCAAATTCTGATAGATTCGCGCCAACATCACAGTATGGCTATCTGTCATCATATTACGAAAATCTGGAATTTGGGCAACATCCCACAATAATTTTACCTGTATTTTATTATTAGCAAGCTGAGCTATTTCAGGAATCGCTGCAAGTGCCTGTAATGTTAAATGGTCAATTGCATCTGCTTTACGATATAAAAATGGCTCTGGCGCAGGTGCGTCTAGCGAATTTAAAAGACGGTTGATACTTTCAAATGAGAGATTGCGATTGCGCCAATATAGCTGCTTATGAGGTGGGAATAGATGATTTTCGATAGCGTCAATCATTCTATCCTCTAGTGGTCTGCACCCTTCTGTTACCCCAAATGTGCCATCTTGAGTATAACGCCCAGCTCGCCCAGCGATTTGCGCCATCTCGGCTGGATAAAGATGCCGCATATGTTTACCATCAAACTTTGTTTCTGCAGCCAAGGCAACATGCTGAATATCCATATTCAAGCCCATACCAATCGCATCAGTTGCAATCAGAAAATCAACTTCACCTGACTGGTACATATCTACTTGCGCGTTTCGGGTTCGAGGAGATAACGCCCCCATAACCACAGCTGTTCCACCACGTTGCCGTCTTACAGTCTCCGCAAGGTGATAAACATCTGGCGCGCTAAATGCAACGATTGCAGACCTCCGTAATAATCGCGTTACTTTCTTCTGGCCTGTATAAGAAAGCTTAGATAGCCGTGTCCTAGTTTCAAAAATAGCGTCTGGCAGCAGTTGCCTTAGCAATGGGCGCATTGTCTCAGCACCTAATAACAGAGTCTCGTGCCTGCCTCTTGCATGAAGAATACGATCCGTAAAAACATGGCCACGTTCTCTGTCGCTTGCTAATTGCACTTCATCTATGGCTAGACATTCAACACTTACTTCAAGCGGCATTGCTTCAACAGTGCAGCAATAATAGCGCGCCCTCTTGGGAAGAATTTTTTCTTCTCCAGTAATAAGTGCAACCTGAGATACACCAACACGGGAGACTAGTCTTTCATAGTTTTCCCTTGCTAATAACCTAAGAGGAAAGCCTATCATACCAGACTGATAGCCAAGCATTCTTTCAAGTGCATAGTACGTTTTGCCTGTGTTAGTAGGACCTAATAACACAGTGATTTTTGGTGCATTTAGCATTTGACACCTAACTATCCATTTTATGCTGACTGCTCCATTTACTTAATGATGCAGATATCCACCTAAGATAGCTTATTTTTAACAAAAGCAACCCATTAATAACGTTTAGGTAATGAGTTAAATAAATCAATAAGACACCCCCAGCTACCATTCTGTTAGCTGGGGATTTTATTCAAAATTAGGCAGCTGCTAATTGACGAAGCACATACTGCAAAATACCGCCATGACGGAAATATTCAGCCTCACCTGCAGTGTCAATCCGTGCCAATAATGATATTTGCTTTTTACTGCCATCTTGATAAGTAATGGTTGCTTGCATTTGCTTTGCGGGTGTAACGCCATCTGCAATACCGTCAATATCGATCACCTCTGAGCCAGTAAGACTGAGTGTCTCCCGTGTATCCCCATTGGTAAATTGAAGAGGAAGAACGCCCATACCGATAAGGTTCGAGCGATGAATACGCTCAAAGCTCTCAACAATAACAGCAGAAACACCAAGTAATCGTGTTCCCTTTGCAGCCCAATCACGACTAGAGCCTGTTCCATATTCTTTTCCGCCAATCACAACTAATGGCGTATTTTCTTTTGCATATCTCATTGCTACATCATAAATCGGTGCAACATCCCCTGAAGGAATGTGAACACCATATCCTCCTGTAGTACCTGCAGCAGCCTCATTTTTAAGCCTGATATTAGCAAATGTTCCCCGCATCATGATTTCATGATTACCACGTCTGGCACCATATGAATTAAAATCATGCTGTGAAATTTGTCTGTGTGACAGCAAATCACCAGCAGGACTATCGCGTCTGATAGCACCCGCAGGGCTGATATGGTCTGTTGTTATTGAGTCACCTAAAACAGCAAGAATACGAGCTTGTTTTATGTTGCTAGCAGATTCTGGAATTTCTGCTGTCATACCCTCAAAATAAGGTGGGTTTTGAACATATGTTGAATCTGCATTCCAATTATAGGTAAGACTATCTGTGCTTTGTATCTCTTGCCATTCACTTGGACCAGTAAACACATCTGCATATCTTGACTGGAATAACTGTCTACTTACCACTGCATCTAATTCTGCCCTAATTGCAGCATTAGACGGCCAAATATCTGCAAGATACACATCATTACCCTCTTTATCCGTACCTAATGATTCTTGATTAACTACTTTGGTAACTGAACCAGCAATCGCATAAGCAACAACCAATGGCGGTGATGCAAGATAGTTGGCAGCCACATGTGGGCTTATTCTTCCTTCAAAATTTCGGTTTCCTGAAAGAACTGAAGTGACAACCAAGTCTCCTTTTTCCACTGCATCAGCAAGTGGCGTCTCTAATGGTCCAGAATTACCGATACAGGTTGTACAACCATAGCCAACAGTATTAAAACCAAGCGCATCTAAATGCTCAGATAAACCTGCTGCATTTAAATAATCTGTTACCACCTGAGACCCAGGTGCAAGAGAGGTTTTAACCCAAGGCTTTACAGTCAATCCACGCTCATTAGCTGCTTTTGCAAGAAGCCCAGCTGCAATCAGTACAGATGGGTTTGATGTATTGGTGCAGCTGGTGATAGCAGCTATCACAACATCCCCATCACTCAGTTTATAGTCTTTTGATTCAACATCCTGTGATTTTGGGGTAGTGCGTTTGGTTGTTTGCAATAATGTATCTGCAAAACTTTTGGACACATCCCCTAGCTCCACGCGATCTTGCGGGCGTTTTGGCCCCGCAAGCGAAGGAACAACGGTAGATAAATTAAGAGAAAGTGTATCTGTGAAATGAGGTGCATCATTAGGCTGGTGCCACATCATCTGAGCCTTAGCATAGGCTTCAACCAACGCAATTCGTTGTTCTTCACGCCCTGTTAATTGCAAATAATTCACAGTTTCGCCATCAATCGGGAAAAAGCCACAAGTTGCCCCATATTCAGGCGCCATATTAGCAATCGTTGCCCTATCTGCTAATGATAATTCATTTACGCCAGGACCATAAAATTCAACAAATTTTCCGACTACCCCTTTTTGCCTAAGCGCTTGAACTATCATCAAAACTAAATCTGTTGCTGTTGCGCCTTCTGGCAGAGACCCCTCAAGATAGAAACCAATAACATCTGGAATAAGCATAGAAATTGGCTGCCCAAGCATTGAACTTTCAGCTTCGATGCCACCAACACCCCACCCAAGAACAGAAAGTCCGTTAACCATAGTAGTATGGCTATCAGTGCCAACAACAGAATCTGGATAAGCAACAACCTCATCCCCCTCCTGTTTTGTCCACACTGTTTGGGCAAGATATTCTAAATTTACCTGATGACAGATACCAGTGCCAGGAGGCACCACTCTGAAATTACTAAATGCCTTAGAACCCCAACGCAGAAATTCGTATCTTTCTGCATTGCGTTCAAATTCTACTTTCGTATTTTTTTCTAATGAGTCACTGCCACCAAAATAATCAACCATCACTGAATGGTCGATGACCAGATCAACAGGAGATAGTGGATTAATCTTATCTGCATCCCCTCCAATAGAATTCATTGCATCACGCATGGCTGCTAAATCAACAACCGCAGGAACACCCGTAAAATCTTGCATCAATACGCGAGAAGGTCTGAACGCTATTTCACTCGCATCACCCTTATTATCTGCCCAGTTTGCAACTGCTACGATATCCGCCTCAGTAACAGATGTGCCATCTTGATTACGTAACAGATTTTCAAGAAGCACCTTTAACGAATACGGTAATCTATTTACTGCTGGATATTTTTTAGCCAGCTCTGGCAAAGAATAATAGCTATAGGTTTGATCTCCTACCACTAATTGCTGGCGGCATAATTCTTTTAATGTTTCTGTCATAATTATCTCTCCCTCGTCTGTAAAATAGCAAACAGAATAATTGTGCTATTAGGTGTCGGCCGGATGAGGAGCGCCAACATTCGGTCGCCGCGATCATAGCTTAATTTTGTTTTTTATTCCAGATTAAACAGAATAATATTTACCCAAAAAATTTTACACACTAAAAAACACATCTTAAAAAAAAATTAAAAAGCTAGACCGCTTGCCTGAATTCTGTTTAAAAAATAATTATGCTAATTGATCAGCCAATTAAACCTGATTTAACACTGGCCAATATAAGTGTTATTCGTGGTCAAAAACTAATTATAGACAAAGTTTGTTTTTCAGTACCTGCTGGCGGTATTTGCGTCTTGCAGGGGCCCAATGGTGCTGGAAAAACAAGCCTTCTTAGAGTGATTGCAGGCTTCCTACCTAATAGTGCAGGGGTGTTAATGCTGGGGGCGCACCTATTCAGCCCCTTAAAATCCACTCTACCCATTTGGTATATCGGTGCCCCTTATGGGTTTCACCCGAATTTATCTGCGAGAAAAAATCTGGTGCAAATTGCGACAATGCGCGGATTGTCTCTGCCAGAAGAAGATATTTTCCATATTAATGATTTCACAGAACAACCTATTCGCACTTTATCATCTGGTCAATTGCAACGTCTTGCGCTTAGCCAATTATGCCTTCAATCTTCCAACCAATCACCTGCTCTATGGTTGCTAGATGAGCCAAATAGTGCACTTGATTCGTCTCATTGCTTAATTCTTGAGACCCTGATTGAAGACCATATTCGCAAAGGAGGCCGTGTCATTGCCTCTGCACATCAGACATTATGTAAGCATTTATCGCCTGAAATAATCCAGTTGGAGATCCTAAAATGATCTTAATTTTTTGGTATTATTTCAAACGAGAATTTGAGATAAGCATTTCTCAGATAACAGATATTCTAAGTCAGCTAGTATTTTTTATTCTTATAATGATGCTTTTTCCTATCGCTCTTGGACCTGATCCAGAGAATTTGAAAGAATTCGGCATTGCAATTATCTGGATTGCCGCATTTGTATCCTTAACGCCAGCATATGATAGATTATTTTCAGATGACTATATTCATGGTTTTATTGAAAAATCTGCCCATAACGCACAGCCACTTGGCTGTTATGCCGCAGCAAAATGTTTTTGTTTTTATCTAATAACAGCATTACCATTACTGATAATATTACCTTTTATTTGCCTGATGATAGGAATTAATATTTCTTTTTATGGTGAAATTGCGCTGTCACTTGCGCTTGGAATGTTTGGCATGACATTACTTGGCGGAATTGCATCAAGCTTGGTTTTGGGCGCAAGAAGGGCTGCGATTTTAGGCGCTGTCTTAATACTACCTCTTAGCCTTCCAATTTTAATTTTTGGGTGTATGAGTGGATTAGCTTTGAGTGAAGATCTGTCTATGAGACCACATATATTTATGTTACTGGCAATTGATTTATGCCTGGTTGTCATGGCACTTCCTGCAATGCAGGCAGGGCTTAAAAACGCGATAGAAAACGCTTAATTAATATGCTACGAAAATAATGGTTAAGAACAGGCTTTAGCAAGGAATTTTATGTTTGATTATTTTGCAAATCCATCACGGTTTAATAGAGCGGTGAAATTAGTTTTGCCGTGGCTAGAAATTATTGCTTTTGGCTTTCTTGGATATGGTCTGTATCTTGCGCTGTTAAATTCTCCTGCTGATTATCAGCAAGGTGATGCTGTACGCATCATGTACATCCATGTGCCAGCTGCTTGGATTGCCCTTTCCAGTTATTTACTGCTCGGTATTTGTGCTTTCTTTTTTCTGATTTGGCGGCACCCGCTAGCTGAAATCGCAGCAAGTGCAATTGCACCGATAGGGGCCGGTTTTTCAGCATTAACTCTAATCACTGGCAGTCTATGGGGAAAACCCATTTGGGGTGTTTGGTGGGTTTGGGACGGGCGGCTTACTTCTATGCTCGTATTATTTTTCTTCTTTATTGGTTATCTTGCGCTCTCAAACGCCTTTGACCAGAGCGAAAGGGGAGCAAGACCAGCCGCTATTCTTGCGCTTATTGGTTGCATCAACTTACCAATCGTAAAATTTTCCGTGGATTGGTGGAATACCCTACATCAACCAGCCAGTATAATGAGATCAGGAGGAATAGCTATAGATAGCTCTATGCTTTCGCCCTTATTTACATTATTTATTGCATTTCAGCTATTTTTTATCGTGATTGTTTTAATGCGTATGCAAACTGTTCTGAATAATCGTAAAATTGAAAGCCACATTTTACGTGGTTAACCCTAATACCCAAGCAGGAGATATCAGTGTTCGATGATTATGCTATTTATATCTGGAGCTGTTATATACTAGCTATCCTTATGATAGCCGTTTTTTACGGGTATGCTAAAATACACCATTACCAATCGAAGCAAAAATTGCCCAAATCAGAATAAATCCATCTAAATTTTTTTATACTTTAACTTTTGGCAGGTCTTACACGCCTGCCTGTCCTCTTACGCTCATTTTGAGCAGAACCTTGTACCGTATTATCTAACAAATCACGATGAGGTAATTTAACAGCATCACTTAACAATCTATAGGGGTCTGTTTTATGAGGAAATGCCATTGCACGAACAAAATGGTCCTGAAATGACGGCTCTATTGCTGTTTCCACCTTATGAATATGTCTGACTGTTTTTTCTATCTCAGCCCTAGATGTTAGACTTAGCAAAGCCATTCTTGCGCCTGCACCAGCGGAGTTTCCTGCTGCAATCACATTTTCCAGCTTACAATCAGGAACCATTCCCAAAATCATCGCATATTTTGGTTCTATATGGGTGCCAAAAGCCCCTGCTAATAATACTTTATCTACCTTATCCACGCCCATCTTATCCATTAATAGGCGAAATCCAGCATATAATGCTGCTTTTGCTAATTGAATTGCTCTAACATCTGCCTGAGTAATCGCAATTTGGTCAGTTACCCTATATTGAAAGGTTCGATCAGACTTCTCAATTCGCTGCGTCGCAGAACAAAGCGCACCATTAATCACACCATCTTCTGAAATAAGCCCTGTTAAATACATCTCTGCTAGTATTTCAATAATACCAGAACCACAAATTCCTGTTATTCCTGTTGTTTTGATCTCTTCTTGAAATTCATCAGAATCAGACCAGGATTCAGCGCCTATTACTTTAAATTTAGGCTCATATGTATTTGGATCTATTCTCACCCGCTCAATCGCGCCAACAGCTGCGCGCTGCCCAGCAGACACCTGAGCTCCTTCAAAAGCAGGACCAGTTGGCGAGGATGCTGCCATTAAGGAGTGGCTGTTCCCTAAAAGAATTTCTGCATTCGTGCCAACATCAATAACTAACATCAACTCGTCTGATTTATGAGGCGCTTCTGCTAAAACCACACTTGCTGCATCAGCGCCAACATGACCCGCAATACATGGCAGCAAATAAACCCGTGCTGATGCATTCAAACTTAACCCAATTTGACTTGCAAAACAGTCAATTGCCGTGTCCAGTGCTAATGCAAATGGAGCACCCCCAAGTTCGATTGGGTCAATCCCAAGAGCCAGATGATGCATTACTGGATTACCAACCAGAACGACTTCACAGATATCTACTAAAGCAATATCTACCTGTTCTGCTGCTTCTTCAATAAGCTGCTGCAATCCTGTTTGAACAGCGTTGGTTAACTCATCAGCCCCACCCTCATTCATCAAACCATAACTAACCCGGCTCATTAAATCTTCGCCAAAGCGAATTTGCGGATTCATCATGCCGCTAATGGCAAGTACTTCTCCTGAATTCATATCACATATCTGTGCTGACATTGTGGTTGAGCCAATATCAATAGCAACGCCAAATATTTGTGTCTTTAAGCCAGGCATAATAACTGAGATATGACACCCATCACGTAATCCAACAGTAATTTGCCAATCTGATTTTCTTAAATATGCTTGTAAAAGTTTTAAGACTGATAATTCGGCTGTAATTTGTTCACTATTGGCAACTGAAACACGTTCTGGCCATTGCTCTATTAATGCTTCAGCCACCCTGCGAAGATCCCCAGACGGCTCATGCATATCTGGCTGTCTTACCTGCACAAAGCAAAGTCGAATAGGTGGGTTTATGTCGATGATACGGTTATCTGCGGCTTTGCGAATTAATTGCTGGTGCATTTGACTTGCTGCTGGCACATCTATCACAAGGTCATCCAACACCCGACACTGACATGATAGTCTGCGTTTTGGGTCAAGACCGCGCTTGTCAGCATATCTAGTTTCTGTTTCTGTTTTATCTGATAAATGGGTAGGCGATGAGGTTACGCCATGTTTTGCAAATTGTCCGTCTCCTACCTCGATTTGACAGCGACCACACATAGCCCTGCCGCCGCACACAGAATCAATATCAACGCCCATTTGCCTGGCAGCTTGCAGCACATTAACCCCGGCATCTACAACCCCTTGGCGACCTGAAGGCGTAAATATAATTTTACATTGTTTTTGTTGCACAAGATCTAACTCTTTTTATCCTTTTGCACGACGACGTGTCATACGACGCTCGCGCCCTTCTGAACCTGCGGCTGCTGGCTCTCTGAATTTTTCAATCCATCTTCTACATTCTGGGTCTGCACCGTTCATAACATTCGCTCCTAAAATAGCATGCATTTCTTCTGAATGAAGCGGATTCATGATTGCAGACGTCATCCCAGCACCTGCTGCCATTGATAAAAATGCAGCATTCATTCCATGTCTATTTGGCAGCCCAAAAGATATATTAGATGCGCCACAAGTTGTATTAACCTGCAATTCATTACGTAATCGTGAGATCAAATCTAATGCAGATCTGCCAGCAAGATTAATGGCACCAACTGGCATAATTAGCGGGTCAACAATTACATCCTCTCTGCCAATTCCATAATCTGCTGCACGTTCAACGATCTTCTTTGCCACTTTAAAACGCTCATTTGGATCTTCTGATATACCTGTTTCATCATTTGAAATCGCAACAACTGCAGCCCCGTATTTTTTAACTAATGGCAAAACCACTTCAAGGCGTTCTTCTTCTCCTGTTACAGAATTCACTAAAGCCTTACCTTGATAAACAGATAATCCAGCTTCTAAAGCCTCAATAATAGAGCTATCAATAGAAAGTGGAATATCTGTGAATGATTGTATCAACTGTATTGATTCTGCAAGAATCTTTGGCTCATCTGCTAGCGGTATACCTGCATTTACGTCCAGCATAGTAGCGCCTGCCTCAATTTGGGCAATAGCATCCAACTTAACTCTACTATAATCCCCACTTGCCATTTCTGCAGAAAGTAGTTTACGACCAGTTGGGTTAATTCTCTCACCAATCACGCAGAATGGCGCATCAAACCCAATAGTAATTTCCTTCGTTGCAGATGATAAAATAGTGCGTGTCATTAAAATGCTTCTTCCTTTTAGCAAAATTCCATTTAATTGCTTAGCTATATTTTTATGGTTCTAAGGATTCGATTTTCATGGTTCTAATTAAATGTGTCAATGACATTAAAACCACCTTTTGCAATCAGTGAAACCTTGCCATCACTAATCGCCTTTGCATAGGATGCTGTCTTCGCAAATCCTCCGAATGGATAATAATGAAAATGTTTAATAAGGCAGTCAGTGTCTTCTGCCATGCCCTCTGCCAGACCCGCAAGCAACAAATGTGGACATTG
>JABJAN010000125.1 GCA_018666135.1 Alphaproteobacteria bacterium | reverse complement strand
AGATTAATTGCTATTCGGAAAACAGACGGGGCTGTGCGCTGGGTAACAGAGTTACCAGGTGCGATACCAGAAGGAATTCCTGCAACCCAGAATCTTCCGCGTTATGTTGGTCCATTGGTTGCCAATAGTGAAGTGCTGTTAGTTCGTGATACGGGAGAATTATTTAGGTTTGATGCAAATAATGGTATGTTAATCAACAAATCTAACTTAACATCACAGATAACCACACCAATGCAAGTGGCACATCAGCAACTTGTCACATTATCACGTGATGGAACCATTCGGGTATTTAAATAAATTATGTCATTAAGCATTGCGATTGCAGGCAGACCAAATGTCGGCAAATCAACCTTATTCAATCGGCTTACCAAAACCAGACATGCAATCGTAAGCGATGAGCCTGGTGTAACACGTGACCGTCGTGAAGGAGATGCAATTCTTGCATCTATGAAATTTAAGTTAATTGATACAGCAGGACTTGAAAAAGCAAAAGCAGGCACTTTGCAGGATAGAATGCGGGAGCAGTCACAAATTGCTATCGAATTAGCTGATATTTCACTAATGGTAATTGATGCGCGTACTGGCATCCTTCCAGATGATAATTATTTTGCTAGTCAATTAAGAAAATCTGGCGCTCCAGTTATTCTCGTTGCTAATAAGTGCGAGGGTAAAAAAGGGGCTGATGCATTAGCAGAATCATGGCGACTAGGGCTTGGTGCGCCTGTTCCCATTTCTGCTGAACATGGTGAGGGGTTAATTGACTTATATGATGCTATTCTAGCACTTGCTACTGATTTAGGAAGACATGAAGAGTTGTTTGAAGATGATATAAATAACGCTGCCCCAATTATATTTTCTGACCAACCAAAGACACAAGATGATGAGCCAGAAATTGAAATTTGGGAAGAAGATATAGAACCTGAGGCGCCTGTTAGAATTGCTGTTGTTGGGCGACCAAATATGGGCAAATCAACCTTGGTTAATACATTGTTAGGTGAGGGCAGATTACTAACAGGTCCTGAAGCTGGTATCACGCGCGATTCAATAATGGTCCCTTTTGCTTTTAAGGGCAAACCCTATGAAATTGTGGATACAGCAGGTATCAGACGGTCTGCACGTGTGACAGAAAAAATTGAAAGATTAATGGTAAATGATGCGCAAAGAGCAATACAATTTGCAAAGGTTTGCATTTTGATGCTGGATGCAAGGCAACCACCTCATAAACAAGATATGACAATCGCACGTCATATTGCTGATGAAGGAAGGGCGCTCGTCATCGCTGTTAATATGTGGGATGATGTTAAGGATAAATCTGCTTCAATTAAACTGATTAATGATAGGCTTCAAACATCGCTTGCCCAATTACGCGGTGTTCCTGTGGTTCCTATTTCTGGGTTATATGGCAAAGGATTGGATAGATTATTTCAGTCAGTGCAAATGATAAAGTCTATTTGGCAGCTTAGAATTTCGACAGGAAGATTAAATCGTTGGCTAGAGGGTATGCTAGAAGCTCACCCGCCACCTCTGGTTCAAGGTAGACGATTGAGAATTCGATATATGACACAAATAAAATCAAGACCACCGACCTTTGCTTTATTTGTATCGCGTCCAGCTGACTTACCTGAATCTTATTTAAGATATCTTATTGGTGGGTTACGGGATGAATTTGGGCTAGATGGCATACCTGTTAGAATGGTTATGCGCAAAGGCAATAATCCGTATGCCTAATGCTTACTATGCCATTAGCACAAAGAGCTAACCGATTGAATGACATCACCTAGTACAACACCTAATTCACGAACCGCTTCTGTGCTGATTTTAAAATCTTCTCGAAGGTATAAATCACGGTTTATTTCAATTTGAATGGCGTGTTTGTTGAGTGCTGGGTTGCCATGATGCTCTGTTATAAAACCACCCGAATATGGGGCGTTGACAGAATAGCTTAAATCGAATTTTTTTATCTGTTTTATGATTAACTCAGAAAACTCGGCAGATGCGCTTGTCCCATTTAAATTGCCAATTACAATATCTGCAAGCTCAGGAGATGAATTTGGCATAGAATGAATATCTAATAATAGGGTTTTATCGGCTATTTTCTGAGCATCATTCATAGCCTCAGATATCAATGCGTGATAGGGGTGATGCCAATTATCAATTCGTGAATGAATAGAATTCTCGCTTGGTGGGTTTTTATATAAAGATTGCCGTTTAGCAGAAAGGCGAGGAACAACGCCGTAGCCGGCATCAATATATCTCTGCCATCTATCAGTAGCGGTTGTAACGAGTTGTTTTTTAAGCACTTTAATTAATTTTGGGTCAATTGCTGATTGCGGTCTGTTAACGTCAATAATTGCTCTGCTACATTTAGCAATCACAGTGCTTTGTTCAGCATTGATAAGCGGCATTACTATAATATCTGACCCAACATCTTCTAATGTCCGCATAGCATTCAGATCAGCATCTTGGATCATATCAGATGGGTAAAAGCGACCGCCATGTGGCACTGATAAAATAACTGGAGAATTCAGCTTATCACCGCCAATTTTTTGTGGATTTAATAAAGACAAATCATCCACAATAAAGGCATCAATAGATGGCGTTGTATAACGAGTTTCAAAAGAAAAATCATGGGTTTTCATAGACATGATTATAGAATAATCATTTTTTCAAAAAACTAAATAGTTTTTACAGATTATTCTAATGTATAGCTTATCTAAATTTTTAAAAATCTATAAAAACCAATTATATACATCCTCTCCAGAAACCTTGACAGGGTGCTTAGCCAGAGGTAAAAAACAATAGAAATAAGAAGGTTTGGAGCGTTAGCTCAGCGGGAGAGCACCACGTTGACATCGTGGGGGTCACTGGTTCAATCCCAGTACGCTCCACCATTATTTTTCAAGCATACAGCGCCTTTTGGCGCTGTTTTCATTTAAGTATTGTTTTTTATAATTCGTTTAGATATCATTATAATATCAAAAATGTGTAGACATAGTGTAGACACGACCCCCTTTTTTTGATGAATGGGGCTGTAATGCGAAAAAAAATAACAAATTTGATGCTAGCTAAAATAGCAGTTTCCGAAGGTAAATCTTCAATTAGAGTTTTTGACACTGAAATAATAGGATTTGGTGTACGAGTGATGGCTTCTGGTGTTGCATCCTTCATTTTTGAAAGACGACCGAAAGGTAGTAGAGTAGCTAAACGTATTACCATCGGAAGAGTAAACGACTTAACAATTGAAAGTGCTAGAAAGCGTGCACTGCACCTAGCTAATGAATTCACTTCACCGGATTATTTATCGAATAAAGCAAAAATAGAATTAATTCCCACATTTAGCTCGGTTGTTAATAAATTTGAAGAATTGCATTTCGATGGTAAATCACCAAGATATAAATCAGAAACAATAGGTTATTTACGAAGATATGCAATAAAGCCACTAGGCAGTTTGAAATTAGACCAAGTTAGCAGGGCAAATGTTGCTAATATAATTACACCCTTGATGCAGTCTGGAAGGAACCCAACTGCACAATCTATTTGGGGTGCTGTTTCAGCAGTATTAACTTTTAGCGTTCGATTTGGTTACTTAGAAGGCAATCCACTTATTGGCTCCCCTCCAAATTTCAATAAAAGAAGCAGAGATAGAGTTCTTTCCATTCAAGAAATATCAGACATATGGAGGTCAACTAAACTCCTAAATCCACAGCACCTCTCTATTGTAAGACTGCTTATTCTGCTACCAGCAAGAAAAACTGAGTTGCTCGGTTCACAATGGGCTGAGATTTCGAATAATTGGCTGACTATCCCTGCTAAGAGAACTAAAAACAGTGACCCTACTTCACTTTATCTCTCGGAATTTGTATCAAAACAACTGCCTTTTAAGCGAAATGATACAGAGTTAATGTTTACAACTAATGGAAGAACTCCAATGGTTTTAGGCAGTAAAGTAAAAAATAAATTAAAAACGGAATT
>JABJAN010000124.1 GCA_018666135.1 Alphaproteobacteria bacterium | reverse complement strand
GCTACTCTCTGTTCTAAAACCGCAACTGTTGGATTTGATATTCTAGAATAAAGGTGCCCTCCTACCTCCATATTATATAAAGCAGCCGCATGTCTTGTATCACGAAAAACATATGAAGTAGTTTGGTGAATTGGCACAGCACGCGAGCCATATTCGCTATCAGGCGTTTGTCCTGCATGCAGACTAAGTGTGTCAAAATTATATTTATTACTCAATCTATTACCCCTTAAACTATTCAAAAATTTTATTCATTATTGAAGCTAACAAAATCAATCAAAATTTATGCCGTTTGTCTATTTAGCCAACTTACATCCATATTTAATATTGCATTTTCTTCGTTGTTTATTATAGCAGCATAGGCTGCAACTTGGGGCAGACTGTGTTGCAAATAGATATCTGCACATATCTGTTTTGTTTTCACAAAATCTTGTGCAAGTGTAGCACTGTTAAGTGTTGCCTTATCTGCTGATTTAACAGCCATCCAGCCACCACACAGATAGCCAAGTTGCATTAACCAGCTCACCGCATTAGAAGCAAGAAAGCGCGGCTCATTTGCGCGAGATAATAACCTCTCTAATGTCAGGCGCACATCACTTGCAGCCTGTAACATAGCAGTTCTATGACTATCTGCCACCTGGCTAATTTCTGACTCAATTTCATCCAACAAAGCACCTATGCCACTCCCCTCATCCCTGATTGTTTTTCGAAACATCAAGTCATTTGCTTGAATAGCTGTAGTACCTTCATAGATAGGCAAAATGCGTGAATCGCGAAAATATTGAGCGGCACCTGTTTCTTCTATAAATCCCATACCACCATGAATTTGCACACCATCAGAACAATGAGCCACAGATAATTCTGTTATCCAGCCTTTGATAATAGGTATGAGTAAAGAAGCTCTATTTTGATTATAATTTGCTTTCTCTGAGGGGGCGTTTTCAGCTCTATCCATGGCATCGCCGCCTATAAATATCAAAGCTCGCATTGCATCAATTTCAGCACGCATTACTGACAAAAGACGCAAAACATCTGGATGATGGTTAATAGTTGCGCCATTTTCACACGCAAGCGGAGTGCCTTGAACTCTTGTCTGCGAATAATTTACTGCTTGCTGATAGGCTCTCTCCGCTATTGAAAGCCCCTGCAACCCTACACTAAATCTGGCATGATTCATCATCCCAAACATTATTTCAATGCCTTTATTTTCTTCCCCAACTAAATAGCCAATAGCACCTGCATTATCCCCATATTGCAACACTGCTGTTGGCGAGCCTTTTATGCCTAATTTTTTTTCCAGTGAAATACAGCGAACATCATTCTGCTTTTCAAGACCTCCATCTGCATTTATTAGTATTTTAGGTACAATAAATAATGAGATGCCTTTAATTCCTTCTGGCGCATCAGGCGTTCTTGCAAGAACTAGATGGATGATATTCTCAGCCATATCATGCTCGCCATAGGTAATATAAATTTTTTGACCAGAAATTCTGTATATATCTCCATCTGGCACTGCTTTCGTCCTGATTTTTGATAAATCAGTTCCTGCGTGTGGCTCAGTCAGATTCATAGTTCCAGTCCATTTTCCTGAAACAAGATTAGGAAGATATTTTCTTTTTTGTTCTTCAGACGCAGATTTTTCTAACGCATATATCTGTCCCTGACTTAACAAATGACAAAGAGCAAAACTCATATTTGCTGAGTGCCACATTTCTGATACCGCAGCACTAATGCTCATCGGCATTTGCTGACCACCCCATTTGGTTTTTGCATCTAAAGTTGTCCACCCAGAATCGCACATTGCTTTATATGCTTCTTTAAATCCATCTGGCGTTGTCACCAGACCATCTTTTGAGATAGATGATGATTGTTTGTCTGCTGAATGATTTAATGGTGCTAATACACTGCTTGCAAATTTGCCAGCCTCTTCTAATATAGACCATATTAATTCCTTATCTATATTATCTGTATTTTGGAGTGCATTAATTGCATCAATGCCCAATAAGTACTCTATAATAAATTTTTGATCCTGCAATGGCGGTGTATACATAAAAAAGCTACCTTATTCTTGCTGCATCTATGCTTTTATATCATAAAACAGATGATTGACGCATGTTCGTTTCAGCTTTAGCATTTCAATTAGTAAAAATATTTCATTCTTTTTTTAACATTTACATCAAAATATATAATCAGCACTATGATCCCTCTAAATATCGGCTTACCACAGACCAATCAACTTGTTCAAGTTAGTCCTGACTTATATTGGGGACGACTTCCCCTTCCCTTTCGATTAAATCATATAAATTTATATATTATTGATACGGACCAAGGGTGGGTATTGATTGACGCAGGTATTTTTGGTGAACCAACAGAACAATATTGGCAAACGCTTCTTTCAGGGTTTTTATCAAAGAAACCAATCGATAAGATTATAATTACGCATCATCATGTAGATCATATTGGATTTGCCAAACAGCTCTCAGATTTAACAGGTGCCCCCTGCTTTACATCTAAGGCTGAGCAAGCCCATGGAGAATTTCTTTTCAATCTGTCGCCTGATCAAATGTCTGAACTTATTGCATCAAACTATACTCGATATGGTTTACCTGAGTCTGAGATTGAGTTTGGGAGAAGAGATTCCCAGAGATATAGGCGTTATGTACCAGCCCTCCCAGAATTTCATCACTTCTCATTAGATGATACAATTAATGGATGCCATAGCCAATGGAAATGCAGAATAGATAGCGGTCATAGCTCTGGACAATTATCCTTTATTAATAAGGATGAAAAATTATTTCTGCCGACTGATTTTCTACTCCCGCGAATTTCACCAAATATTTCAGCAGATATAAGAGACCCTGACAAAGATGTCCTTGGTGATTATTTAACCTATCTTGCAGAAATGTCATCGATGGCAGCTCAAATTGCAATCTATCCAGGTCATGATTGGCCTTTTACGCATGGGAATGATAGGGCAATTTCCTTGATTGAGCATCATAACCATCGCCTTACATTATTATTTACAGCCGCACAGGAAAGACCAATCAGCACCAGTGACGCAATGGATATATTATTTAATCGTCGGTTTGAAAGCCATGAGCTTTTTTTTGCATCAGGAGAAGCAAGGGCGCATCTAACCCACCTTGTAAAACAAGGAAAAATCAAAAAGCAAACTGATATCATAAATGGCAATTTAATTGATATGTTTACTGCTTAATCCGAGCCTATGTTGCATGACCAATATTGTACTAAAGGGCGCCTGAAATTTATTGTTAGCACATAATGCTATTTGTTAACCAACACACATCTAGCGCTTGATCCATTACCGCAGGCTATTAGAGGAACTGTCTTAGCAGGCTTAAAGCTAACAGTCACATGTTCTGCATCACAGTTTAGCTTACTCACCATTTTTTTCATTGCATCTGGGATATCATCTGATTTCATCGCTGCCATCAGCTGATTAGCAGCAGCTTCTGTCTCAAATGTAAATTTGGCATTAAATGCATCTGACTGATCAACTTCTTTAAGAAAATTAAAAATGCTATCCTTATGCTCAAGACGTCGCACGACATCATCTACTTCCCACCCACATTCTGGTTGTGCCACAGGACATCTTGTACGGAAGCTGCACCCTTGCGGTGGGCGCGCAGGATCAGGTATAGCGCCATCCAACGCTGCCATTCCAGAAGTTACTTCAGATTGTAAATCAGGACTAGCTGCCAGCAACGCCTTGGTATAGGGATGCTGTGGATTAGCAAATATATCTTCTGTATTACCAGCTTCAACCACCTTACCAAGATACATCACAACAATTTTATCTGCCATATGACGAATAACAGACAAATTATGCGTGATAAAAAGATAGGCAAGCCCTCGTTTTTTTTGCAAATCATGCAAAAGATTTAATATTTGTGCTTGCACAGAAACATCTAATGCACTGGTTGGTTCATCCAACACAATTAGCTTAGGATCAAGTGCCAATGCTCGCGCAATAGATATCCGTTGACGCTGACCGCCAGAAAACTGATGTGGAAAACGATAGAGATGCTGGGCGCCAAGCCCGACCTGCTCTAATAAATTTATAGTGCGGGGGATGACCTCATTCTCAGGACAAACATTATGCACTCTAAGTGGTCTTGATACGATATCACTGACCAACTGACGAGGCGATAAAGAAGCAAATGAATCTTGAAACACCATCTGACAATTGCGTCTATAATGATTAAATAAGTCGCCTTCTATTTTCCCAATATCATAGGAATTTCCAATTTCTTCAATCTGTTCAGCAGAAACTTTTTTGTCATCTTGTTTCTCAGAATCTTCTAATAACGCAATTTTATCTGATGGAAGATCAAAGTAAATATTGCCTTCTGTTAGTGCTTCTAGCCCCGCAACACATCTGCCGATGGTTGTCTTACCACATCCACTTTCTCCGACAAGACCAACAGTCTCCCCTTCTTTAATGTCAAAATTTACTCCATCGACAGCGTGCACCTGTCCAACCACTTTTTGAAAAACACCTTCTTTAATAGGGAAGTGTTTTTTTACATTTTTCACGCTTAGAATAGTTTTATCAGCAGAACTCACTGGCTTTATTCCTTTATTTAAATCGTCTCAACATCACGGCGTTTAATTTAAGCAAACGCTTTGGCATACTTCTCTTACTTTACTCATACAAAAAACAGGAAACTTTATGCGATTTGTCTTTATTAGACACCGCCTTTAACTCAGGGTCAGTCTTATCACAATTCGCTTTTTTCTGCTTACATCTGCTTGCAAAACGGCATCCAGCTTTTGGTTCAATTAATTCAGGAACCATGCCCTCAATCGCTTCAAGCTTTCCACGTTCATGTGTCATAGAAGGCAGCGCTTTGATTAGACCTTGTGTGTAGGGATGTTTTGGATTGATAAAAATTGTCTCAGCGTCTCCTGTTTCAACAATTTTACCAGCATACATAACAGCAACCCTGTCACACACACGGCGCACTAACGATAAATCATGACTAATATATAACACAGATGTTTTATGACGTTTCTGCAGGTCTTTGATCAAATCAAGAACGCGCGCTTGCACCGTAACGTCAAGAGCCGTAGTTGGCTCATCCGCAATCAACAAATCGGGATTGCACGCGATGGCCTGTGCAATCATAACACGCTGCTTCATTCCACCAGACAATTCATGAGGAAATCGTTCCATAATTTTATTAGCATTAGGAATTTGTGTTTCAGCTAATGCGTCAGATACTAATCCATTTATTGCTTTATCTACTTTTTTACGAGCTAGGCTAAATGGCGGGAATTTAAGAAGCAATTTAGTAATAAAATTGGTTTCCTGACGAACATATTGTTTTAATAAGTAGCTGGTTAATCCAGACATAGTATCGGCTATGCCTGCCCTTTCAAACACATCACTTTCACGATGTTCTTGAAATACTTCTGCTACCTGAGAGCGAATTGTAAGACCAGGATTAAGCGCCTTACCAGGGTCTTGAAAAATCATCGCAATACGGTCACCTCGTAGTTCACGTATTTGACGTTCAGTCAAACTCAGCAAATCAACAATTTCTCTGCCTGTATTTGAGCAATCATCGCATCCAGAGCCAGTACATTTTTTACATTGTTTTTGGCTCTTGAAATGGATACTGCCGCCAGCTAACACCCCAGGTGGTGTTTGTATTAATTGCATAAAAGCCCGAGCAGTGACACTTTTTCCGCATCCTGTTTCCCCAACAAGCCCCATCATTTCACCGTCAACTATGTCAAAGCTAACCCCATCAACAGAGTGCACCATACCCTGTTTTGATTGGAAATATACCTTAAGATCGCTTACCGATGCTATTAGATCACCTGACAAAGAATCAGACGAATATATTGTATCTGGTGACATAATTTTACCTCTTTGTCTCGGTTCGTGGATCTAATACATCACGAAGACCATCCCCAACCAAATTGAAAGCAAGTGCCCATAAAAAAACCATCAAACCAGGGAAGGTTGAAGCCCACCATCTGCCAGCAGAAATACCTGCTTGACCTTCTGATACCAAAACACCCCATTCTGCGATGCCTGCTTCTGACAATCCAATAAATGATAATGTAGCACCCACCAGAACAATATTTCCCATATCAAGTGTTGCTTGAACCATAACTGGGCTAAATGAGTTAGGCAGAATATCTTTTAAATATATCTGAATTTTGGAATCACCCATAATCCTTGCTGCATCAACGTAATCACGTTGTTTTATACGGATAACCTGAGCCCGCATTATTCGCGCATATTTAACCCAGAAAACAACCACCAGTGCCAATATGATATTGGTGAAAGAGGGCCCTAATATAGCTGCTATTGCTAATGCAAAGATAAGCTCAGGAATAGATAAAAACACGTCCACAATACGCATTAAAACTTCATCCACTTTACCGCCAACAATACCAGCAATACTGCCAATTGTTACACCTAACACAACAGTAAGGCAGACCACGATTAAGGAAAGTTTAAGAGATGTTCTCGCCCCCCAAACAACGCCATAATACACATCACCACCGCGATTAGTCGTACCAAGGACATGACCTGGCGTTAGAGGCGCGGACCGTGCTGCTTGCCAGTCACGCGGCATCTGATAAGGGTCAGGCATATTTGGCTCAGTAATTACTGGCGCTAATAATGCCATCATCAACATCAAAATAACAATTACCAAACCTATAACAGTTGTTGGGTTTGCCAGCACACTTTGAATGATTTCAAGATTACGGTTTAGGCGCACCTTAAATGCTGAATCATTCAAGCCGTTAATAACTATAGAATTAGTTCGTGAATCTTGTGTCATATTACTCTCCTAAAACGACGCGGCGATCTAGATTTGCGTAAATGATATCCACAACCAAATTTACAATCAAAAACAGAATACTGGTAAACATTACATAGGTCATTATTGTTGCCTGATCTCCGCGCAGAACAGCAGAAGCCATCCAGCGCCCTAAACCTGGCCAACGGAAAATGATTTCAGCAACAACTGTTCCTTGAAGCAAGAAGCCAAAGGTTAACCCAATCACCGTTACAGTTGGAATTAGCGCGTTTCTGCGCGCGTGCTTTTTAAGCACCACTCTTTCTGCTAGTCCTTTTGCTTTAGCGGCATCTACATAATCTTCTTGTAATTCTTCAATTAGGGAAGAGCGCATCATTCTTGCGATAATTGCAGTTGCTCCATAGCCAAGCGCTACCGCTGGCATAATAAGATGCCATATGGCATCTCTAAAAGCTGCAAAATTACCTGCTAAAAGCGCGTCTATTGTGTAAAATCCTGTTGGGTGCGCTATTGCTTCAAACAAATTGGGATCGCTTCTACCTATCGGGAACCAACCAAGCCAGACCCAGAAAATTATTAACAGGAGAATAGCAAACCAAAACAGAGGCATACTAGCACCACCGACTGATACAACTCGAATAATATGATCTGCCAACTTGTTACGTCTTGCCCCTGCAAAAGTACCTAAGGCAATTCCAAGAGAGACCGCAACTATACCTGCAGCTATGGCTAATTCCATTGTGGCAGCGAATTTCTTGGGAAACACATCTACAACTGGAGCCGAAGCAACTCCAGACCATCCGAGATCACCTTGTGTAACTCCTTTAATCCAATAAAAATATTGAACAGGCACAGGTTTATCTAAATGAAATCTTTCTTTCATTTCTTGCACTTCTGCTGGGTTCATCTCGTGAGAAAGGTAAATTCCAATCGGAGATCCTCCTATTCGAGTGAGAGCGAAAACAATTATTGAAGTGCCAATGATCAAAACAGGCAATACCAACAGCCGCCGAATAATATAATCTCTAATTTGCATAATTTATCCCATTTAGAAGTATATTAATTAAAAGTATAAAAAAATTAGAGTTTTACCCCTAAAAAAACAAAAGCTTCTGATTTTTGAAAGAAATATATTAGATGAAAAAAAAGGTCAACCACTAGACACCAGACACTGAAGCATTGATGATATGGTTGACCTTTGTTAGATTTTATTTGTCTAGATATACAAAACGTAAACTAGGACGAGGCCATAATGGGTTCATCTCAAACCCTTTTACCCAGCTACGATAAGCCATGGTAACACCTTCCTGAGCAGTTATTAGCCACATTGGATCATCGAACAACAATCTCTGAAGTTCAGCATACATTGCCGCTCTTTTTTCTACGTCAAGCTCGATAGAAGCACCATCAATTAGCTCAGCAATTTTTTCTGGATTACGATATCCATTGGAAAAACCGTGAACTTCACCCCACTCACCATCAGGGTGCTGGTAAGCACTCATGTAAGGGTGAGGGTCGGCGAATGGATCTGCATTTTTAACCCACATTGCATATTCGATTGGATTTTGAGCATGCGCTTCATCAAAAACAGCTTCTGCCACTGCAAGGACATTTATTCTAAAATTAGGGTTCAATGCTTCCATTGAGTCTTTAAGAACCAGCGCTGCGTCTGCGAAAAGATTAGATTCTTCTGTTATCACAGAAACTGAAAACCCTTTATCCCAATAGCCGGCATCTCTAAACAGTGCTTCAGCTTTGGCTTTGTCTTGTGCCCCATAAACTGGAGCATCTGCGTCATGTCCAAAAATACCAATTGGCAGATAATGCGGATTGAATTGTCCAAAGCCAGCAAGAGGACCATATAAAAATGCATCATAATCAAATGCATAATTGAAAGCCTGACGAACTCTTGGGTCATGGAAAAAGTCGGTCGGAATGGTATCTTCTTTTGGAAGTGAACCTTCAGGAATATTTAAGTTAAACCCAACGTGAATTGGCTCAAGTAGCAATCCACCAGTATGAAGTGTTACCCCATCAGCGCCTTCGATATCTGCAACAAATGATGGATCCGTTTCAATCGTATCATAGTTACCTGCTCGAAGACCAAGAACACGAACATCAGGCTCAGCACCAATTTCTATACGCGCCGCTAATTTTGCATTTTCGCCCCAGTAATTCTCATTTATATCGAGAAGAATGTTTTCGCCACGATTCCACGCTTTTAACTTATAAGGACCTGTTCCAGCCACGTTCTGAGCCATATATTGATTTGGCTCACCTTCAACAACGCCGCCATTAGCCATAACCGCATCTTGGCTAACAATTGAGGCTGCCATTGAAACAACGGTGCTGTTCAAAAAGCTTGCACTAGGCTCTAGCAGAGTAACCTGAAATGTATAGTCGTCGATTACTTTCGAATCACTAACAATATCGGCAATAACGCCCGACTGTCCTTCAGGCAAATCCATATCAACTATTCTATCCCAAGAGAATTTAACATCCTCTGCTGTTAGGTCTGTCCCATCATGGAAGACAACGCCTTCTCTAATTTTGAAAGTATAGGTCATTCCGTCGTCGCTAATCATTCCATTATCTATTGTCGGAACTACTGAAGCAAGTCCAGGAACCAATTCAGGACCTGATGGTCCAAATTCTAAAAGTCTGTCGTACACCTGCAGAATGACTGTTTCTCCGCCCTCCCCTGCTTCAACTTGAGCAGGATCTAGTGTAGTTGCTTCATCATCTGCAGCATGAACTAAAATGCCAGGGTTCTTTACTGTTTGAGCCTGCGCTCCTACAGCAAGGAAAACCCCCAACAAAATAGTCTGAGTAATAATAATTAAATTTCGCATATTTATCCCCTAAATATTTTTTTTAGCAATTTATACTTTATTCTATACTAGGGCTTCTTCAACCTGCAAGAATTAAAAAAATTATAAATCTAGCCAAGATGAAATTAAGATTTTATAGTCTGTTGGATCGTATTAATTTCTATGGTGAGCAGGATTTTTTCATGAAAAACACTGAATTACAATTAAAATGCGTTCCGCTTAATTCGGTATAGTAGGTCAAATGCGTTACGCTCCCTTAGTTACAATAGCTATTGGCTTTGTTGCAGTCATTATGTTTGCAGGCACTTTCCCTGCTACAAAATTGGCTCTTGACGTCTATTCTCCGATTCTCGCAACTTGCCTTAGGGCAACAAGCGCTAGCATTTTTGCTCTGACTTTTTTGTTTATTTCGCATATGCTTAATGAAAGAAAAAAACAAACCTTAAAAAAAATGACTTATGTAGGAATTTTAAGTGATGATATTCACATATCCGCGCGCTTATCCTTAAAACAAATAGGCGATTTATTTTTTGTTGGCTTATTGCTTGTGTTTGGCTTTCCTGGCGCAGTTGCTTTTGCTCTTGCAGAAGTTTCTAGCTCATATAGTGCCGTTGTTTTAGCAATGCTGCCCTTATGTTTATCAGCTGCTGGAGTTTTGCTTGCAAAAGAGCGTCCTCCAAAATTATTTTGGATATGCTCGTTTGTTGCAGCTCTCTTAGTAGCAAGCTTTATGATAAAATCACATCTATCACAAATTAACACTAATGCTTATATCTCACTCAATATTATGGCTGGCAATTTATGGCTGTTTATTGCCTGTATGTGCGCTGCGCTTGGCTATACGAAAAGCGCAGCTCTTAATAAACATATGTCTGGATTTGCTGTTATTTCATGGGGGCTTTGCTTGACTGCGCCTATTTCAATTCTCATTACCTTTTTCCTTTGGCCAGAAAACCTTTCAATCAAGCAAGCAATAGATGACACCCGTTCATTTGGAGGTATCATTTATTTAGGTCTTTTTTCTATGTTTATCGGAAATTGTCTTTGGAGTATTGCTCTTTCCAGAGGAGGAATAGCAAAGATTGGTCAATTACAATTTTTACAACCTTTTATGACTCTATTCATTTCATTCTGGCTATTAGGTGAGTTTATTACTCTTGAAATGATTGTTTTTGCAGTAAGTGTTACTTTGGCAGTGATAATAGGACAGCGCCAACGATTTAGAGTGTAGTTGACGGCATCTTAAAAACTCTTCTACCCTTGAATTAACCAAAATTATTTACAAACAAAGGATTTATCGTGACCAACAAACACCATTACGTGACTCATCTAGAGTGTTCTATTACAGGAAAACAGTATCCAGCAGGTCAAATTCATGGACTATCAGAGGCAGGACGCCCACTATTGGTACGATATGATTTAAAAAAAATGAAACAGCAATTATCTCGCTCGGATATAGAAAATTCCACTATACCTGGTTTCTGGCGATATGCACCAATGTTGCCAGTTGAAAACCCATCAGATAGGGTGTCTTTGGGTGAGGTCATAACCCCTCTTATTCCCTTGCAACAAGCAGCGTCTATTATCGGCGGCAAACAGGGCAATATTTTGGTCAAAGATGAGGGTAGACTGCCAACAGGCTCGTTTAAAGCTCGCGGATTATGCCTTGCTGTTTCAATGGCAAAATCATTTGGCATTAAACATCTAGCAATACCTACTAATGGGAATGCTGGCGCTGCTATGGCAGCATATGCAAGTCAAGCAGGCATAAAATCAACAGTGTTCTGTCCTGAAGACACACCTGATGTAAATATTCGTGAAATTCAATTGCAAGGCGCTGATACCTACAAAGTAAACGGGCTGATAAATGATTGTGGTAGAATTGTTGGCGAGGGTAAACAAAAAACAGGATGGTTTGATGTATCAACCTTAAAAGAGCCCTATCGCATAGAAGGCAAAAAAACGATGGGACTGGAATTAGCTGAACAATTGGGCTGGACCATGCCTGATGTGATTTTTTACCCCACAGGCGGTGGTACAGGACTTATTGGAATGTGGAAAGCCTTCCAAGAATTAACAGAATTAGGTTGGATTAGTGGTAAGCTTCCTAGGATGGTTGCAGTTCAAGCTGCAGGTTGCGCCCCCATTGTAACAGCATGGCAAAATGGAGAAGAACATGCTCCTGTATGGGAAAACGCTCAAACAGTAGCCGCTGGCATAAGAGTACCTGTAGCTGTTGGTGACTTTCTAATTATCAGAGCCATCAGAGAATCAGATGGGTTTGGAATTATTGTAGATGACCCAGAAATAATGGCTATACGAGATGAAATAGCACAAAAAGAGGGGCTTCTCCTATGCCCAGAAGGGGCTGCAACTGCCGCCGCCTACAAGCAATCAATTGAAAAAGGGCTTATTTCATCAAATGAAACGGCTATTCTTTATAATTGCGCAACAGGCCTTAAATACCCCATGCCCGAAGTTTTCTCAAAAATAGATAAGAATAGTGAAGTTGATTATTCACAGTTTATTGATTAATAAATGCCTAAAAGTCTTTAATTATATGCATTTAGGCGTCTAAATATAATTTTATTGCCTCTTTTTTATTTTTATTATCGATTTTTTTACTTGACCTTATCTTCACAAGCCTCAATGATTTTTAACGATCATTAATAATTTTGCACACTCGGGGGGGAATAAAGTGTCGAAATCAAATGAGAATATAATAGTAGCCGAAGATCTTTCCATTTCTTACGATTTGCATAGGGAGCGTAAAAAATTAATTGCTCTGCAGAACATTTCCTTGGAAATAAAAAAAGGTGAATTCGTTGTATTAGTGGGACCTTCTGGTTGCGGAAAAACTAGTTTTATTAATGCAATATCTGGTCTTATTCCCAAGTCTGGCGGAAGTGTTAAAGTAAGGGATGTTGAAGTAACAGCACCCGGTCCCGATAGAGCAATGGTGTTTCAAGATTATGCGTTACTGCCATGGAGGACTGTTGAGGCTAATATCAGACTTCCATATGAACTTCAAAATCTAGGATTATCCGAAGAAGAAAAACAAGCAAGGGTGAAAAACGCCCTTGAATTAGTTGATCTTGTGGGGTTTGAGAAGTCTTTCCCTTATGAATTATCAGGGGGGATGAAACAGCGTGTTGGCATTGCTCGCGCGCTTGCAACAAACCCTGATATTCTGCTTGCAGATGAGCCTTTTGCAGCAATTGACGCAATGACCCGTGAAGCTATGCAAGCTGAAATGGAACGCATTGTAATGGAGACAGGACAGACGTGTGTATTTATTACACATTCAATAGATGAGGCTATACTGCTTGGTGACCGTGTCGTCGTTATTTCCTACCGTCCAGGACAAATTAAAGAAATTGTTGATGTTGATTTCCCTCGCCCGAGAATGAGTAATTCTGAGGTAAAAATTTCAAAGAAATACGCTGAACTACGAGACCATATCTGGAATTTGGTTAAGGATGAAGCGATGCAGACGACTAGGGGAGAATAGGTATGGCAAAAGTTTCTGACCAAATTAAATATGAAACTGACGATCCAAACAGAATTCAGGATGTTGGATGGACTTTAAAAGAAATCTGGCGAAGAACCAGAGGAATTGTTGTTACATCGATAAACCTTATTATATTTTTTATTCTTTGGGAGCTTGCAACTACTTATGGAAATATAAACTCCTTATTTTTGCCTAAAGCATCGGCTATGTTTCAGGAACTTTGGGTAGGAATGACAACTAGAGCACCTGAGGGAGCTGTTTTTTCTGGGAGTATTTTAGACCATTTTCTGCATAGTTTCAAGAACCTGATGACTGGTCTTGCAATAGCTTGCGCAATTGGAATACCCGGCGGATTATTAATGGGTGGTAATAAATACATAGAATCTATCCTTAGCCCATATGTTTGGGCTCTGGCTTCACTGCCAAGAATTGCTTTGGTCCCGCTTTTTATACTATTTCTTGGTTTTACAACTACGATGCAGGTAACAATTATTGTACTGTCGGCTGTCTTCCCAATTATTATCAATGCTTGGGCTGGCGTTAAAACCACAGAAAAATCGCTCCTTGCTGCAGCTAAAGTGTTTGGAGCGAACAGAACCCAACTCTATTATAAAGTGGTTTTACCTTACACCTTGCCATTTATTATTTCTGGCATTCAACAAGGCATTGGACGCGGTCTAATTGGTGTCGTAATTGCAGAGTTATTTGGTGGCTCGAACGGGCTAGGTTATTTAATTCAGCGCTCGGCGGATACATTTAATACCGCAATGACTTTTGCAGTTCTGCTGCTACTAATAGTGATGTCGTTATCACTTATCAATTTCACACGATGGCTTGAAGCAAAAGTTGCTCCATGGCGGAACGTGAATCATCTGTGATGCCTACACAGATAACAATATCTTTTAATGAAAAGGGAGAAAAAAATGGCTCGATTAAAACAAAAAACAAAAATACTACTACCTAGAAGAGAAGTCCTACTTAAGGGTGGACTTGGAGCACTAGGGATTGCCATAGGAGCAACGGCAGTGCCATTCAAAGGCGCATGGGCTGTAGATTCTTCAGCAATTAAGTCAAGTGTCAGTACATTAAGAATAGCTGACTGGAACCCTAATTACGCAGCTCAATGGTCATGGCGCCTTGCTCAATTTAAAGGTTTTTACGAGAGTGCCGGAATTGATGAGATTGATTTCTATTTAACAGATAGCTATTTCCCTGGATTAATAGGCGGCAGCATTGATATAGCCCACTCGGATGTTGACGTTTTATTTGGTAACAAAGCAGCAAGTGGAAAGCCTTTGAAGTTACTCAGTGTCTATCGAGATAAAGAATGGTGGATTATGGGTGTTGCAAAAGGTATTGAAACTTTTGAAGACCTTAAAGGCGGCAAAATTTCAGGTGGAGGCCTTGGAGGTCGTAACACATGGATTCAACGTCAAATTTTAATCCAAAACGGAATAGACCCTGATAAAGATGTTGAAATGGTACCTATGAAGGGCGGTTCTGATGGACGAATGAAGGCTCTAATTGCTGGCGTTCTTCAGGGAGCATCTGTTTTTCCACGCCATGAAAATGGTCTAACGGATAATGGCGGTAAATTCATTTCTGCTAAAATATACGAGGTACCACAAGAAGGCTTTATCACTAACATGGAATGGGGTGATAAAAACGAAGATGCACTTTATGCATGGCAACATGCAGAATTAAAAGCACGTCAGTGGTTGTTTGAGCCTGCCAATAAAGATTCTGCATATTCTGAAATGCGCTCAAAAGGCTTTGATATTCCTGCCGAATTCGAAGCTCAGTATGAAACCGAGCTAGACCAAATCTGTAAGGATGGTGGATTTTCTGAAGAATCAATGGATGGCTTCGCTCAGGGTGTTATTGACCTTCAACAAGTTCCTGCTGATTTTAACTGGCGTGATGCAGTGGATTTACGTTTTCTTCATGCAGCTCAGGAATCTCTTGGCATTCCAAAGAGACCTGCGTAATATAAATTTATTTTAAAATTAACATTGAAAGCCAGCATAACGCTGGCTTTTTTTAAAAGCGAGGGTAGAAATATGGGAATGCTACTAGATGGAATCTGGGGAGCAGATTCAGAAGGAAAACAAGCTCCAGATGGAAGCTTTGTTCGTCCTGAATCACCCTATCGTGACTTCATATCAAATCCTGGGGAGGGAAAATTTCCTGCTGAGGCTGGCAGATATGAGTTAATTATTGCTTATGCCTGTCCATGGGCACATCGCGCTTTGTTGTATCGTGCATTACATAATCTAGAAGATGTAATAGGCATTTCTGTTGTACACCCGATTAGCTACCCTACAGGTTGGCATTTTGCTGAATATAATGGTGTAAGCAATAATACGGGAATACAGCTGGAATATCTGCATCAATTATACACTCATGTTGACTCTAATTTTACAGGCAAAGTAACTGTGCCAACACTTTGGGATAAAAAAACACAAACAATCGTTAATAACGAATCCTCTGAAATTATACGAATGTTAGACGGACCATTTTGCTCCCTTCTTAATCAACCCGAAAATCAAATGATAACATCTTATGATTATCAACAATTAGAAGAAATAAATGACTTAATATATCGAGGATTAAATAATGGGGTTTACCGTGTTGGGTTTGCGAAATCTCAAGAAGCCTATAGTAATTCAGTAAATTTATTATTTGATACATTAGATAAGCTAGAAGAAATTCTTAACGATAAGCCATTTTTACTTGGAAATACCCCATGTGAGGCAGACTGGCGATTATTACCTACTCTTGTGCGTTTTGACCCGGTATATTATTACCACTTTAAATGCAATAAACGAAAATTACGTGACTACACAATGCTACACGCATATATGCATCGTTTATTGGAGATACCCAAAGTACAAGACACGGTAAAGCTAGACCATATTATTGACCATTATTATTTATCCCACCTTAAGATTAACCCCTACGGTATTATTCCAATAGGTGTATCCTACGATATGGCTGATTTATAAAAATATCTACATAACGGAAATTTTATCATGCTTACATTATTTCATTATGATCGCTCTACCGCAGCACAAAGAGTACGCTTAGGATTAGAAGAAAAACAAATTGAATGGAATAGCGTTGTTGTTGACACCGCCCTTGGAGATGCTAGTCAGCGCCCAGATGACTTTCATCAGTATAATCCAAAGGGATTAATTCCTCTGTTAAAAGATGGAGATTTTACTATTCCTGAATCTACTCTTATTTTGGAATATCTTGAAGATGCTTTCCAAAATGAGATTAAGCTGCGTCCTGATGATCCAAAGGAAATTGCACAGATGCGCTTATGGATGCGCAAGATTGAAGATGGCATTCATGTTGCAAGCCGAACCATTGGCGTTTGTATTGTAAACAGACATTTTTATCAAAATACTGACAAAAAACAATTAGCGGAATATTATTCAAAAATGCGAGATGGTGTGCGAAAGAGTAATGATAAGATTAATACTGAGATGGGGCTTGAATCGCCTCTTCTGCTGCCTTCCATTAAAGCCTTTAAGCACCTTTTCTCAGACATGAACAAGCACCTTCAAACGCATGATTGGTTGGCAGGGGAAAGCTATTCCTTAGCTGATATTTCGCTTGTTGTTTATTTAACGCGCCTAGGCTCTTTTCAGATGGCACCTTTATGGTCTGAGATGACGGCACTTAACAACTGGTTTGACAAAATCGCAGCACGACCTGCCTATCAAAAAGCGGTTATAGATTGGGGAGATATTACAGCTGAGAAACGCCGTTCAGAAGGCAATGCAGCGTTTGAAGAAGTTAAAAAGCTTTGGCAACAAGATAGCTGATACTATCTATAATTGATATAAAACCAAAGTTAGAAAAAATTAAACTTGCTTATAATTCAATGGATTTTTATCAAAATACCTCTCTAAATTAGCCCATGATTTTTGAAATAAATCGGTCCAGGATTGCTTTGTGATACCAGCAATATGGGGAGAATAAAAAACCCTTTCTTGTGCTGCAGCTGATAAGTTTAGCAATGGGTTATTTGAAGCTACAGGCTCATCGCTATAGACATCTATTACCGCTCCATTTATTCGTCCGTCTTCCAAAGCAGATGCAAGTGCGCTCTCATCTACAACCCCGCCTCTTGCTGCATTTACCAATAGGGAAGTTGGTTTCATCATGTTAATTTCAGCTTCTGAAATCAAATTCTTTGTTTCATCTGTTAGCGGCACATGTAACGAAATAATATCACATTGTTCTAATAACATTGGCAAATCACATATGTTAGCTTGAATTTTATCCGCTTCTTTTGTGTCTGGTGGAAACATATCAAAACAAGAAATCTGACACCCCATTAAATGAAATAATCTTGCTGTTTCCCGCCCTATACTGCCAAATCCAATAATACCGACATGCTGATTTTGTAACGACACCATTCTTTTATTCAACATTGTTTGGCGAATAGTAGAATATTCACCCATTTGAACCCCTTTATTCCCTAAATGCAGCTGCCTTGACAGAGTAATAACAGACCCTAGGCAATATTCAGCAACAGCAAATGCACTTCCTCCTTGCACGTTACACACCGCAATCTGGTTACGTTCACAAAATTGAGTATCTATCCTATCAATCCCAGCGCCTGTTACCTGCACCATTTTAATAGCCGTTTTTTCAAATATTTCATTTTGAATTTTAGGACCCACTGCAGGAATAATCATCGCTTTTGCTTTTTCCGCATGGATAAGTAAGTCAGGGTCATCTGGCTTCAAATAAGTAACATCGAAACGTGAAGGGGCAATTGCATCAAATTCAATAAAATCTATTTCAGGTCGCAAGCATATTATTTGCTCTGATGGATTTTTAATAGAAGTCATATATGTCGTGTCTCCAACACTTATTCACCAAGAATGGTTACTCTACCAGTTGGGAAAAAGCATAATAATTTTAATGTAAGATTGCCTGTATTTCGTGTCATATGCTTTTCATAAGGCGGCATTATTAAAGTATCCCCTGCACTCATTTGATAGTCTCCTGTATCTGCATGGGTGCATCCCTCCCCCTCAAGAACATAAATACATTCCTCAACATCAGGGTGATAATGGGGGTTCCTTCTCTCACTATTTTCTGTTTCTGGTGCAATTTCAACAAGTCGAACACAGACATTTTCAGCACCAGCGCCAGCGCCAGCAATTTGGTGTGAAATACGCCCTGGTAAGGCGAGTTGAACAGAATCTCCTGCCCCTATTTTACAGGCCATGATTTATCCCTTTTTGAGCATTTTATCAAGCGTTGCGATGCCGCCATTCACTTCTTCTAAAAGCGAAAATATTTCAGTTGCTTCAGAGGCAATAGCAGCGCCCAAATCTTCCAACATCTGAGTACCTTTTTCAATTGTTGCACGACTTGGATCTCCATACCATCCTGTTGGTGCTATTGTGCGGATATCTGTTAATACTGGCTGATAAGAACGCGTCCTTCGCAATTTATCCATTTTTGAGCCATGTTGATGGTCTGATGATCCCTCAATTCTGTCTAAATGCACCAATTCAGGATAGGCTGCCAATATAGCAAGCGTTTCAATTTCCCCACCATGGGTAAGTCCACCAGATGTTGGACCATATAATTCTGATGCTACATAACAGGCTTGAACTGTTAATACGCTTAATCCGCATTCTCGGTGCAAGCGTTCTGCTGCTATAGCTAGGGATGATGAATTACCCTCATGCCAATTAATAAGCATTAACTGCTTTGCACCATGTTGTGCAAGTGACTGACAGGTTTCATATACAACCCTAATATAGGTCTCATGAGACAATGTTATTGTTGCCTCATATGGCATATGAAATGGGGTTACACCTAAAGGACCGCCTGGAATAACCAAGCCATCCATTTTTTCTGCAACACGTTCTGCGATAATATTTGCTGCGAATATATCTGTTCCAGCAGGTAAATGTGGACCATGTTGTTCAACACTCCCTGCTGGCAAGATAATCAAAGGATTGTTGGCAAGCTGGGCTGCTACTTCTGGCTGGGTTAATAGCTCTAATCTTCTACTTGATAAAGTCACGTTGTTTTTCCTTAATCAAAGTTCAGACTTAGCAGAGGTTATAACATCATCAATCGAGACCATTGCCGCATTTTCATCTATGGATTTTAGGGCAGCATAAACCATTGCAACGGCAATATTTCCGTCATGTGCCGTTAGCATATTAGCACTAGCTGTGCGGCATGCTTCTGCGAATATTTCCAATTCGTCTT
>JABJAN010000123.1 GCA_018666135.1 Alphaproteobacteria bacterium | reverse complement strand
TGTCAAAAAAGACACTTAAAATGGGAGGGTAAAAAATAGATTCTATGTATTACCCTTGGTATTACCCTTGGTATTACCCTTGGTATTACCCTTGGTATTACCCTTGGTATTACCCTTGGTATTACCCTTGCATAAATCACCCTAAAACAGGACTGATTTCTTGTAAGCGCCCCCCTTTACGAAACGGATTTATAGATACTGCTAACCCAGTTTTATCCTCTATTTCAATAACGACACCACATAATGTTGGCTCACCAGTTGCCACACTTAGGCGACCAGCAGCCTGCTTACGAAATCTATCGATTGCGACTTGTTTTCCCATACCAATAACGGAATTATAATCGCCGCACATTCCTGCATCTGTTTGATAGGCTGTTCCTTTTTCTAAAATATGATGATCTGCTGTTGGCACATGAGTATGGGTACCAATAACGCAAGACACACGCCCATCTAGATAATGCCCAATTGCCATTTTCTCTGAGGTTGCTTCTCCATGCACATCAACAAAAATAGCATCTGCATCGCGTCCTAATTGTAGGGTAGAAAAACAGCTATCAAGCGCTGTAAAGACATTCAAATAATCTGCCATAAACAAATTGGTAATTACGTTAACAACGGCAAGCCGCCTTCCCCCATCATCAGTAACAATCACCACCCCAGATCCCGGAAACCCTTCCTTTATATTTATCGGACGAAGTAAGTTTGGCTGATGCGGGATATAGCTAGATATTTCTGACTTATCCCAAATGTGGTTACCGCTGGTTAATACATCATTACCAGCGCCGAATAACGCATTACAAATATCAGGAGTGACCCCAAAACCACCTGCCGCATTTTCACAATTTGTGATAACAAAATCACATGCCAGCTCTTTTTTTAATTTAGGTGTTTCAGCAATGGCATAGCTTCTTGCCTGACGTCCCACAATATCACCTAGGAATAATATACGCATATTAAAGCTTTCTGTCTTAATCAATCAGTTAAGGAATTAACGCACATATAATCCAGCTGGAGTTAATACGCCGTCCATTGCTTGGTCAGTTGAAGATATCGGCACTTTATCAACTTCTTGACCAGAATAAGCAACCCCTATCAATTTTACTGTTTGACCAGAATTAAATAGCGCATTTATGGTTCTGTCATAATATCCACCGCCATATCCAAGCCTATTACAATTACTATCAAAAGCGAGTAACGGCATTAATATAAGTTCAGGCACACACTCTTTTGCAGTGACTGGAGGATGTTGTGTATTAAATGGACCTGATTCTAAATGTTGTTCTGGCGTATATGCACGAAAAATCATATTTTGCGGTGCAGACGGGGTGACTGGAAGACAGAGCTGGCACCCCATTAAAGCAAGCTCTTTTAATAATGGGCTTATATTTATTTCAGTATAAATTGGATAAAAACCAGCAATGATAGAAACAGGAAATGCATCTATTATAATGGCTGCCATCTCTGCCAGTTTGTTTGCTGCTGTTTTATGATGTTTCTCATGAAGATGCGTGCGCCATTGTTTGGCTTGTTTTCTTGCTTGCTGCTTTTGCACATCTATTATCGTATTTTCCATTAATTACATTATTATTTTAATTAATGTTATTATCAACCAGAATACGCATCTAAGTAAAAACTTTACGCCCCCAAATAAAATTTATTTAAGCAGAATAATTGTGAATAAAATAGTGATAGCCGGAAAAGCCGCTGGCATGATTTCATCCTCTGTGACCTGGTTTACAGGTGGGCATCACATAAAAAAGCCTCGACTTTTCCAGCGGCAATTCCCGACAGAAGATTATGGTCCCAGGGATTGAAAAGCCTGGCGCACTAACCAGCTATCATTGGGGTTTTACTCCTACTCCTGCGATTGTGCAAGATGTTCAATTGTCTCGGCTAAATTTGTAATTTGTTCTACAAGCCCCTGCATTTGAAGATGAGATAAAACAATTCCATTTTTATCTTGCACATCTTCTTGATTGCTAGCTTCTAAATTCGATGATTGTTTTGTCATGGCAACCGATTGTTGGCTAGCCGTCTGTGCTTGGTCTGATAAAATAAGACCTGCCATTGCCAATAATCTTGTATCACCTATCTGACCAACAGACCCAACAAGCTGTTGCACAATAGCATCGACATTTTTTCCCATTTGTTCAATATGAGCCTCTTGCCCTACATCACATCCCATCTGATAAGGTTGACCATTGATTCGCACTGTTACCGTTGACTGGCTCATCACCATTCTCCTGACTGACGGTCATTTTTACTATTGCTAGTTTCTGTTGCAGCAGAAACATTAATCACAGATATCCTCTGCTCTATTAAGGATATAGCTGTTGAAACCTGCTTTTTAATGATATGCAATTCATCAAAATCAATAGGATTCGCAACAGATACTGTCTCTTCAGAAGGGGCTGAACCAAGGTTAGCTGCGGCAGGCGTGCTACGTGCCAACTTATCTTGCAGTTTATCAACCGCGTTGCCCAGCCTTTCTAATGCTTGTTCGATTTCACTCATTTGGAAACAAAAAACCTTTTTATCTTTTACATTATGAGCCTATCCTTTTTCATCAAAAAAATAAATACCTCAATTGGTTGCATGCTAAACTTCTCACACTGCCAAACCTTTTATATGGGAATAAAAATTAATTTTTCATATAAAAATCCTTTTTTATCTCATTAGTGCAAACTACCATTTGAATTAGGCTGCTAAATCAGGCATTTTCTAAGCAACGTCGTTTATCCTATAAATGACAATTGCCATATTATACCTAAATTGATGACACTGAAAAAATAAGGAATTTTTTAAGATGAGCACTCCTTCAAATTTAACAGCAATGGCAAATGCTATTCGAGCACTTTCGATGGATGCTGTAGAAGCAGCTAATTCTGGACATCCGGGGATGCCTATGGGCATGGCTGATGTTGCAACCGTGTTATTTTCTAATCATCTAAAATTTTCAGCCAATAATCCTGACTGGTCAGATAGAGACAGGTTTATTTTATCTGCTGGTCATGGCTCAATGTTATTATATTCACTCCTGCATTTAACTGGCTACAAAGATATCAGCCTTGAGGAAATTAAAAATTTCAGACAATTAGGATCAAAAACAGCAGGGCATCCTGAATTTGGTCATGCCAAAGGTATTGAGACAACTACCGGACCTTTAGGTCAGGGGTTTGCAAATGCGGTTGGCTTTGCCATGGCTGAACGACATTTAAATGCAGAATTTGGGGATACGCTTGTTGATCATATGAGTTACGTGATCGCAGGAGATGGATGTTTGATGGAAGGAATTAGCCACGAGGCAGCTTCTTTTGCTGGGCATCTAAAGTTAGGTAAACTTATCGTTCTATTTGACGATAACGGGATTTCAATCGATGGCAGCACAGATATCACCACATCTGACGACATTACCCAGCGCTTTTTATCTTATGGGTGGCAAGTTTTAGAGTGTGATGGGCATAATCATCAACAGATTGATAATGCATTATCAGAAGCAAAATTGGACTCAACAAAACCATCCATTATCCGCTGCAAAACACAGATAGGGTTTGGCTCTCCTAACAGAGGTGGCACAGCTAAGATTCATGGCGCCCCCCTTGGCAATGAGGAGATGATACTTACCAGAAAAACCTTAAACTGGCCGCATGAGCCGTTTATGATACCAGAGGATATACTTTCTGACTGGCGCATAGTTGGAACGAAATGCGATCCCCAATATAGTGAATGGCAACAAAACGCTAAGGCAGATGATATAGGGGCTGCTTTTTCAAAACGGCTTGAAAATACATATGAAGCTGAAATAAAAAAAGCTATTTCAGAGTTTAAGCAAGAGCTAAACGCTAATCCTCAGAAAATAGCTACTAGAGTTGCTAGTCAAAACTCAATTGAGGTTCTGCTCACAGTATATCCATCCTTGTTTGGCGGCTCTGCTGATTTAACAGGTTCAAATAATACTAAAGTTTCAGAACATACAATTTTTTCTGCTTCTGACTATAAGGGTAGATATATTCATTATGGGGTTCGTGAACATGCCATGGCTGCTGCTATGAATGGGCTTGCATTACATGGTGGCATCACGCCATTTGGAGGCACTTTCTTAGTATTTACGGATTATTGTAGACCAGCAATTCGTCTTTCTGCACTAATGCAGCAAAAAGTAATTTATGTGATGACTCATGACAGTATTGGACTTGGTGAAGATGGACCAACCCACCAGCCAGTAGAACATTTAGCTGCATTAAGAGTGATTCCAAATTTAGACATATTCAGACCTTGTGATATTGTAGAAACAGCAGAGGCATGGGAGTTAGCTTGCCTATCTGAAAGCACCCCATCAATTCTTGCTCTTTCTCGTCAAGGACTGCCACAACTTCGGTTAGATTATAAAGCAGACAATTTATCTGCAAAGGGTGGATATATTTTGCGAGAAGCGAGCACATCCCCTAAAATTACGCTAATGGCAAGTGGTTCTGAGGTGATGCTAGCAGAAGAAGCGCGTAGTCAACTGGAAGAAAAAGGGATTGCTACAAGGTTGGTTTCTGTCCCTTGCCTGGACAGGTTGTTACAACAAGGCAATGACTATATTGAACATCTTCACGGCGGCGCCAGTGCTGTTATTGCGATTGAAGCAGGTCTGGAAACTGGATGGTCTCAGGCGATTGGCGCAAATGGCTTTTTTATTGGCATGAGTAATTTTGGTGCTTCTGCCCCTGCAGCTGAGCTCTATCAACATTTTGGGATAACCACAAAAGCTATTATTGACTTAGCTCAAAATCAGCTTAAACACGCTTAATTAGGGTTGCCTATTTCATTAGCCAAGGTTAGTTGGGTTTGATTTTACCTGCATGGGTAAAATTGAATAAATCTTTTTGATAAAGGCCTTTTAAGGAGAAAAAATAATGAAAATTAATGGTAACGCCATAAAACCAGGCAATGTCATCAGCCATAATGGACGCTTATGGGCAGCATCAAAGACAAGCCATGTAAAACCTGGAAAAGGCGGCGCTTTTGCACAAGTGGAATTAAGAGATATTCGCGATGGGACAAAGCTTAATGAACGGTTTCGAGCGACTGAGAGTGTTGAGCGCGTTATCCTTGATGAAGTTCAATGCACCTATTTATATAAAGAAGGTGACAGTCATATATTCATGCATTCTGAGACGTTTGAACAAATTTCGATTGACAAAAACATGATTGGAGATGCGGTTGCTTTCCTTCAAGATGGAATGAGCGTATCAGTATCCATGTATGAAGGAGAATCGATATCTGTAACTCTTCCCGACCAGACAATTGTTACCGTGATTGAAGCGGATGCTGTTGTTAAAGGGCAAACTGCTTCTTCATCATACAAACCAGCAGTTGCTGATAATGGGGTGCGAATAATGGTGCCTCCTTTCATCGAAACAGGCACCAGAATAGTCGTGAAAATTGAAGATGCGACATATGTAGAACGGGCGAAAGACTAAATTTTATGGCATTAAGATCAGCGCTAATTAACGTAATTTTCAAAGCAGCTAGTAAAGCAGCAAGACGCATGATGCGTGATTTTGGAGAGGTTGAAAATTTACAAGTCAGCCGAAAAGGGGCAGCCGATTTTGTAAGTCAGGCAGATATTTCAGCAGAACGTACGCTTCGTGAAGAGCTGGAATATGCGCGTCCTGGATGGAATATGATTTCAGAAGAGGCTGGCGAAATCAAAGGCGATTCGCAAGATGCGCCAACCTGGATTATCGACCCGCTGGATGGTACTACAAATTTTCTTCACGGGATTCCACATTTTGCGATTTCAATTGCAGTTCTAGAAAATAAGAAATTAACAGCAGCTGGCATTCTTGATCCTATTCGGGATGAATTTTTCTTTGCAGAACTTGGCAAAGGTGCTTATCTTAATGATAGAAGAATTCGCGTTTCTGGAAGAAAACAAGTTGAATCAGCTTTATTCGCAACAGGCATTCCATTTCTTGGACGAATGACCACAGAACAAGAGACTAACTTCATTAATCAGTTAAATTATGTCATGCCCCGATGCGCTGGCATCAGAAGATTTGGTTCTGCTGCACTTGACCTTGCGTGGGTTGCGGCTGGTCGTTATGATGGATATTGGGAACATGGTCTTCAACAGTGGGACCTTGCTGCTGGTGCATTGATAGTCCGAGAAGCAGGCGGATTTGTTTCTGATTTTTCTTCGCGAGACACCGTGTTGCAAACAGGAAACATTGTTGCAGCAAACGGCGGTTTGCATGTCCCGTTGCTAAAAATGCTTAGGGCAGGTGAAAAAACATAATCTATTTCCCTGAAGATTTAATTAGCGTGTTTTAAGATAAGCTAATTGATGTTTTTATTTAGCTTTTCTTTGTCAGTCATATTCCTGCCATTGTTTTACGTAATAACTTTGTTGTAGTGTTATTCTATCTTCATTAGTAGAAATAATGTTGTTGCGTTTTAGGGATTTGAGCTTTTTATTGGGGGAATGCTAATGATGACAGATCCACGTTCTTTTTTGATACGGATGATTTCCGTCCTAGGTATTTTTATAGTCATCTGCGGATTTTTGTATGATCAAATTTATACCAGCTTTATGGGAAATCCTATCTTAAACGGAACAATCATTGCCACCGCCATTATCGGAGTCATTTACATTTTTAGGCAAGTATTTCTTCTGGTTCCAGAAGTTAAATGGCTTAGCGATGTTCAACGAACCAGAACATTAAACAAAAAAAATATAAAACCAGTGCTACTTGCAACTGTAAATGTGATGCTTGCGGACCAAACAAATGAGCGGCAATTATCAGCACAGTCTCTCCGCTCGGTGCTTGACGGAGTTGCTGCACGGTTAGATGAAGGGCGTGAAACTTCTAGGTATATGATTGGTTTGCTTATATTTTTGGGGCTGCTTGGTACCTTTTGGGGACTGTTACAAACTATCGGCGCTGTTGGCAGTGTAGTTGATGGGTTAAGTAACTCCAATGTTGATTTTGACAAGATGATGGATCAGTTACGTTCTGGTCTTGACGCCCCTTTAACTGGAATGGCAACAGCATTTTCATCGTCCCTTTTTGGATTAACTGGCTCTCTTGTTCTTGGATTTTTGGACCTGCAACTAGGTCAGGCAATGGGGCGTTTTTTTAATGAAGTTGAAGATTGGCTTTCCTCTTTTGCAAGATATAATGACATGAGAGGGCAAGATAGCCAGCCGCATCTTGATAGCCGTCTAATGTCAGATGGGTTGAATGAGGAAGGCGCTCGCGCGTTAATTCAGCTAGCACGAACCATCGAGCGTTCTGAAAAATCGCGAGAGGCAACTGAGGCACAACTTGATAAACTAAATATTCATTTAGGAATGCTTTCAGAACAAATGACAGATGATAAACGTGTAAGAGATCAACTGATTTTATTAAATAGCCGCTTAGAAACATTAGGAAGTCAGATTATAAATGCATCAAAGGAACAACAAGATATAATTGGCACTGATTTACGCTCTCTTGCTTCTTCAATAGAGCGCCTAATTGCAAAAAATATAGCAAGTGAGAAATAATTCATGTCACTTTCTCGCCTAGGTAATCGTGGACGCCCTGGTGATTTTACTTGGCCAGGATTTGTTGACGCATTAGCCAGTTTATTAATGGTTTTTGTCTTTGTTTTGATGGTTTTTGTAATCATTCAAGCAAATTTATCTTTCCGAATTTCTGGACAAGATACCAGAATATCAGCCCTTCAAGATGAACTGCTTGAACTTGGCGAATTATTAAATATTGAACGACAGTCGACTTCAAAATTATCTACAGAACTATCTCAAGCCAGACTGCAAATCAGCAGCTTAATAGATAATAATCAGCTATTACAATCTGAAATTGCTACATTACAATCTGATCTTTTAGATAAAGAAAGTGAAATAACGGCACAGCAAGCAGATATCAAATCATTCAGCTCACAAATTATCGAATTGGAGGCTAATCTTCAGCAAACAAATAGCCTTGCTGAAACGCGATTAGGTGAAATTAAAGATTTAATCAGCCGCCTTGCAGCAAGCCAGAAGGCCTATGAAGCTCAAGCAGATAGTCTTGATAAAATGGAAAGCGAATATAATCAAAGTCTTGCTCAAATTATGAAGCAGGATAAAACAATAACTAAATTAGGGGTAGAACTAACTGAACTAGCAGATCAAAATCTTCTGAGTGAAGCAGAGTTAGCTGAAAAAC
>JABJAN010000122.1 GCA_018666135.1 Alphaproteobacteria bacterium | reverse complement strand
TACGGCGTGTTAGGCGCTCTGCCTCTCTTGTATACAGAAGGAATATTTATATTTATCAGTTCAATGGTTGGAAATTTAACAGCAAAACATCTGAAGCCTTTAATCCAAATGGTATTCAGGTTGCCTTATCTCAGCTTGAAACCAGGTTATTGAAAGTTTTTTTAGCTAACCCTCATATTGTTTTAACTCGGGATGAAATTATTGCTGCAATGGATATCACACATGATGGTGAATCTATTTCTAGCAATTCGGGTAGGGGGCTTGATGTTTTGATAGGGCGCCTGAGAGGCAAAATAGAAATTAATCCAAAAACTCCCTTAATTCTGAAAACGGAGAGAGGTATTGGCTATATATTTGCAACGGAAGTTAAACAAGAAGAGGTATGAAGGTTTTTTTCTCTAGTTTAAAAAGCCGCTCTATTTTGTGGGTAGTCGCTTCGATGTTAGCTGGGATTAGTGCTACTTTCATTTGGACTAATTCCTTGGTCCAATGGGAACGGCATTTACATAAATCGTACATCGCAGGTGTTGTGCTATTTGAAAATCTAAAAACTGGACAGAGTACATCAAAAAAAATAGAGATAGAAGCATTATCAGGTCAATCATCAAAGCTAGCAGATGCAGGGCTTTTTAGAAAATTACCAAATGTTTCTGCATCTGATTTTATTACTCAAATATCGCTTAATCCAGAAACAGAAGCAATTCCTTATAGCAGTATAATGTCTGTAACTGTAATTTCGCCTAATCTAAATTATCCTGTGTCTGATTTAACTATAAACCCAAAAATTTCTATGGCAGAGAAATTTGGAAATATTACACGTCTGCTCGCAACGTATTGTTCCGATTCGATTTTATTTATACAATCTGGAGAAGATAAATGGCTCAGAGTTGATGGGAATAAGATTTGGGGGTGTGGCGTATTTCCAACGGATTTTAGGCTTCCTGCGCTGGTTTTAATCTTCTCATCTCTGGTTATTTTAATAACTTTAGTGATGAATACCACTGCATCTTTTGAATCTTTCACAGAGGCTTTGTCAAAAAGAGGATTAATTAAAGGTTCAGGACACTATGAGATTGAGGGACCTGCAGAATTGCGTGCTATGATCCAAACTATTAATAATTATTTGGATATTGAACAGCAGTCATTGGCAAGAAGGGCTACATTTTTATCTGGTGTAAGTCATGATTTGGGCACCCCCGCAACCCGATTGAGATTAAGAGCACAAACTATTACAGATGCAAATTTGCGTGATAAACTAAATAATGATATTGATCAAATGACAGGGATGATAGAATCTGTATTGCTTTACACGCAATCTGAGATGAAATTAGAAGAGTTACGACAAATTTCATTACAGTCATTGGTTGATTCTATTGTTTCTGATTTTCAAGATGCGAGTTTTCCAGTAAAATTTATAGAACAGGATAATTTTTCGGTTTCAGCGCGAACAATATTATTTAACAGCAAACCAAAATTTTTTAATACTCACATTTTGTCCTCGCAGAATGTGATAGTTAATATACGTCCTTTATCGATGCGCAGGGCAATAACTAATCTTATTGATAATGCCCTAAAATATGGCAGAAAGGCGAATGTCTCTCTACAGGCAGACTCTCAAAAAGCCAGCATAATTGTTGATGATTACGGAAATAGCGAAACAGCCGAAAATTTAAGAGAGCTCACAATTCCCTTTAAAAGAGGCAAAAATGCAGCCAATATCAAGGGCAATGGTATCGGGCTTACTATTGTTTCTACTATAGCAGAGCAGCATGGCGGTAGCCTGAGTTTTGATAATTGGGGACATGGCGTGCGCGCTATATTAAGCATTCCTCGTTAAAGTAAGTATTCCTTGTTAAAGATAGAGTTCAACTTCAACTTTCAAAAAGAAATATGAGGAAAAGCAAAAAAAGATAGGAGGTCTTTTCTAATCTTCTATTTTTGCGGCAAATACTTTAATGCTTCATAAGATAAATTTAAGAAAGTTTGCACAAACGGCTTATGCCCGTCTTGTGTTCGAACAGCAGCATATAAGGAGCGGCTCATGCCGCGCGAAGTAAGCTGTTTTTGTAGGATTTGATTGGTATCAGCTGTTGAGCGAAGAACCCAATCAGGTAAAACACTCACCCCTTTGTTAGCACCTACTAAAAGCAATATGATACTTGTTAGCTCTATTTTGCGAATAAGTAACGGCGTAATATTGGCTGGTATCAATAACTGACTGAATAAATCTAGCCTTTCTAAAGGAACGGGATAGGTTATTACGGTTTGTTCTGCAAAGTCAGAGGCTTCAATAAATGGCTTTTCTGCTAAGGGGTGTTCTTTTGCGCAAACAAAAACAGGTTTGTAGCTAAAAAGTTCATGAAATTCGATATTTGGTAAATCTTCTGGGTCTGCTGATATTACTAAATCTACTTCACCTGCTGCCAGCGCTGGTAGCGCATTAAAGGCAAGACCAGGCTTTATGTCGATGTCAACATTACTGTGATAATCTCGAAATACATTTAGTATCGGAAACAACCATTCAAAACAGGCGTGGCATTCAATGGCGATATGTAATCGACCGGTCATGCCACTTTCAAAACCGCGAAAGTCCTCTTCCAATTGGGCAATTTCCGGCAGTATACGCTCGGCCAGTTTCAGCATCTTGATCCCAGCCATCGACAGTTTAAGCGGCTTAGAACGTCGCACAAACAAATCCATTCCCACCCGATCCTCAAGACCCTTGATCTGATGTGACAACGCCGATTGCGTGATGTTCAGGATATCAGCCGCCTTCGCCAGCCCACCCATGTCATGAATGGCTTTAATGCTGCGTAGATGTCGAAGTTCCAGATACATGTTCGATTAGACTCATAATGATTATGATTAATATGAATTTGTTTCATAATCCCAATCATGAGACAAGAGGGTAACAAACTTAGGAGTTTCCAATGACCACCGCCCC
>JABJAN010000121.1 GCA_018666135.1 Alphaproteobacteria bacterium | reverse complement strand
ATTAATTGCCCTTAAAGGCGCAAGGTCTGCGTCATTATTGTTGCCACTAGATTATTGTGACTAGATTATTGTGACTAGATTATTGTGACTAGATTATTGTGACTAGATTATTGTGACTAGATTATTGTGACTAGCCTATTTATAGTCTGGTCTGTATGTGAGAGAGTTTTTTGATGTCCTCAGGTAGGTCAATATCTTCTATTACTTCCTGATTGTCCCAATTAACCCCATTTATCGCAGAAATATAAGCAGATAGAATTTGTCTGCCTCCTTGATCTCCTGAAATAGACTGCAATTCATCAAAAAAAGCACGCCCCCAGATAACAGGGTTTGCTCTTCGCCCATTCAAAATCGGGAGCGTTATTCTTATATCTGGCTTTGGCAATAACTGGTGTGATTTAATCAATCTGTTTATTAATTCTGGGGTAATAAAAGGCATATCAGCTAGTGCAATTAACACAGAATCAGTTTGTTCTGATAAACTCTCAATTCCCCTGCTTACAGAACTGGCTTGGCCAGTTAGATATTGGTTATTATCAACAAACTGGACATCTAAACCTAACAGGGCTTGTCTTACTTCTTTTTGCTGAAATCCCGTTACAACAACTAATTTGTTAATATCAGATTTAAGATATGTCTTTGCAATCCAAGCTACCATTGGAGTTCCATCGGCGAGTTTAAGTAATAACTTATTTTCATCCCCCATGCGTCTAGAACTTCCCGCAGCTAGCAGAACCCCTGTTACCTGATGATTGTGAGAATTTACTTTATGAATAAGTTTACGTGGCAAAGGTCTTGATGCAATATCAGCAAGCAACCCACCGACAGCCATTCCAGATAATTCAGCTTTATCTAGCTTAATACCTGCAAGGGATTTCTGCAGCAGCCAATCCAAGCCATTTAACTTAGGTGAACGCGCACAGCCAGGCATTCCAATAACAAGCATTTCATCTAATTTACCTATCATAGATAAATTTCCTGGATCTACTGGCAAACCAAGATGGTCTACCTGCCCCCCTGCTTTCCTGAGTGCCTCTGGTAGTACATCCTGTCTATCTGCAATGGCAGAAGCACCGCACAATAAAAATGCCTCAGCTCCTTGGGACCTTGCTTTTACAAGTGCATTTGCAACTTCTGCTGATGTATGCGGTACCACTTGACTATCAATAAGAGGGCAATCTAACTGTGCAAGTCTAGTTCTAGTAACATCTTCTGTAGCGCTTAATACTGATGGTTTTGTATCTGCAAAACACGTTTGAATAAGACTGAATTTGCGCGGAATAATTGTGTGGCAGGATACAAGAATTGATTGAGATATGATTTTAATTGCCGCATCCACAAATGTTTTTGATACGGCGTAGGGAATAATTTTTAAAGTTGCAATCATCTGTCCAGATGTTACCAGCTGGTCAGGCATGATGCTTGCAAATGTAATGGCTTCATCTACTTCATTTAGTTGTTTTATTTTTTCAATATCTAACCGAACAAGGCTTAATTGCGTAGCAATAAAATTAACTCTCCCAGTAGCAGGTGATGATAAACGAAAACCAGCCTCCACAAATGCAGATGAGACTGCTAAGGCAGCCTTATTTTCATCCATATCGTCTTCTTGCAAGCTGGCAACCAATAAATTTTCACTACCTGACAAACGCAGAATATCTATGTGATTTTGTGTTAATTTTGTACCCTTGGGTATTTTTCCGTCGGGGGTTTTAGCTGAATGTACCAGCAAATCTCCTAAGCAGTCTGCAATAGGTTTTTCCCCAAATTTCATTCATAATCTCTTTCATATCAGAGGGATGTATTTTTTAATTCTACCAAATGCATCAAAATTAAACAATATTTGACAGAGTACAAAACTTGCTGTTTAGATGAAAATATAATTGCTTATTTTTATAAAAAATCAAATCTAAATCAGGTAAAATTTCAATATATTCTTACCTTTTTTCACGCATCTTTAACGGAATATATCTAAATGACGCATCTTGTAACAGCTCTGAGCCTCACTCACTTTATAAAATCTGCATTTTTAGCAACTGGTTTTTCTAATGAACATGCAGAAACAACAGCGCAACTCATGGTTCAAGCAGATATTTCAGGTCAAGATGGACATGGCGTATTTAGGCTTCCTCAATATATCAAAAGATTACAAGAAGGTGGGATGAACCCAAAACCTGACTTTAAAATCCTATCTGAGAGAGTGGCAACAGCTCTAATTGACGGTGATAATGGGATAGGTCATCTTGTTATGCGTCACGCTGCTGATATTGCCGTTGAAAAAGCCCGGACAACAGGCGTTGCTTGGGTAGGCGCAAGAATGTCAAATCACGCAGGACCAGCTTCTCTATATTCAAGATATGTGCTTGACCAAGGTATGATCGGTATTTATGTCGCTGTGGGAAGTGCCAACCATATGCCGCCATGGGGTGGTACGGATATGATGCTTAGTACCAACCCAATTTCAGTTGCAGTGCCATCTGGCAAAAATCCGCCAATCATATTGGATATGGCAACTACCGTTGCAGCTTATGGTAAAGTAAAAACCCTGCTTCAATCTGGGGGAACAATGCCAGAGGGATGGATGAGTGATAAACACGGAAATCCAATAACAGATCCTGCAAAATCGGGGGATGGGTTTTTACTTCCAATCGGCGGACCAAAAGGATATGGACTTGCCCTTATATTTGGTATTTTGGCAGGCACTTTAAATGGAGCCGCCTTTGGCAGTGACGTGACAGACTTTAATGCTGATAACAAGACAATTTCAAATACTGGACAATTTATAATTGCCTTGAACATTGAAGCATTTATGGATATTGAACAATTCAAATCGCAAATAGATAAGGTTTGGGAAGATATGAAGTCATCTGCAAAACTACCTGGTGTAGATGAAATACGATTGCCAGGTGAAAACCTTGCAAGAACAATAGAAAAAAGAACAGCATCTGGTATCGAGATACCCAAGCCCTTATTTGCATCTCTGACACAATTGGCAGATGAGTTATCTATAACCCGTCTGAGTTAGCCTTAAAAATAAATAGGGGCGAGGTCTTGTGTAATTTTTGACCCTATTAGAACTTATACGTCATTTTCGTTCTGCAGAAAATCAACTAACCAGTTGGCTGTTTCTATTAATTCTGCATCCCTTGCATATTTTCCAACCAGCTGCACGCCAATAGGCAATCCAGTATTACCTGATAAAATAGGTAAATTTATAGCAGGAAGACCACATAGCGACCAAATTGTACAACAGACGGCATTGCCTGTTGTGCCGTGCGATAAAAGGGGTGCCTCTCCTAAGGCAGATGGCGTTAGAATGGCATCAAAATCAAGCAACAAATCCTCAAAAAATGCGATAGCCTCCTCTCTAACAGTAACCGCCTCCTTGAATTCTGCTTGAGTAATTGTTGATGCGCGGTCAAGCACTTGTAAAATTGGATCACTTAAGGATTTTTTGTTTGAATCAAAATAATGATACAAATTTTGATAAATTTGAAATTCATGAATAGTTTTATGAGCTGCTAATAATCTATCTGTGCTTTGCCTTGTATCAATTACTTCTACCCTGTCACCTAGCAAGGTTTGGACTTGCTCTAACCCATAAACCGTATCTGAATCTAATTCATCACAATAGCTAAAGGATAAATATACAAAATTTGGATCAGTCTGCTGATTTCCATCATTTATCTTTGCCACTGCTTTTGAAAGATTCGGGCGCGGCATCGCAAAACTCTGCGGATCTCGGCTATCATAATCTGCCAGCACATCACATACCAACGCTAAATCTTCAATATTATTTGCAAAAGCACCAATTTGATCTAACAAATCCGAAGTCTCTAAAATGCCAATACGGGGGATAATACCGCTACTTGGCTTCAAGCCAAAAACACCGCAAAAAGAAGCAGGTCGTATAACCGATCCATTTGTCTGACTCCCAATCGCAATTGGCACATGACCTGCTGCTATCGCTGCTGCTGAACCAGCAGATGAGCCCCCAGGGCTATATTCTAAATGATGCGGGTTTTTGGTTTTTGAAGGGTTCATAAAAGCAAATTCAGTTGAGACAGTCTTGCCAATTAAAACAGCGCCTTCAGCTAATAAAAGATCAACTATCCTAGCTGAATTTTCTGCAATTCGCCCCGCTAAAATAGGGGACCCGCACGTGGTTGGAAGACCTGCCATATCGATGATATCTTTGATTGCAATTGGCACTCCATGCAACTTGCCTAAGCTTCTGCCTGCGCTTTGGTGTGCATCTAGTTTTTCTGCACGTGCCAATGCCCCCTCCTGATCAACATACTGCCAAGCTAGTATCTCATCATCTGTTGCCTTAATTGCCTCTAAACACGCTCTGGTAATTTCAGAAGCAGTGATTTCACCTGATGTTATCTTGGAAATTATTTCTACTGCTGAGAACATTCGCACTCTCATTTCTTTTAAGTATTTTTAAATTAGTTAGATTATTTATTTTGCCTGTATTCTTACTTGCGGGTGATACAAAATAAAATCATACTAGCAAAATAAAATCATACTAAAAGGGATAGCTAAAATACGCAAACATCTCTGAGAAGCGAAAAATTATGCAAGAATTTACCTACACAGCCAATCCAGCAAGAGTATTATTTGGCTCCGGCACTCGCCAATCCTTAACAGATGAGATGACTAAATTAGGCACAAATCGTGCGATGGTTATTACCTCTGCACATAAACGAGACTATATTAATCAAATAATGTTAGATCTTGGCGAATATTGTGTTGCCCATTTTGATGGGGCAGAAATGCATACGCCTGTGCATGTTACACACATGGCGCTAGAATATATTTCCGATAAAAAAATTGATTGTTTAATTGCTATTGGTGGGGGATCTACAACTGGTCTTACCAAAGCAATTGCGCTTCGCACAGGCTTACCACAAATTATTCTGCCAACCACTTATGCTGGCTCAGAATTAACCCCCATTATTGGGGAGACAGTAAATGGCATCAAAACCACTCAATCTTCGCAAAAAGTCTTGCCAGAAACTGTAATTTATGACGTTGATTTAACGCTATCACTTCCCGTTACTGATTCAATCACCAGCGGCATAAATGCATTAGCGCATGCCGTTGAGGCATTATATGCAGAAAATAAAAATCCCGTCACCTCCACCCTTGCTGAAAAAGCAATCCTCTCGTTTTATCACGCACTTCCCAGAATTTTTTCGCATCCCTTGGATATTCAAGCTAGAACAACCGCACTTTATGCCACTTTTTTATCTGGAATGTGTCTTGGTTCTGTGGGGATGTCGCTACATCATAAATTATGTCATACCCTTGGCGGTAGTTTTGGATTACCTCACGCTGCAACCCATTGTGTCATTCTGCCATATGTTATTCAATTTAATGCACCTGCATCTGACATACTTAACCAACTTGGGCGCACATTAAATAGCTCCTCACTTGCTTTTGCCATCTTTGAGCTAATACGCACCTGCAACGGGCCAACACGCTTGCGCGACATTGGTATGAAGAAGGCTGATCTTAATAAAGCAGCAGAATTAGCCATCAGCAATGCCTATTATAATCCGCGCTCTTTTACCAAAAATGATATCCATTCCTTATTAAATGATGCATTTTCTGGCATAATCCCAGATGCATCCTTGTAAAAAACCTGTATCTTATTCTTGCGTGCAATCAGAGAGTTAGAAGATGTCTGTAAAAAAACCGCCCTTTAATTCATCTGCTATGCAAATAGAAAAAAAACACCCAAAACCTGATTTTGGATTTGCAGAAATTTTTTGGATTTTTCTAAAACTTGGGGTATCAAGTTTTGGCGGACCAATTGCTCATCTTGGTTATTTTCATAAAGTATTTGTTGACGAAAAACGCTGGTTTTCTTCTGAAGATTACGCCGAAATTGTAAGCTTATGCCAATTTCTTCCAGGTCCTACGTCAAGTCAGGTTGGCATGTCAATTGGTCTTAGATGTGGCGGCATTTTTACTGCCTTTGCTGCATGGCTTGGATTTACATTGCCTTCTGCATTAATTATGATAGTGGCTGGTTACGGCATCCTCTCATTCGAGGGAACAAGCTTTTTATCTGTTTTATATGCACTTAACCTTCTTGCTGCTGCTGTCATTTTAGATGCTGTAATATCAATGTCAAAATCGCTTACCCCTGATTGGACTCGTAAGATTATTGCCTTATTTGCGGCAACTATTTTAGTAATTGCCCCTTCTGCCTTAATGCAGATTTCCGTTCTTTTTATGGGCGTAATCATCGGAATTATGAAAGATATTCTGCCTAATATAAAATTTCGAAATGAAAAACAATCTTCTCAAAATATAGCAAAAACACCTTTAGCAACACTGAGTAGTCACTATAATACCTCTGGTTATTCACCCGCTATAAAGCAGCTTGCCCCAATTGCTGGCACCTTATTTTTTGTACTATTATGCGCCCTTCCCATAGCAACCATCATATATGGGACTGACTTACTGAAAATGATGAATATATTTTTCCAGTCAGGTGCCTTGGTGTTTGGAGGAGGTCATGTTGTTTTGCCTCTACTTCAATCTCACCTAGTACCTACTGGTCTTATAAGCCACACTGATTTTATGGCAGGATATGGCATTGCACAGGCTATACCTGGACCATTATTCACCTTTGCTGCCTATCTGGGTGTGTTTGTGCCAACTGCGATGCCTGCGTGGATCACAGGCATTCTATGCCTTATTATTATTTTTCTGCCTGCTATTCTTCTTGTACTTGCAGTAATACCAATCTGGGAAAACATAAAAGATAATCGATATTGTAAATCGGGCTTATATGGTGTTAATGCAGTTGTTGTTGGATTATTACTTGCCGCATTTATAAACCCCATTCTCTTTCTTACAGTAAAGAGCTGGGTTGAAATTGCGCTTATAATGGTTTTGTATATTATCCTTCATTTTGGAAAATTACCTATATGGCTAGTAATTATGTGCACTATCTTATCCGGGTATTTGTGGTCTCTCATTTAGCGTGAATTTGAACTTGGAATAGAACCAAAATTACGCGCTACAGAACCGGAATTTTATTCTGCAAAATTAAAGCTAATGTCATATGGCAAATCAAAATAAAAAAGTTTAAGGTTAATTTTGTGTTAAAATAAAAGAGTTTAAAATTATGGTTCGTTTTGAAGATTACAGGCTAATAACTGGCAAAGGAAACTTTACCGCAAATATCAAACCATCTGAAACATTAGTAGGCAAATTTTTGCGTACATCTATCGCACGCGGTTTTATTCGCTCTATTGATACAAGTGACGCTGAGGCTCTGCCAGGGGTGGTATCTATTTTCACCGCAGAGGATATGGCACAAGATGGCTTAAGCCATATGCTAGATACAGCAAACCCAGTGCGAGATGATGGCGGTAAGATCATTAAGCCAAGACGACCTATACTAACTAACTATGATATCAAACATCTAGGTGAGCCTATTGCACTTGTAATTGCTGAAACTGACGAACAGGCAGATAATGCGGTAGAAGCGATTATTGTTGATTATGATAGCGCTGATAATGCAAAACTAGCAAAGAGCAATAATGATATTCCTCCTGTTTGGTCTGAGGCTGGCGATAATTATGCATCTGTTCATCATGTTGGAAATTTACTTGACGTGCGCAAAGCAGAGGAAAATTCTGCCCATCTAATTACCTTGCCTATAGATATTTCGCGAATTACAGCAGTGGCAATGGAACCCCGGATTGCCTTATGTAATTTGGATTCAGATGGAAAGCTCATTTTTACCACAAGTACACAAAATCCGTTTGCGCTGCGAGCAGAGATAATGCAAACTTTTGCTCTTCAAACCAGTGATATTCAAGTGCTGGCGCCAGATGTCGGTGGCTCATTTGGCATGAAAGGAACATTATATCGCGAGGATGCTGCAATTATATGGGCCTGTCGTAAAGTCGGGCGAGCGGTATGTTGGTCGGCAAGCAGAAGTGAAGCATTTTTGAGTGATGAGCATGCAAGGTCAATGTATGGTGAAGCCCGTCTTGGATTAGATAATGATGGCAAATTCACAAGCTTCTCAGTTACATTAGATATTGATATTGGCGCCTATATATCCAAGCGTTCATTTAGTATGCTAAATAATTTAGGCGGCATTGCAGGTCAATATGTTATCCCCGTAATGGGTGCTGAATTGCGCTTTGCCTATTCTAATACGATGCCTATTTCTCCTTATCGTGGCGCTGGCAGACCAGAAGCAACCTTCATGATAGAGAGCGCAATCGATGCCGCTGCAAAAATCATTGGCATAGACACAGCAGAATTGCGCGCCAGAAATTTTATTAATTCTGAAATGATGCCCTATCAAACTGCGTTGATGTTTAAGTATGATAGTGGTGATTTTCCAGCTATTTTTGCTGAAGCGTTAGAGCTCTCTGATTATCACAATTTTGAAAAAAGGCGTCTTGAATCTGAAAAAAATGGTAGAATAAGAGGCATTGGAATTGCCACGCATATTGAAGTTGCAGGGGGTCCATTTGGAATGTCAGTAAAAGAAGTTGCAAGGTTACGTGTTAGTAAACAAGGTATCATTACTATTGCCGCTGGCAGTATGTCTGTTGGCCAAGGTCTAGAAACTGCCTTCCCAGATATTGTTGCAAACCAGCTAAATATCGATCCTAAACAAATTTGCTATGTGCAAGGCGATACAGATTATTTACCAAGTGGTAGAGGCAGTGGCGGCTCGTCTGCGACTATCACTGGTGGCTCTGCAACTATCAAGACAACTGAATTACTAATTGAGACAGGCAGTCAAATAGCAGCAGATGTGCTTAAATGCGATATTTCTGAGATAGGCTATGAGAAAGGCGTCTTTTATCAGAAAAGCAATCCTGATATATCCCTTGATTGGTCTGAAATCGCACAATATAGCAACCAGCCTGATGGGTTGGATGTAATAGGAGAATTCACTCCATCTGCGCCAACCTATCCAAATGGATGCCATATTTGCGAGATCGAAATAGATAAAGAAACAGGTAAATGTTACCTACAAGATTATGTTGCCATTGAAGATGTAGGCACTGCTTTATACCCTGTGTTAATTGAAGGGCAAATTCTTGGCGGAATTGTACAAGGGATTAGTCAGGCACTAGGTGAATCGATGGTTTATGATGAAACAGGTCAGATAGCAACTGGATCCTTCATGGATTATCAAATGCCTGTCGCTTCTGACTTCCCAAAATTCAGAATTAAAACACATCCTGTTAAAACCAAAATCAATCCCCTTGGAGCAAAGGGCGTAGGTGAATCTGGAACTGTTGGCGCTATGGCTGCTAGTTTAAGTGCTATACAACACGCACTCGCATCCGTTGGCGCAGATGCTGTTCAAATGCCAGCAACACCTCACAGGATTTGGCAGAAATTAATAGATGCAAAAAAATAGCCTAATCAATGCACAAGCAAGGGCAAATAAAACCAGTGCTTAGTCCTACCTCGCTAAGCTTTGGTCAAGAAGCTGTGCGACATGCATAGCCTTGCGGGAAGTGCCATGCTCTATTTGACATCTACAAGATGTTCCATCTGCAACAATCAGATCTGACGGTTCTGTTTCTCTGATTTTAGGAAGTAAATTTTCCTCCGCCATTCGCATTGACACATCATACGTAGAAGCATCATATCCAAACGCACCTGCCATACCGCAACAGCTGGTTTCTATTTTTTCAACTTCAAGCCCCTCTACCATTGCCAAAACATCTTCTATTGGTTGCACAACATCAAATGCTTTTTGATGACAATGCCCATGCAAATAGGCTTTGGCCTTTTTAACCAACGGCAAAGCTGGCTTATCTTTTGCCAATAATTCTTCAAAAGTAACTGCCATTTTAGCAACCTGCTCAGCCTGCTTTGATGATAAAAGTGATACCACTTCATCACGAAGTGCAAGCAGACATGATGGCTCTAAGCCCACAATAGGAATTTGTTGTTCAGCGAAAGGAGCTAGAGTTGATACCAGCATTTCTGCTTTCTTCTTTGCTTGATCTATCATACCAGCGGAAAGAAATGTGCGCCCACAGCATACAGGTTTATCATTAGACGCTCTTGGAATAAACACATGATAGCCTGCTGCATCTAAAACACGTGAAGCAGCACGGATAATTTCAGGTTCAAAATACCGATTAAACGTATCAACAAACAAAATAACCGGCATTTTTTTATCTGTATCTTTTTTATCATCACGCTTTTGAGATACCTCATTATCTCTGAAATAATCTGCTCTCCAAACTGGCAAATCCCGCTTCGCTGTAAAACCCGTTATTTTCTCCGTGATATATGCAATTGGGTACCAATTATTCCTTAGATTCATGATAAATGATAATTTTGATGCTATCGGGGCGTAATCTGGCAAATAGGCAATTAATTTATCTTTAAATGAAACGCCCTTTGCCGCAGCACGTAATGATGTTACTTCCAATTTCATCTTTGCCATGTCAACACCTGTTGGGCATTCCCTTTTGCAGGCTTTACACGAAACGCAATATTTTAGCGTTTCTTGCATTTCATCACTAATAAGTGCGTCTTCTCCAAGCTGACCTGACAAAGCAAGACGCAGGCTATTTGCCCGCCCCCTTGTTGAATCTTTTTCTTCTCTCGTAACCCGGTAAGACGGGCACATAACACCGCCCTGCAACTTTCTGCACGCACCGTTATTATTACACATTTCGATTGCCCCTTGCAGACCGCCTGATTTACCTGGCCAAGCTGACCAGTCAAACGCCATAGGAAAATCATTTGCTTCATATCCTGGTGCAAAGCGGAAAAGCGACCTATCATCCATTTTAGGGGCATCAATGATTTTACCAGGATTAAAAATAGCTGCTGGATCAAATAGACGCTTTACCTCAGAAAACAGAGCCACCATTTCAGACCCAAACATCGTCTCATTGAATTCTGAACGCAAAATACCATCACCATGTTCACCTGAATGCGACCCTCCATATTGTCTTACAAGCGCGAATGCTTCTTCGGCTATGGCACGCATTGCCTCAATATCATTGGTTTTTTTCATGCTTAACACAGGCCGAACGTGAAGGCATCCGACCGATGCATGAGCGTACCATGTGCCAACTGTGTTATATTTTTCAAAAATTTTAGTAAGTTTATCCGTATATTCGGCTAGATGCTCAAGATCAACAGCACAATCTTCTACAAATGAAACAGGCTTTGCTTCTTGTTTCATCGACATCATAATATTCAAACCTGACTTACGCATTTCTGATACGCGGGCTTGTTGATGCAGGTCTTCTGAGCGCACCACGCCGCCTTGCCATTCACCTGCCTTGTCCCATCCAAATCCAAGCTCTTCCATCATTTTTTCAAGCTTATCAAGGCGTCTAAGATTCTCGTCACTATCATCTTCTGCAAATTCGACAATAAGCAAGGCTTTGGGTTCACCAACAACCACTTCTTTTATGATTGGCTGAAACATAGAAATAGAACTTGCCAATGACAGCATTGTATCATCAATAAGTTCAACAGCAACTGGATCCAATTTAACTAAATGCTGAGTTGCATCCATTGCTTTGTAAAAGCTTGGGAAATGACATATCCCCATAAGTTTTTGCGCTGGAAGAGGCATCAGCTTTAACGTGATAGAAGTAAAATAACACAGCGTTCCCTCTGAACCGAGCAATAAATGCGCGAAATTTATGCCATCTCCAGATTTGCCCCCAGGGCGCTCAGACATAGCATCAGGTACTAATGCATCTAGATTATACCCGCCAACTCGTCTAAGAACTTTTGGGAATCGCTCATCTATCAGGTTACTATTATTATGCCCCATAGCCAACAATTGCGTGCGCATAGCTTCTGGCATCATACTGTTTTCTTCTGGTCCAAATGTAACTTTGGTACCATCTAGTAATATCGCGTCGATTGATAATACATTATCTCGCATAATGCCATATCGAATAGAACGCCCCCCGCAGCTATTATTTGCTGTCATGCCGCCAATTGTGGCACGGCTAGAAGTGGATACATCTACAGCAAACCACAACCCATATGGTTTAAGTTGCCTATTTAAATCGTCAAGAACAATTCCAGGCTCAACGACACAGCTATTAGTATCCAAATCTACTGAAATAAGCTGGTTCAAATATTTTGTATTATCTACCACTATTGCATGATTGACCGTTTGTCCGCACTGAGAAGTGCCGCCGCCACGCGGCAATATTGCGGTTCCTGTCTTACGACAAAATGAAATAATATTTTCTATATCTAGTTCTGATTTTGGTAGCACCACAGCATGTGGCATCATTTGATAAATAGAAGCGTCTGTTGCGTATCTGCCCTTATCAAACTGATTATCAAGGAAATCACCCTCAATCATATTTTTTAAATCATCCAATTGAAATGGAATACTGCCATCTGCCATAAAAAAAACCTGTGTTAGAGATATACAAACTATTAATCTACACTTAAGATACTCCTCATGATGATTTTTTCAATGCTGAATTAATCTATCAAATAAGATAGTTGAAAATGTCTAACAAGTAAGTCATAGATAAAGGAGCATTTTGTGCCAAAAAAACCATTCCAACCAGGACGTCATTTCCTTCAAATTCCAGGACCAACTAATGTTCCTGATAGAATATTAAGAGCCATGGATAAGCCTACTATCGACCATCGCGGTCCTGAATTTTTAGAGCTCGCCCGAAAATGTCTTGATGGCATAAAAACTATTTTTAAGACCACATCAGATGTCGTTATTTTTCCTGCTTCTGGAACCGGAGCATGGGAGGCTGCACTTGTTAATACTCTGCAGACAGGAGACCATGTGTTAATGGTCGAAACAGGTCACTTTGCAAGCTTATGGCACAAAATGGCTAACAAGCTTGGCATCGTCACAGAATTTTTAGACACAGATTGGCGTACCGGAGCTGACCCTCTTAAACTTGAGGAACGTTTGGCTGCAGACACCTCGCATCAGATAAAAGCGGTTTGTGTTGTGCATAATGAGACCTCAACTGGATGTACATCACCAATTGCAAAAATTCGTGCTGTTATGGATAAATTAAACCACCCAGCCCTGCTAATGGTAGATACGATTTCTTCTCTTGCTTCGATTGATTATCGCCATGATGAATGGGGCGTTGATATCACTGTAGCTGGGTCGCAAAAAGGCTTATTATTACCGCCAGGCCTTTCCTTTAACGCAATATCTCAAAAAGCGTTGGATGTTGCTAAAAAAGGCGGCATGCCTCGTTCATATTGGGATTGGGAAGAACAAATTGAAGCAAATAAAAATGGCGCTTTTCCGTATACACCTGCAACAAACCTGCTTTATGGTCTTGATGCTGCTATTGAGATGTTGCACGAAGAAGGTCTAGATGCCGTATTTGCGCGTCACGACCGCCATGCAAAAGCAACCAGAAATGCAGTGCAAGCATGGGGACTTGAAGTTTTGTGCCAAAATCCTGAAAACTATTCCAGCTCATTAACAGCTGTATTATTACCAGATGGACATGATGCAGATGCTTTTAGAAAAATTGTCCTAACTAATTTCAATATGTCATTAGGGAATGGTCTTTCTAAATTAGCTGGAAAGGTTTTTAGAATTGGTCATTTAGGAGATTTTAACGACTTAATGTTACTTGGCACATTAAGCGGTGTGGAAATGGGATTATCCCTTGCAGGAATTCCGTTTCAAAGAGGCGGTGTTGAAACTGCGATGCAAACATTATCAAAATCTTAATAAACAAATTATATTTATAAGAGGGAATTCTATTTTATGACTGATGGATTATTACTAAATTATATAGATGGTGATTGGGTTGACGGGACGTCCGAAATTGCAAATATTAACCCTTCTGATCTAAGTGAAGTTGTTGCACATCATGCACTTGCAGACATTAATCAGGCAAATCAAGCAATCGAAGCAGCTGCAGCAGCTCTGCCAAATTGGAAAAACAGCAATCCACAAACGCGCTTTGATATTCTAGACAAAATTGGTCGTATCATCATTTCAAGGCAAGATGAACTTGGTCAAATTCTGGCTCGTGAAGAAGGCAAAACACTTGCTGAAGCCAAAGGGGAGGCTTTTCGGGCAGGTCAATTCTTTCAGTTTTACGCAGCAGAAGCCCTTAGACGAACAGGGGAAGTGAATGAATCAACACGTCCAAACATTGATGTTGAGGTTCTTCGAGAGCCAATAGGGGTTACTGTTCTTATAACACCGTGGAATTTTCCAATTGCTATTCCAGCATGGAAAATTGCACCTGCACTTGCACATGGCAACACGGTTGTGCTGAAACCATCTGAAATCACGCCAGCTAGTGCCTATTACTTGACTAAAATAATGGAAGAGGCTGGTCTGCCAGCTGGTGTATTTAATTTGCTTGTTGCAAAAGGGGAAGATGTTGGAAGTGCCCTTGTTTCACATCCTGCAGTTGCTGGTATTTCATTTACTGGCTCAGTTCCAACAGGGCGGAAAATTGCTCAAGGTGCTATCCAGAATATGAAAAAGATTCAATTGGAAATGGGCGGAAAAAATCCAATGGTTATTATGGATGACGCTAATTTGGATATTGCAATTCCTGTTACCATTAATGGCGCTTTTTATCAAACAGGTCAAAGATGCACTGCATCTTCCAGAGTGATTGTACATGAAAAAATTTATGATGCTTTTGTGGAACGCTTTATTGCTGAAATGGAGAGCTTATCAGTTGGACCTGCACTTGATGCAGCTACGCAGATTGGTCCAGTTGTGTCTGAAACACAGCTAAAATCAAATCTATCTTATGTCGAAATAGCCCGTGATGAGGGGTGCGAAGTTATATCTGGTCAGCATTTAGCAGATAGCAATACAGGCTATTTTCAAAGACCTGGCGTGTTTCTAAATGCTACTAATAATATGCGTAGTTCACGTGAGGAAATTTTTGGACCATTAGCATCTATTATAAAAGTTGGCGATTTTGAAGAAGCCATTGCTACTGCGAATGATACAGATTTCGGACTTTCATCAGCGATTTGTACTAGCAGTCTATATAATGCAAGAGAATTCAAACGCCGATCAGAAGCAGGCATGGCAATGGTTAATCTGCCAACAGCTGGTGTGGATTACCATGTTCCTTTTGGTGGTCGCAAAAATTCATCCTATGGCTCACGTGAACAAGGAAGAGCAGCTATTGATTTTTACACAACAACTAAAACAACCTACAGCTTCTCAGGCTAATACATCCTAAAATACTGTTCAGGGGCAGCCAGTTCAGGTTGCCCTTTTTTATGTGTTACCTCTTAAAAAAACTCTCCTAATTCATTGGCTTTATGACATGACAAAATAACACTCTTTTGATGCCATAATTCTGGAAACACGTGACAAAAAGCATGTACCCCTTGGCTCTCTACTACGGGTAAAAACCTATCTGTGAGATTAAATACAACACCAGAATCACCAAAAGATAAAAAACTCTCCTTTTATTTACCTCCGCAAGCAGAGGCTGCATTATCACCAACCCCGCGCATGATAACCTGTCATGTTATTCCCCACTTACGCACCAGTTTTTGGCGCAAAACCCCGGCAGGCTCTGAGCCCTCACATAAATAAGTCATCTGCCTTGTACCTAATTCGCAATATACGCGTAATCTCTAGCTATATTCTCTTTTTTCTAAATCCAGCCATAAAGTTCCCCTTGCATCTGACATATCTGATGTTTTTTCCCTAGTAAGCCAAAATCTTACATAGTCTTTTGAGAGTGCAATTGGCTTTATTTTGCGGAATATGTCAGTCTCATTCTGTACCACCCATAGCGACTTAGGTGCTGTAAACCAAGCCATAACTGCATTTCTACCAATTTCTTGAAAATCAGAATATTTACTATCAAGGCTGCTAACCTGCAAGGCTGCTTACCTGCAAGGCTGCTTGCCTGCGCATCATACCTCGCATCATTCCACAAAATTACAGGTGTTACCCCTTCATCAAAGTTGTCTAGTAGAACCAGACCAGGCATTTGACTAGATAAACCAATTGCTAAAATCTTGCTAAGTTTAATCGCTGCTATGGCTCTAAGAGCTGAAATAAAAAGGGCCGTTAATTTAATCTAATCTTTCGGATTATGCTCAGAATAGCCGTCTTTTAGTCTATTTACGAATAATTGGGATGAATCACTTGCGGTTATTTTTTATATCAAAATCTTGCAGCAAACCTGTGAAAGAAGATGTGCCAATATAACGCCCTATATACATCACTTCTGCTTAGTAACTAATATTTCAAACAATAACTCAGCTTGAATTGGGCAGATATATTAGAAAATATCTGTGTTTTGTGTTTGAAGTGTTTTTAACAGTTAAATAAGCTACAAATAAGATGTCTTGATTGCTTGCGCGCAAATAGAAATATGTAAACACCACCTAATTAACGACCAGTGAATTTTGGAACCGATGAAAAAAAATACACCCTTACCTAATTTACCTGACGCTAACATAATTCTTCGCAAATTATTTGACCAAGCAATATCAACAGCAGACCCTATGCACACGCTCCCCAAATTCCTACCTGCACGACCCTCTGGGCGGGTTATTGTGATTGGCGCAGGAAAAGCAAGTGCGCGCATGGCAGAAGCCGTAGAAAGAGAATGGGGAACCTGCGAGGGGATCATTATTACCCAATATGGCTATGGCAGAGCACTTAAGGATATTGAGGTTATTGAGGCGTCACATCCAATTCCAGACCATGCAGGAATGCAAGCAACACATAAAATTTTAGCTGTTTTAGAAAACCTTGGAGAAGATGATTTTGTGCTTTGCTTATTATCTGGGGGTGCATCAGCGCTTTTATGTGCGCCTGCAGGCGATATTACATTGAGTGAGAAACAGATTATTAATCAGCACCTGCTTGCAAGCGGCGCTCCTATTGATAAAATTAATACGGTACGAAAACATTTAAGTGCTGTTAAAGGGGGGCAATTAGTAGCAGCAGCACATCCGGCAAAAATACTAAGCCTAATACTTTCTGATGTACCAGGAGATGATATCAGATTTATTGGCTCTGGTCCTACTGCTAGTGATAAGACAACTCCGCAGCAAGCATTACAAATTCTAACTGATTACGCTATCTCTATTTCTGCTTCTGCCAATAAAGTTCTTTGCTCGCCATCAAGGGTAATATCACCTCACGACCCAATAATGGAAAATGTTGAAAATGTTGTTTTCGCAGCCGCTTCGCAATCCTTGCAAGCAGCAGAAAATCTAGCCTCCTTTCACTATGGGTTAAAAGTTATAAACCTTGGAGATAATATTCAAGGAGAAGCGCGCGATATAGCTAATATACAAGCAAAGCAAGCAATTGAGATTCAAACCTGTTTAACACTCTCCGATAAGCCTGTTTTATTACTGTCTGGTGGAGAGCTTACCGTAACCAAAAAAGGCAATGGCATTGGCGGGGCAAATGCTGAATTTTGTCTTGCACTTGCAATCGCCCTAAACCAGCAAAAAGGCATCTATGGATTAGCTGGAGATACAGATGGTATTGACGGAGCAGCAGAAATAGCAGGCGCCTATATTTCACCAGACACATTATCAAATGCGGTTGCAAATGGAACCTCTGCAGAAAAATCACTTATAAGCAATAACTCCCATGGGTTTTTTAAATCCATTGATAGTAACATTATCACTGGTCCGACCTTAACCAATGTAAATGACTTCAGAGCTATTTTGATTTTTCCAATCTAACTATTCAATAGTTAATAAATTACCCTGTCTCTTGGATTAATTTTACACCCATATATATAAGATTTTATAATATCACTTTGATATTGTGAGTGAATCGTTAATTTGAGATTTCCGACTAGAAGCAAGTATTTGGGTGCGAGCAAGAGATAACAAACCTGGTACTATAAATAAGGTAGCAACAGTTGATAAGGCAAGTCCCCCAAATACTACCGTTCCGATACCACGATAAAGCTCAGAGCCAGCGCCTGGAAAAATAACTAACGGAACAAGACCAAAAAGAGACGTAAGAGTAGACATGAAAATTGGTCTTATCCTATTTCTAGTAGCCTCAATGATAGATTCTTCAACTTCCATACCCTCTTCGCGAATTTGCAGGCAGGTCTGTTCAACCATTAAAATAGCATTATTTACAACAATTCCAGTCAAAATTACAAAGCCAAGCATTGTCAGCATATCAAGTGGCTGGCGTATATAAAGATTTATAATAAACAAACTTAAAATACCGCCAGCTGCTGCGATTGGCACTGCCAATATTATGATACCAGGTAGTATAAATGACCTTAGCAATATCACTAATAATAAAAAGATTACCCCAAGTGCAATTAATACATTTGCTTGCATCGCTTGCCATGTTTCTTGCAATGCGCTTGCTGCCCCGCTAACAGCAATAGATACATTATTATCATCTGCAATTTGCACTAGATTTGGAAGTACCTGCGCATTGATAATTTTTATTGCAGATTCAAGTGCAATAGCCTCTTGTGGTCGTACTTGAATAGTTAATGCTTGGTTTCCATTTAGACGACGAATTGTCTGTGGCGCGCTGATCATTGCTACATCTGCTACTTGATCCAGTCTTACAATAAGTCCTTGTTGATTAATAATAGGCAGTGCAGAAAGGTCATCCATACCCATATCGCCTGCATTACTTCCAGTTAAAATTAATTCTACTAATTCTCCATTGATAGGCACATCTGCTATTACCAGACCGTCATTCAAAATATCTACCAATGTACTGAATTCACGCGCAGAAATACCAATCTTTGCTAATTTTTCAGAACGCGGCGTAATCCTAATTTGAGGTGCCCCTGAATCAAGACTTGGGATAATACGCACCTGATTACCGTCTGCTACTGGGAAAGCTGTATCAAGGATATCTGTTAATTGCCTTGCTACAGAAACAAGATTAGCCAATGACGGTCCAGTTAAGTCTACATTAATAGAACGAGAGCCGCCTACAGAGCGCCCAAATAAGGATGCCTGAAACACAAAGGCGCGCGCGCCAGGTTCAGAGAATACAGGCTTCATCAAAAAAGGTCTTAATTCAGTTACTCTTTTTGGGTCTGTGGCAGTGGCACCTGCAAATCCGCCACCATTAAATGCAACAAAGAAAAAACGCTCAATACCAGGGGCATCTCCCATCGCCTCAGATTTTTCCCATAATGGTCTGGCTGATGCTTCCATCTTATCTGCTATTTTTTTAGTTTCTTCGATTGAATAACCAGGAGGTACAAAGATTCTACCTAACAGAAAATTTGCATTACCATCTGGAAGATAATCTAATTTTGGCATTAAAAGAAGGATTACAGATATACTAGCTGTAACAATAGTAGTGACTGTTAAAAGTGCTATTCTTCGATTTTTTATTGTATAGCTTGCAAATTTGACTATCTGTGAGCTTATAAATCCTGCAAACTTATCAATACCCCATAATGGTCTAGTTTTCTGAAACTTGTCAGCTTCTCCTGCGAGCAGTTTTGATGCTAGGGTTGGAATCACTGTTACTGATACTAAAACAGATATCAAAACAGATACTGATATTGCTATTCCAATATCCCGAAAAAGCTGACCAACTGGCAGATCTAATAAAATAATGGGCACAAAAACCAGCACGGTTGTTAGAGCAGACCCCAAAATAGGCGCCCAAACCTGACGCGCTCCTAGATAGGCAGCTGTTGGCGCATCAAACCCTTTTTGACGTAATCTAAAAATATTTTCAAGTGATACAATTGATGCATCAACCACCATACCAATTGCAAATGCCATTCCTGCTAGAGATATAACATTAATAGATAATCCAAATCCTGAAATCGCAACAAACGTGCCAATCACAGACACTGGAATAGCGATAAATATTACAAATGTTGGAAGCAAAGAGCGCAAAAATAAAAGCAATATACTAAATGCTAAAACACCACCAATCCAAATATTTTGCTGAACAAGATCAATCGCAGAACTTATATAAGCGGTTTCATCATAAATAATATCTAACTGTAATCCACTAGGATTAAGGGTTGATTGATTCACTTCGTCAAGCGTTTTTGCCAAAGCATCCATAGTAGATACTACATTTATACCCGGTTCTCTTAGTGCATTAATTATAATCGCATCCTGACCATTTAGCCGTCTAAAACTACTTCTTGGTTCGACTGCAAATTCAACTTCTGCCACGTCTGACAATAAGACTGGCACAATCTGACCGTTTTCATAAAAATCAGCTCTTAAAATTGTATTTAATGCCGTCTCAGGTGTGTAAGCGATAGCCTCTGTTCTGACTGTATAAACACGCTTTCCTTGCTGCACGGTGCCTACTGATTGCAGCGTTGTTGCAGAGCGCAATGCTTCTAAAATAGCTGCAGTTGATAATTTATATGAAGCTAGCTTTTCAGGATCAATAATGACTCTTAGCTGTTTTTTGCCTCCCCCATTAAATGTAATTTCTGCAATCCCTGGCGTTCTTGCCAGCACATCAACGACATTAGTGCTGACAAAACTGCCAAGCTTTTCCAAATCAACATCCTGTCCCGGCATTGCAACCAAAGCTAATCTTGCAATAGGGCTATCATCAGAATTAGATGTTTGAACTTGCGGTGCTGATGCTTCACCTGGCAATCCTGTTATACTGGCAATTTTTGATAATAAGACAGTCAATGCCTTATCCATATCAGTTGATAGCGAATAGGTAAGAGTAACCCTAGCAGAACCATTGGAAGCGTTTGAGGATATTTCTTCAACCCCCGTTAAGCTAGAAAGCTCGGTTTCGAGTCGGCTGACAATTTCTCTATCAACATCTTCAGGGGCAGCCCCAGGCCAAGATACTCTGACTTGATAAATTGGTTTTTCAATATCAGGAGACAATTGAATAGGAATTGAGCGTAAGGCAACTATACCGAATAATATTACCAGCAACATCATTGCCATAATAGAAACAGGACGCTCAATCGCGATGCGAATAATAGCATTCATTAAACTTACTTCTTTCTTAACGCCTATTGAGATGATCCTGACACGTCTATTTCAACTTCTCTGCCATTAGGAAGACCACTTAGAATAACGGTACCATTCAAACTATCTGGCGCTGGACTGAGCGCAAAAGACAAGGTGATTATGCCAAATGGTAGGACAAGATCAGTATCAAAATAAATTTTCTCGTTCTTTTTTGTTACTAATACAGGCTCGTCATTATATAAGCTTGCTTTGCTTGATAAAACAAAAATGCCTGATTGCTCGCCTCGATTTGTCTGCCATTTTAATAGCCAGGATCTGGCATCTTCAGCAAGCTCAGTTGGGACAGCCATATTTGCAGCTGACCCGCCAAAATCACTCCCTGCTCGATCCTCAGCTGACGGCACTTTTCTTGTAGGTATTTTCCCCTGTTTAACAGCCGCACCATCATTCAGCCCTTCGTTACCGCGGGTAATGACTAATTCCCCTGGCTGCAATCCAGAGGTTATAATCATTGCGCCATCTATTGCACTGCCAAGTTTTACAGCCTGCCTTCTGGCAACTCCCTCATCAAATACAAATACAATATGCCCTCCTGAAACTGGCACGATAGCATCTTGCGGTATGACTAATAACTCTTCAATTGTTGAGCTAGGTACTAAAACATCTATTTGCGCGCCATTTGAGCGAGCAACCTCTGGGACTTCATCTAAAAAGTGCAATCTTGTTATTCTAGATGCTGTTCTTCTATTCTCTTCTGGCAATATCACTCTGAGTGATAATTTTATATTCTCGCCATTTTGCGTACGGGCAAAAATAGGCTCGTTAGGGCGCAAAAAAGACGCATATTTAACAGGCAGGTCAATCTCAACTTCGTAGCCTTGCTCAGTTCGGATTTTGGCTATCATATCCCCTTCTCTGGCAAACCCAGACTGTTCAGCAAATAAAGATATAATTTGTCCATTAACAGGTGAGGTTAGCGTAGCATTTTTAAGATCCTGTTTTAGTTTATCAATCGTAAAACTTAATTGCGCTTCTGTTAGTTCTAGCTGTCTTATTGTAGAGCCTATTTCAGTGAGGGTTTTATTACGCATAATTAATTGCTGGCGAACGGTATTAAGAGAAATTTGAGCGTTTTCCGCATCCTCTAGCGAAATCGCATTACTTTGTGCTAATTTTTTCGCATATTCTGCTCTTTTTCTTACTAATGTTATCTGTTCTTCAACCAGCAATATTAAAGATGTCTCAAAGTCCAAATTCACCCTAAGTGAGGCAATTTCATTTTGTGTTGTCTCTAGCTCAGACTGATGGACCAACAGTTGATGTTCAAGCTCACTCGTGTCTTGTTGGGCTATTACATCGCCTGCGCTAACCATATCCCCTATCTGCAGGTCTAACATCTTAATTTTTGCGGTCAGGCTGGCGGTGACTGCAACTGGATTAGCCGCAATAACAGCCCCCCCAATAGTGATAAGATTGGGCAGAGTCATGAGTTGCACACGCTCTGTTTGTACAATAACACCCCTATTTTGTTGGGCAAAAACATATTTACTGAACAAAGGAAATACCAGTCCTAACATCACAACAATATATAAAAAGCGTGATAAACCTATTTTAATTTGAGGATACATTCTGAGTAATCCTTGCAGTTACATCATTCATTATTTTACTATAATTTAACTATATTAATGCATATTTGATAAAAAGCTATTTTATCCTTTATTATATAATGAATTTAGTTAATCAGGTTATATAGGGTCGGCTATATTTCAATTTCTCAGAATAATGCCCCCTTTATTGTTTGCCAGAGCTGGCAATCTCTATATAAATATCCAGGCGACATATGCATTTTTTTTGAATCCAAAATATAGCGTTAGGTTCAAATACTACCCTTGTGATTAGCGGAGAAAATAATGAATAGCTTAATAATTTTGATTAAAAAAACTTCTACATTCCTAAACCTTACATACCTCTCCTGTATGTTAACTATTGCTATAAATGTTGCGCCGCTGCAATCTGCATCAGCAGCAGAATATCAGTTTAAATTACATCATTTTCTTGGTGCGACATCATTATGGCAAACCCAAATATTGGAGCCATGGGCAACACAAGTTGCACAAAATAGTGATGGGCGTATATCGATTGAAATATTCCCCTCAATGACCCTTGGTGGTCGACCAGCTGAACTTGTTCAGCAAGCCCGTGATGGCGTTGTTGATATAATTTGGACAGTAAATGGATATACTCCTGGCATATTCCCACGCTCAGAAGTTTTTGAGCTGCCTACTATTTTTACAAATGACCCTGTACCTGTAAACCTTGCTTTATATGATCTTTTTGAAAGTGACTTAAAAGAAGATTATGCTGGCTTAGAAGTCCTATTTTTAAGTGTGCATGCAGGTAACGCAATACATATGGCTAATCAAGAAGTGCACTCACCTTCAGACTTAAAAGGAAAAAAAATAAGAACACCATCTCGCACTGGTGCCTGGAGCATAGAAGCATTAGGAGCGATACCAGTGGCAATGCCAGTACCTGATTTACCTCAATCCTTGCAAAAAGGTGTGGTTGATGGCGCCTTTGTTCCAATGGAAATCATTCCTTTGTTGCAATTGCAACATCAGACAAAATATCAAATAGAAGGATATAATAACGAGAGAATTGGCGCTCTGACATTTCAAACATCTATGAATAAAGCTAGGTGGGAGAGTCTCCCAACTGATATCCAGCAAGCCTTCAAACTAGCATCTGGTCCTGAATGGTGGGCAGAGATTGGCAGAAGACTAAAAATAGGGGAAATAGAAGGTCTTAAGAGTGCTACTGATGTTGGTAATGTACATATTATTTTAGATAAGGATGAAACACGTGTTTTTAATACTATATTATCAACTGTAGTTGACCGTTGGATAAAGGATGTAAATTCTAAAAATATCGATGGTGAAAATTTAGTAAATAAGGCACGCGCTGCTATTGCCTCACATATAACTAACAGTTAAATAAAAAATATGACTTATTATCGTTCATTTACCCATTTTTGGGTAAGTGTAATTACTGGCTGGGCACTAGTAGGGGGAATGCTACTTTTATTAATTGTGGGTTTAAATATTGCCTCCATCATTGGCAGTATTTTTCTAGCGCCTATTCCAGGTGATTTTGAGCTAACCCAGGTTGGAATTGCGGTTGCCGTTTTTTGTTTTCTTCCCTACTGCCAGCTCTTCAGGCACAATGTTACCGCGGATGTTTTTACAGCTAAAGCAAATAAAAAAATTATTATGTTTTTACGAATAGCCTCCTCAATAATTGCATTGTTATTTGCAACATTACTAGTCTGGCGAATGGGTGACGGTATGCTTGACCAAAAAGCATATAATTATACAACGACAATATTACAATTTCCAATTTGGGTTGCCTTTGTTCCAATACTGATTTCTCTGTGTTTTTTGATAATTGCTAGTCTTCTTACAATCGGGGATGATTTTAATTTAACGCCAATCTCAACACCTCTTACAAATGAGCAAGCGTTAAAGGACGGCAAATGATAGATGCTGTTTTATTGGGGTTTGGCTCTCTTGGTGTGCTTATAACTCTGATTATTCTGCGCATGCCAATTGCCTATGCAATGATATTGGTAGGCGCCATTGGGATTATGAGTGTTAATGGCGTTGGACCTGTATTTAATCAGCTCAAAACGCTCGCCTACGGACAATTTTCCATTTATGATTTATCGGTTGTTCCCCTATTTATTTTGATGGGCGCATTAGCTTCCAAAACAGGTCTAAGCAGTTCTCTTTTTAGATTTGCTAATGCTTGGCTTGGCTGGCTTCGAGGAGGCACAGCAATGGCAGCCATTTCTGCGTGCGCTGGGTTTGGTGCTATTTGCGGATCATCCATTGCAACTGCCTCTACAATGGGCCGTGTAGCATTACCAGAATTACGAAAATATAATTACTCTGCCCCTCTTTCAACTGGTGTTTTAGCAGCTGGCGGTGTTCTTGGCATCTTAATTCCGCCTTCGGTAGTGCTTATTATCTATGCCCTTATCGTTGAGGTAAATATTGTTTCTATGTTTGCCGCCGCCCTTATCCCTGGTCTATTGGCAATATGCTTATTTTTAGCTGCTATCGGATTATTTGTCGCCATATATCCTGAATCTGCACCGCAAACCCATAGCTCTGATAGCATAGAAAGAAGACAGGCAACGATACAGATTCTTCCTATTATTTTTGTATTTATAGTGGTGCTAGGTGGTTTATATGCAGGATTTTACAATCCCACCCCTGCTGCTTCTGTGGGTGTAGGTCTTGTAATGCTACTTGGCTTTATACAAAAAAAATTGAGCCTAGCTGATATTAAAGAAGCTATTTTGGAGACAGCTGGTACTGCGGGAATGATTTATCTGATTCTACTTGGCGCAGAATTAATGAAAATTTACATGAGCAGAATTGGTCTTCCGCAGGCAACAGCTGAATGGATATTAGCCGCAGGGTTTGAGCCTATGACTGTATTAATTCTGCTCCTAATTGGTATGATATTGCTGGGGTGCTTATTAGATAGCCTATCCATGATTCTTTTAGTAATTCCGTTTTTCTGGCCTGTGTTAGTAGAATTAAATGGTGGTCTTTATATTCCAGCAGAATTAGCTGGCTTTGGCATGAGCACTGATGATTTGAAAATTTGGTTTGGCATTCTTGCTTTAATTGTTGTTGAAGTCGGGCTTATCACCCCGCCAGTTGGTATGAATGTTTTTGTAATTGCCTCCCTTGCAAAAGATATTGAGATGTCTGAAATATTCAGAGGCGTGCTCCCCTTCTTTTTTGCTGAATTAATTCGAATATTCATTCTAATTTCATTTCCTGTTCTGGTTTTATGGCTGCCAGCTCTTTTGTCTGGTTAGACTCATGTCTTTCGCTTATTGTCTATATACAGTTTTATAGATAAGCTAATGGTATGATTAAAACAAAAAAGTACTTATTTACCGCTACTATAAGTGGGTTTTTGGCATGTATGTCGTCTCTTCTTCATGCCTCAGAAAACACTATAACGAGTGCTTAT
>JABJAN010000120.1 GCA_018666135.1 Alphaproteobacteria bacterium | reverse complement strand
TGCATTCTTTCAATTAGTTTTTTCGAATTCTTCACTCCTAACATTAAATTTTTACGTATCGACAGATGAGGAAAAAAATTATCTGATTGAAACATAACAGAAATAGGTCTGAGCCAGGGCGGTTCAACCAACAAATTTTTATCACCCCACATTATATTTCCAGACGATGGTTTGTGAAATCCAGCTATTACATCAAATAATGTAGATTTACCTATACCTGATGGACCACTAATAACAATAAGCTGTCCCAAATCAGCCTTTAAATTTATTACCTGTGTCATAGAACCAGGCCAATTATATGCTAATCTATCTAGTATAAGCATTTAATAATGATACCCTATCTAAAGTATGGAATTTTCTAAAACACCAAAAGACAAATCCGAAAAAAAGATATGCCATGAATATATAAACTAGTAAAAACATCCCTAACATATCAGCTTCACTTGCACCATATCGGCTAAAAAGCTGGTATAAATAAAATGGCAGCGTTTCAAAATTCTGACTCCCAAATAATGTAATGACGCTTAAATCACCTAATGAAAATGCAAAACTTATTCCTAATACCAGTTGCAATTCACGATGTAATGCAGGAAGCGTTAAGGTAGAAAACCGACGAATGCCAGTGATACCTAGTTGAAGTGATAATTTATCGTGTTGGGCTAAAACGCGCTCAAGAGAAGGCGCTAATATTCGGGTTATAAAAGGCAGCGAGAATAAAATATTTGCCATTAAAACTAACCAAAAGGCAACATCAAACAGACTAATAAAATCCCGAAGCAATATAAAACAGCCTGTTGCAAATACGATAGCTGGCATAAGCAAATAATAGGAAACAGAAAAATCAATAAATCGGGTTAAAATTAAATTTCCAGATTGAACAAGACGAAACCTACTATGAATAAGAATAACGGCTATACACACACTAATAAGGGCTGACAGAAGTGATAGATTTGTAGAGGTGAAAAACGCGTCCCAAAATCTTTTTTGGTTGAATAGAGACAAACCAGAAGTTAAATCAAGGCGATAAAAAAGAGCAATCAACGGCAGAAATATGAGAATAAAAAAGATTGCCAACCAAATATAATCTGTTGTTTTAGCTATTATATTTCCATGATCACTTCTACAAACTATAGTGCCTTTATTGGCTGTTGGTGACGTAATATGAAGTGTAAACGGCTTAGAGAGTAAAATTAAACCTGAGCATATAATAATTTGCAATATACTCAGCATCGCAGCTAAAGGAAGGTCAAAAGCAAACCGTACTGCATGATATATAGATACTTCTAATGTGGTTACATTTGGACCACCACCTAACATCAAGACTATGGAAAATGAAGTAAAACATAACAAAAAAATGAGACTAGACAAAGGAAGTATCAATGGCTGAAATGCGGACCATTCAATCAATTTAAATATTTGCATGGTAGTTAGATGTCTCTGCGCAGCAATTTTCCAAAAATAGGCTGGCTGTGCTTGCAGTGAGGAGAAAGCAACTCTTAGAACAAGAGGCGCATTAAAAAAGGCATGAGCAAGCACTACCATCCACAAACCAAACGGGCTTGTCATTTCTCCCCCGATGGTTCCAAGCAGACCGTTTCTTCCCCAGACGCCCACAATGCCAAGTGCAGCAACAGAAGAGGGGACCACAAGTGCTAAAAAGCTAGTAGATAATACAATCTTACTCATCCAATGATTGTTTCGGCGATATAATGCACGCGCGCAACTCAATCCAATCAGCAATGATATGAGAGTTGATAAACTAGCCTGCCAAGCTGCACTTTTTATTATTAATACTGTGCTTTTGGCAAAAATGACATCTATACCATCTTCAACCCAATAATAATTGCCTCCAGCCATAAAAAACATTCGCAATAAAATAGAGCACCCTATGGCAGCAAGTAAAAACCCCGATATGATTCCTAAATTTCTAGAAATTCTAAAATGCTCAAATAATATTTGAGTCTGGGTAGATTTACGAAAAGAAAACACAGTTTTTATATAAAATTTTATTTAAAAAAATTAGTTTGTACTGGATTGAAGCCATTCATTAATCCATTCCTTTTGCTTAACAGCGACCATTTCAGAATCAAATAGGTGTGATTTTTCTGGTTGAAACAAACTATTAAACCCCTCTGGTAACTCTGTATTAAACGCAGGGTACATCCAATTTGTTGTTGGAATTACTTGCTGAAATCCAGGAGTTGAAATAAATTTCATAAATTCAATTGCTAAATCAGGTTCAGGTGCATTCTTTAAGATAGCAGCAACCTCAATTTGTAAATAGTGACCATCTGCAAAAGCAGCAACATCAAAATTATCATCTTCTTCTGCAATTAAATGATAAGCAGGAGAGGTTGTGTAAGATAAGACCATATCAGCCTCACCATCTAAGAACAGCCCATAGGCTTCGGACCATCCTTTGGTAACAGTCAATATTTTTGGCTGTAACTGTTGCCAATAAGTAGACGCTTCTTCTCCATATATAGACTTAATCCATAATAAAAGCCCTAAGCCAGGTGTTGCTGTGCGTGGATCTTGTATTACAATTTTCATATCGTCTGGTAAATCAAGTAGGTCGCTAAACGATTGAGGTGGATTACTAATCAAATCTTTTTTGTAAACAAATCCAAACCACCCCCAGTCAAAGGGCATAAAAACATCATCCTCAAAATTAATAGGAAGAGAAGAGTTTTTATTAATTATACTGCTAATCTCTGTTGGAAGTTCGGCAAAATATCCAGTCTGTTTAGCAAGATGCATCAAATTTGTATCAAGTCCTAGGGCAATATCTGCTTTCGAATTATCCCCTTCTAATTGAATTCTTCCCAAAATTCCTATTGAACTATCCAACCCTATAAATTGAACATCACACTTACATACTTCTTCAAAATTAGCTTCAATAGCGGGACCAGGTCCCCAATCAGATGTAAAAGAATCATAGGTATATATTGTCAAAATTGGCTTTTCAGCAAGGGCAGGGGTGACAGCAAATGCACACGCAATAAAAACAAAAAAAAGTCGAAATAATTTCATAATCATTCATCCAATCGTTTAATTCAGACCAGATAAAGCATTTAGCGATGGGAAAATAAGGAATAACGGGATTGATGTTGAAAATAAACGAATATTTTATACCCCGTTTATTTAAAATCCGTTTATGCTCTTTCCTACGCCAGCATTACCTGGTTCAGGTTCATGGGTATGTCTCAGCCAAAAATAAAAATAGGCACCCCAAGAGAATATGGTAATGATATTCGCTGTTTAAAAGTTTGTAAATAGAAAACATATATAAAAGTTTGTAAATAGATAAAGTAAATTATTGTCACATAATATATAGCCTAATAGCCCCGCATCTAGGAAAAACTTACTCAATAGCATTATTAACACAAATTTATCAGCTGGATGGTAAGCCAACATATGCGCTTGAAGGGTCAATTTTTATCGCAAGGTGCAGTCGTATAATGGCTGCGTGACGCCCTTAAGATTATTCGCGAAGCTTTAGAAACGCAGTCACTGGCAATCAATGCTGACGAGACACAATCTATTGTTCTTGTCCCCGCCTTCACAGAGGCCTTGGTGCCCCAGTATTGGGCTCCAGAATGTCAAGGCGCTGTTTTTGGATTACATACAATCTATTAGCAACAAGCCTTTAGAGGTGTTTAATAAAAATGAAGAAAGAAAGTATAGCAGATGGCTACACACAAATCGACAATAACGGGAAAATCGGGCAAACAAAACCCGTTATTGAAGACACCCGGCAACTCCTCGAAGGCACTGACTTACGATTACGAGAAAGCAGACCAAGAAGTGATGGACTACCTGGAGACACCGAAGGGCAAGGCCCACAAGGACAGGTTGTTAGCGATGCTGAAGGATTCATAGAAAAACTCAACAAAGCTGACCAAGCCTCTGAAAATCTTAGGTTAGACAATCTACCAGACGATATAGCAGACGAGCCTGAGAGACCCCATGCTCCGCAAGAATCAAACATCAAATAACAAGATGTTGATGGTTATATTGATCAAGTCTCCAAAGATACTAACTTTGAGAATATGGCTGATGATGAAACTTTTCAATTTGATAAAATGATTAATGATCAAGTTTTATCATAAACCTACACTGGAGCTGATTTAAAAGCAGAATTAGCGCAAAACCAACAATTCTTGCCCCAGATGGCTGAAAATACGCGCATGCAGAAATATGAAAGCTGGCAGCGCGCTGTGCAATCAACGTTGAGGTATTAACAGATGACTTGAGCAGCTCTTTTTCTTTCTGTTGCAAGACAGAAGTCTATTTTGACTGTGGTAGGCACCGACAACTGATTGATATCCTAATGAAAGTCGAAGGTGCCATTGTGCTCCTCAAAGGTAATGCAGGTGTATCTTCTGCTCCTATTTGCCACCTTTTGGCAGAAAATAACTATGATTACACGACCGCACAGAGCAATTGGGAACAAGCCCCCAATAACATTCAACGTGAGAGGAAGTGTTTAAAAAAATAATAAATAGAGTAGGGCGCTACAGCGATTAGCTGCAGGGGTTCTCTTAATGTTTTATTTTGTTTAGGATTGGGTAAATTGACTCCCTTGACCAATAATGGCTTTGATAATATTTAAAAAATATTTATTTGGTTTCTAAATTTATAATAGCTAAATGGTCACAAGTAAATTTGCAGTTATTTTGTGACCCTTGTAAACAATCTATAAATATTAACAACAGCAGGTAGATATACAAAAAAAACGGAAAAATAAAAACAGAAGTATTATATATTTGTCGCATAATATATATTATGTAATATTTTACTTAATTAAATACTGCACATCTCTAATCAACCTGAAGTACCAATCCATCAAAACTTGGCTCTACATTAGCAGGACAAATAGACATAAGTGCTTCATAATCTGATTCAAGCCCAAGATGAGTGAGATAAGAGCGATTTGGTTTTACTTTATTAATCCACGAAAATGTAAGGTCGAAATGAGCATGAGCAGAATGCGGTGCCTCTCTCAATGTTTCAACAATCCAAATAGGAATATTTGCTATTGAGTTCAGATAGTTATCATCTAACTCACTGACATCAGTTGAATAGGCAATCTTGCCGTTAAACACAAACCCAAGTGAAAAACCATTCCCATGTTTTTGGTAGAGCGTTCTTATTTCAATATCACCAATTGTAAATATCTCATCCGTTTGAATCGTATTCCATTCTAACGGTGGTTTAAAATAACTTGGTGATGAAGGCGCATTATTAAACAGGTATGGAAATCTAGCTATAACGGAATCACCATGTTCACTAGAACCAAACAGATTTATTTTTTTCTCATCTGGCCAATAAAAAACCCGCAAATCATCCATCCCAGCCACATGGTCAGAATGAGTGTGAGTAATAAGAACGGCGTCTAACTTTTTGATATTTAATGGTAATAGTTGGTTTCTTATATCTGGTCCAGCATCAACCAAAATTGTTGTATTATC
>JABJAN010000119.1 GCA_018666135.1 Alphaproteobacteria bacterium | reverse complement strand
ATTTGATTTTATAATTTCACCAGAGAGCCAAAACCAATAAACTGGAATTTTAACAAGCAAATGCTCAAATTTAAAGTCACCGTTAAAAAATTTACCTCGGACAGTAAGTAAAATTACAAATGCACAGCTCAAAAATCCAAAGCTTAATAATAAGGGTGTATAGTGACCTGACAAAACCAGCCATAAAAGTCCAATTAAGGCTGAATAGAAAATGATAGAAAAACTATTTGAGGACTGAATATTTTGCGATCCTTTTTGATTCATACTCAAACACTAACAATCTTAATTATAAATTTTAAAATAAAACTAAACTAATTTTTTAATAGTGTAACCGCAATCAATCTATAATCAAGATTGAACTGAACTTCTTTACCATTTTTTTTATTTTTATTTATTTGTATAATAAGTAACCTATGATATTTTGATATGATATTTTGGCATAATATCTTGGTAAGATATTATGATGAACTTCATAAAAATTTGATTGATAAATATATAGTTTCTTTTTTCACAAATATTTACTTAACTATACTAAATAAATTTTTATTTATCTAGGGAATATAAAAATGAGCGACGAAAACAAAAAACAGCTACCTTCAGGTGTTCCATCTGAAAATGTATATAAATCTATTCACTGGTCAATTATTTTAGCCTACGGTATCGCCATTGGCTCAATTTATTTACTTTTATCATCTGTTTCTTAAGTAATCTTAATATCAATTAAATCGCTTTTGATTAGTCTTCATCCAAAGCTACTAAATTCTGTTTCAATAGTTTAAGGTGATTTAAATGCATGAACTCTATCAAGGGCAGTTACTAGAACTTGCCAAGTTAGCACGTCAAACAAACGCCTTGTCACTTCCCTCTCATCGAGCAGTATTAAATAACCCAATATGCGGAGATACAGTTACAATTGAAGCGACGGTTCATGATGAGCAGATCACAGATATTCATTTGATTGTCAGAGGCTGCGCATTATGCGAAGCTGGCGCTGGCGCATGGAGCAAGGCAGCAATTGGCAATAGCACCGATTACCTCAAAAATCTTTCATATGAAATGAGCGCGTATCTTCAGCATGAAAATCCTGCTCCTAATGAAAATGTAACCTGTTTTGAGCCAGTAAAAAATATAAAAAACAGAATAAAATGTGTTCTTCTTGCTTTTGAAGCAGGAGAAAAATTGACACCTATTTTGCCAGATTAATTACATATTTTAAAAGTAATAAGTTGGCGTAATTATTCTTTTTTATTTACGATTTAATTTCCCGAAAATAATTTATGCTTATTCAGGATCAACCGAAACCTTGCCAAATGCCCATATTCCGACAACTAAAAATAATACAAAACCAATAACTAGAAATAATCCAATAGTAGAATCCATTTTTTTCCCCAGACTAGATAGCTATAAAACCAGTTCGAATTGTAATGGCTGTTAAGCAACTCATCAAGCAATGATTTCAAAAACACACAAATATTTAGACATTAAGAACAAAAATTTGAGTATCTACACTACCAACCCGTCTCATTAATAATTATCTGCGCTAATGGACTGTTTTCTGCAATATCAATCATTGGCAACTGATCCATTTTGAATTCCCCCCAAGAAGCAACCTCACGGCTAAACTCAGTATCAGGGTTAACTGGGTATTCAAAATTAATTTCTGTATATAAAAGTTGTGCCTCTGTCGAAGTTAACCATTCAAGAAATTCCCTGGCAATTTGTTTTTTCTTGGAACCTTTTAATATTCCTGCAGCAGATATATTCATGTGCTGCCCACGTCCTGTCTGATTAAAAAATGCAATTTCTATAGAATCGGCCCATTCTATTTGCTCTGGATGGTCTTTAGAATATTTCATTTTACCAAAATAATAAGTATTCATTAATGCAATATCGCATTGACCTATAAAGATGGCTTTTGCCTGCGCCCTATCATTGCCTTGCGGACGGCGTGCCAAATTCTGAACAAACCCTTCGACCCATTTTTTTGCCTCTTCAGCTCCATTATGCGCTATCAATGAGGCAAGAAGCGCCCGATTATAAACATGACTGCCTTTTCTCGAACAAATCCTCCCCTTCCATTTTGGAGAAGCTAAATCTTCAATTGTAGTGATTGCCTCTTTCCCAACCCTATTTTTGGAAACAGCAATTATTCGTGCTCGTTGTGATAAAGCGGTCCATGACCCATTCACATCTCTTAAATGAGGAGGAACATTCTGTTTAATAATCTCAGAATCCATCGGCGCCAAAAGATCAGTATCTGCAAGTTCCTTAATGCGGCTAATATCAACCGTTAATACTAAATCTGCTTTTGTGTTACTGCCCTCTGTTTGAATTCTGGTTGCAAGGCCATCTGGTGCATACACAGTTTGAAACTGGATTCCTGTTTTTGCTGAATATGCATCAAGGATAGGTGCTAATAGAAATGGTTGCCTTTGCGTGTAAATACCAAGGCTCTCAGCTGAAGCGAGGCTATTATTGATCATAAAAACAGCACAAAAACCGATTAGAAGTCTTAACATATCTTTCTCCATAAAGATTTAGTTAAATTTTATTAACCACACATATTAGATTTGTATCTGAAACTATAAAATATACCCTATTAATTGATTTATTGATAATGATTATCAATATTAATATATTTAGTCTAGTTAAAAAAAACTGTCAACACCAAACAAAATTTAAAAAACAGGTTAGATTAGTGAATTTTTTGAAAAAAACACGTGATAATGTTAGAAAGGGGAAAAGGCTGTTAAAGTGACATAAAAAAACCTCGAAGAAACTAACTTCGAGGTATCTTATAGCCCATTAATGTGTTGCCAAAAAATGGCATCCCGTAGGGGATTCGAACCCCTGTTGCCGCCGTGAAAGGGCGGTGTCCTAGACCCCTAGACGAACGGGACAAAACACATTCAGTGAGGATTTGTGTAATTGTATTGCGTTGATAAATCAACTGATTTTTTCTGTTTGATTCAATTCTGATGGTTTTTAGATAATCAATCTTTAAAATGCCACAATACAGAGCATTTATTCTAAGCCATTTTATTAATTAAATTGCCTTGCCATATCCTCAATTAGAAATTGCACTGCATTGCCGCCACGCCATTCATCTCTTTTAAGCTTACCTAATACCTTTAATGGTCCTAAATCATGAACAGATTTAAGAGCTTGTCCAAGCTGTGTTCCTGCAACATTAAATATAATGGCTTTAATTGGCTTTGCTGTACCATCATCTAAATAGGCCGAAAAATGAGCTTGTGTTGCACCAATCCATTTAACCTGCTTAACAGTTATATGCGTGAGCAATAATTTTGGCTCTGATTGACCTGAGCCAAATGGTCCACATTGCTCAATTTTATCAACCAGATCTGCTGTACATCCAGCGACAGAAATTGTTGATGTGACCTCAAATTCTCTTTGTGGAAGAACAGATATTTGAGTAGCAATCTTTTGCGTGAGAAATGCTTTAAAATCCTCTAAATTATCAAGGTCAAGCCCTACGCCAGCTGCCATATCGTGACCGCCACCGGTAAGAAGAATTCCACTTTGCCGAGCCGCAAGAACAAGATTTCCTAGCGCTACTGAAGGGATGCTGCGCCCTGACCCTTTTGCAATATTGTCATCTGAAATTGAAAGCACGAATGCCGGCCGGGCAAATCTTTCCTTTAATCTGCCAGCAACAATACCTAGAACGCCTTCATGATAACTGGCATCTGCAACGACAAGCACCAGCTGTTCAGGGTCTTTATTTAATTGTATTTCTGCCTGTTCAATTGCGTGCTCAGTGGTTTTCTGTTCAATTGCACGCCGTTGCTTATTTAACTCATCCAGCTGCAGTGCTAGGGAAACAGCCTGTTCATGATCTGATTCAATCAATAACCTAACGCCAATATCAGAATTACCCATTCTACCTGCTGCGTTTATTCGTGGTCCAAGCACAAACCCACATTCATATTCTCCGACGATCTTATCTAATCCAGCAATATCTGCTAATGCTGCAAGACCTATGTTTCGTCTATGACGCATAACAAGAAGACCTTGCCTTATAAAAGCTCTATTTAAGCTTTTTATTGGAACAACATCGCATAATGAAGCTAATCCAACTAAATCTAACAAGGATAACAGGTCAGGCAAATCACTATAATTTTTTTGCCGCAAAGCACGTAACAAGGCAACACACGTAATAAAGCAAACACCAGCAGCACATAAATAACCAAAGCCGCTCTCATCGTCTAACCTATTCGGGTTAACCACGGCTGTAGCATTTGGCAAAATTGGTCCTGCTAAATGGTGATCAACAACAATTATGTCCATCCCGTCATCACTAGCAGCTTGCAGAGGCTCATGCGCTGTAATACCGCAATCAACAGTTAATATAAGAGTTGAATTATTATCTTTAAGCTTTTGCAGAGCCGGAATATTGGGACCATATCCCTCAGTAAATCTATCTGGAATATGAATTTCAACACTACAACCAAGATATGTTAATACCTTGTAAAACACGGCAGCAGAGCAAGCACCATCAACATCATAATCACCAAAAATACCAATCTTTTCTTGCTGCTCTACTGCTTGAACTAGCCGTTTAATTGCTTCTGGCATACCTTTAAATAAAAAAGGTTCAGGCAATAACATCTTTAACTTGGGCTCTAAAAAGGTGTCCACCTCTTCTGAAAACACACCCTTTCTGGCTAAATATAAGCAAATTGAAGGTGGTAGTGCATGGGTATCTTGCAATCTTAATGCCTGTCGCCTTACGACATCTTGGCTATGATTTGACCGTTCCATAACCCATTTTGCGCCTGACAAGGAAGCCGAAACTTCCGATAAGTTAGGGGGGTTCAAATTAAGGTCGGTTGTCATACTTATCCAAAAGAGCAGGTGTCGAAAATAGGAATAACCATAGGCGTATCTAACACATGCTCTGATTTTTGCATTATTTGGACAGCAGCTTCAATCTCCGCCTTCGCGCATTTATGTGTTGTAAACACTAAAAATACAGGACCGTCTTCTGATTGACCATTTTGAATCATCGAAGCAACCGATAAATCATGATCTTTTAAAATAGCAGAAATTTCAGATAGCACACCAGGCTTATCAGTTACTGAAAGACGTAAATAATAACTTTGCTGTGAGGATTTATGATGCTCAATCTTTTGTTCAGCAAGAAACTCCACAGGAATTCCATAAGCAAAATTTGCCAATCCGCTTGCCACATCAATTATGTCTGCAAGAACAGCTGATGATGTGGGACCTGCACCAGCACCAGGCCCAATACAAACGCATGATTGTACAGGCGTGCCACTATAACTAACAGCATTAAGTGAGCCATTTACAGAAGCAAGTTGTTCATCCGCAGGAATGAGAGCCATGCTCACCTCAGCAGCTTTATCGCGGTGCGCAATACCAAGCAGTTTCAGGCAATATCCAAGTTCACCAGCATAGCTTATGTCAACGTCAGATACTTGTCTAATACCCGTGATTGCTAGACTTGAAAAAGGTATTTTTTGTCCAAAAGCGATAGCAGATAAAATAGCAAGCTTATGTGCTGCATCAATACCATCAATATCAAAACTAGGATCTGCCTCAGCAAAGCCTTTGCTTTGTGCTTCTTTTAACACATCTTGAAAGGCACTTTTAGAAGACGTCATTTCTGATAAGATATAATTGCACGTGCCATTTAGAATACCTACCACTGTTTGAATGGCGTTTCCGGCAAGACCTTCACGCAATATTTTTATTGCGGGGATGCCACCAGCAACCGCCGCTTCAAATTGCAAAGACACATTATTTACTTCCGCCAACGCTGCCAAACTAAACCCATGATGGGCAATCATAGCTTTATTAGCTGTAACAACGTGCTTTCCAGCGTTAAGGGCACCTTCAACTAAAGAAAGCGCAATCCCCTGCTCTCCTCCTATCAGCTCCACTATGAGGTCTATGTCATCATGCTCTAATAATTTTAATGGATCTGTATAAAAAATTATATTTTGAAGGGAAAACCCACGATCTTTTTCCTTATCTCTTGCGCTTACAGCTACAATTTTAAGGTCAGCTCCAGCTCTCTTGCAAAGCATTGTTTGTGCAGTGATGATTTGTTTTGCAGTCTCTGCTCCAACTACACCAAGCCCGGCAATTCCTATCCGAAGTTCTGACATTAATTCTCACCCTTTCCAAGATTTAAACTGATAAGGTTTTAACTGTCTGGGGCATAAGTTGCAAGCTAAGGAGGGTTTAAAATATTTTTAGCGCTGAGAAAAAAATTATGCTCTATTTAGACTTTACAAACCAACTCTTAACAATAGCAATTAACAATCTAAAAATATTGAGCTCATTTTTGCGCGCCTTAGAAGCAGATGTGCTATTAGACGAATTATGAACATTGTTTGAATCATCGGACTTGTTTGCAGATGCATCTGTTTCACTAGTATCAGTAGAGGCATCCATTTTAGATATGATATCAGATTTTAAATTCTCTGCAAAATCAGATACAATTTGTCCTGCAACGACATTAATCAATCCACTTGCTCGTCCATATTGAGCAATTGACCCAGACAGCAACACATCCGTATGTACAACCACTTCTGTTTGATTATCACCTGCTTCTTCCAATATAAAAGTCATTGTTGCTTCTGCCTGTCCTCGCCCCTTTTTATCTGCTCCTTGCGCTTTAACCTTTGCACTATGTGTTTGATTATCGACAGAAACGATAGATGCAGATCCAGCAAAACTCAGAGCAACTGGTCCAAGCCTTACATTTGCTTGACCGCTAAATACCCCATTTTCTTCTCCCGTGAGGCTTGCCCCAGGAATACATGGAGCAATTCTAGGCACATCAGTAAGAACCTGCATTGCCTCTTCTCTTTTAAGAGGAACGATAAACCTATTTTCTAAATCCACTAAAACTCTCCTGCAATTCTATTTTTTATAAAGTAATAATCCAGTTTAATTCGAAAGCACCTTATTCAGGCTTTACGAATCCTGGATGATATTTCGGGTGGGCTTTTTCGATTTCTGGCAATTTGAATAATGCTTCTTCAATAGCAAGTAACTTTTTGTAAGTAGATACATCTACTCCAAAATTTCTAGCACCTTGAATATGCGGAATTAAACATAAATCGGCCATAGATACATCACTGCCAAGAACGTACGGACCTGTTTCAGAAAATGAGTGATATTCTGTTTGTGATAATAATTTTTCCATTGCTTCACAACCTCGGCGCATAAAATAGCCGCAAAATTCATTCACCTGCGCTTCATTAAAGCCAAACTCACCTGCTAATAACCGTCGAACTCTTGGCACTATAACAGGATGAGAATCAGCTGCACTTACTAAACTAAAGCGTCTACAGAGATACCTGCTTTTAATGTCAACTGGAAGAAGCGACTTTCCATCATATGCTTCATTAAGATATTCAATTATGGCAAGTGATTGCGCAAATGTGTCTTCACCCATTTGCAGTACTGGCACAGAATGTTCAGGATTTTGATGAGTGAAGGAATCTTTAAACTGGTCACCTTCCAGCAAATTTACAACAGATAAGTCAAACTCAATATTTTTTAAGTTTAGTGCCATACGAACACGCCATGCGGCAAGTGATCGCCAGAAACTAAATAAAACTGGCTTCATAAATTTCTCCGTATTTTTCAAAATTGATTACTAGATAAAACAATAACTGATTTTTATTTTTAAGATAAAGAAGATGATACAATCATCAGTTTAGATAATAAGTTTCTTTAATGCAAGAATATCGATAATCTGTGCTGGAACTATTTAAAAACCACTGTTATAGTTTTCATCATGCTTTTACGCATCCAAGATTAAAAATATGATCATGCAATGTAGCTAGCATAAATTACGCAAGAATTTAAACAGCTCAGCTTAAGGTTAGGGAGATAGACAAATGCAGCGCATAGATACAAACAAAGGCACCGCATATTATGAAACTAAAGGTAGTGCTGATGCCCCTAATTTAGTGCTTTTTCATACATTACTTGCTGATTGTTCGGTATATGATGGTGTGATAGATAATTTAGCTGAGAATTTTCATGTCACTCGATTTCATTTTCCTGGATATGGTGGTTCAATAGGAGAATGTAAGACGATAGATGATTATGCCGATTGGACAGCAGCATTAATAGAAACGCTCAATCTTTCAAATAATGGAAGTAAACCAATTTGCGTGTTTTCCAATGGGTTTGGAGGATTCGTTTCAGTTGGATTATGTTTAAGACACCCAGAAATAGTATCTCATCTAATCATTTCTAATAGTGGGGGTGCTTTTCCGCAAGAACGCAAAGTTCCTTTAAATGGTATGTCTCAAAAAGTGCTTAGCGATGGAATAAATTCGGTGCTTGATATTGCTATGAGTAGAATGTTTCCAGACGCGTTCAGACAAGCAAACCCAGATATCATATCAGAACGAAAAGAAAAATTATTAACAGCAGACCCAGAACAATTTGCAAAAGCATGTCAGGCGCTCTCCCAATTAGATTATCTATCACACGCCAGCCAAATAAAATGTAATGTTGATATCATTGCTGGAATGCAGGATGAAACAACACCGCCATCTATGTCTAGTGAGCTATATGACCAAATAGAACAGGCAAATTATCATGAAATTGATGATAGCGGTCATTGTCCACAGATCCAGCAACCAGAAAAACTTTTATCCCTAATAAAAAGGATTTTATAATGCTCTTATCTCCTATTACTCTTGGTCCAATAAGCCTCTCAAACCGTATCGTTATTTCTCCTATGTGCCAATATTCTGCAGATGATGGCAGTATGAATGATTGGCATTTGCAACATGCTATGCAAATGGCGATGAGTGGTGCTGGTATGTTTGT
>JABJAN010000118.1 GCA_018666135.1 Alphaproteobacteria bacterium | reverse complement strand
GATAAGGGATGTCAAGTTATAAGCTTGTTCCCTGCTGAAGAATTACCAATTGCAAATAGGTATTAACCCCTTCGAACAGAGAGCATATTGGCAATTTTTATTGCTAATATGCCCCAATTAAAGAACGAGAAACTATGACTAATAAACAAGATAACAGAGACAGCTATATACAAATGTTCAAACAAATGGTGCGTATTCGAGCGTTTGAAGAACAGGCAAATCAACTATATCTTTCAGCAAAGATGCCTGGGCTTACGCATATGTATGTCGGTCAAGAAGCTGTTGCAGTTGGCATTTGTGAAGCGCTTACCCCAACTGATAAAATAACATCAACTCATAGAGGACACGGTCATTGCGTTGCCAAAGGAGCCGATTTTAAACACATGTTCTGCGAACTTCTAGGTAAATTAGAAGGGTATTGCCGAGGCAAGGGCGGCTCGATGCATATTGCCGACCAAGCAAATGGAAATTTAGGAGCAAATGCTATTGTAGGTGGTTCTGCTGGCATCGCAACTGGGGCAGCATTAACTGCAAAACAGCTTGGCACAAAAGATGTTGCTGTATGTTTTTTTGGAGATGGTGCTCTTGGACAAGGTCTTTTATATGAAACCATGAATATGGCTGCATTGTGGAAGCTACCTGTGATATATGCCTGCGAGAATAATTTATATGGCGAATATACCAAGGTTGAAGAAATGGCAGCAGGCGAGCTGATGGGGCGTGCCAAGGGCTTTGGTATTGAAAGCTTTGAAGTGGATGGTCAAGATGTGCTCGCAGTCAATAATTTAACCCAAGAGTTGGTAGAAAGAGCCAGAAAAGGGGATGGTCCCTTTTTTATGCTGTTAAATACTTACCGATATCATGGTCACCATGTTGGCGATATCAACCGCGAATATTATAGAAGTAAAGATGAAGAAAAATTATGGCGCTCAGAAAGAGATCCTATCAAAAATTTTAGTGATATGCTGATTAAAAAGAAAATATCTTCTGCAGATGAATTAAAAGTAATTGAGCAGGAAATAGAAAAAGATGCTGAAGAAGCTGTCAATTACGCATTAGAGGCGCCATGGCCAGATGTTTCAGAAGTCGATATGCATGTATTCGCTTCTAATTGAAGCTGAATAATATTTTAAGTTAGGAATTTATAGAATGAGAGAAATTACCTTTGGCGCAGCTGTTAATGAGGCCATAGCAGAGGAAATGCGATTGGATAATCGTATTATTTTGCTTGGAGAGGATGTAGCTGAAGCTGGCACGCCATTTAAAGTATTATCTGGACTTGTAGAAGAATTCGGCGCTGATCGCATAATTGACACACCTATTTCTGAGCCTGGCTTTACTGGAATCGCAGTTGGTGCGGCAATGACAGGTCTGCGACCGATAGTTGATCTTATGTTTGGTGATTTTTTATTTTTGATTATGGACCAGCTATGTAATCAGGCTGCAAAAACTCATTATATGTCTGGCGGCAAGCTATCGGTGCCAATGGTAGTGCGTACTAATATGGGTGCAACAAGACGTTCTGCTGCACAGCATAGTCAATCACTACATGCACTTGTTGCACATATACCAGGCTTAAAAGTTGCAATGCCTTCATCTGCCTATGAAGCCAAAGGATTAATGAAAACAGCCATCAGAGATAATAACCCTGTGGTTATATTTGAAGATAAGCTGATGTATAATGACAAGGCAGGCGTGCCAGAAGAAGAATATCTAATTAATTTTGGGGAGGCAAATATCCTTAAAGCTGGAACCGATATTTCTCTGATTGCTACCTCCTCTATGGTCCAACAAGCACAATTAGCGGCAAAATCGCTTGCAGAAAGAAACATTTCAGCTGAGGTGATTGATCCACGAACAATCGCACCTCTTGATGAAGATACATTAATTAATTCTGTTAAAAAAACATCTCATGCTATCGTTATCGATGAAGGTCACCAAAATTATGGTGTCACTGCAGAAATAGCAGCGCGCATTTCAGAAAAAGCTTTTTATTATTTGGACGCCCCTGTTCAAAGATTAGGCGCAATGGATGTACCTATTCCTTTTTCGCCTGCTCTAGAAGATTTAACCGTTCCTACAGCACAGCAAATCCATGATAGAGCTGTTATGATGCTTGAAGGAAAAATATAAGATGGCGCATGAAATAATTATGCCTGCGCTTGGAATGGCGCAAGAGACAGGAAGACTAGTAGCTTGGCTTAAAAATGAGGGAGATGCCGTTAGCAAAGGTGATCCACTCATGGAAGTTGAAACTGATAAATCCACCATGGAAGTAGAAGCCCAAAAAGACGGCTTCTTGGTAAATATTACTGCTCAGGCGAATACAGATGTGCCAGTTGGAGACGTTGTTGCTC
>JABJAN010000117.1 GCA_018666135.1 Alphaproteobacteria bacterium | reverse complement strand
ATGGAAAAGGTTTAGCTGATTCATTTTCTGCTGCTTACGAAGCTGCAGGTGGAGAAGTTACAATTAGTGCTTCACATGAAGATGGAAAAGCAGATTATTCTGCTGAAGTTGGTGCTTTAGCAGCTGCAGGTGGTGAAATCTTGGTTGTTGCTGGCTACCTAGATCAAGGTGGTAAAGGTATTATACAAGCGTCTATAGATACAGGTGCCTTTGATATATTTGTTCTTCCTGATGGTATGGTTGGAGATGCATTGCCAGAAGCTATTGGTAGCGATCTTGATGGATCATTTGGTCAAGCACCAAATTTTGACGACTCTCCTTTTGCTGGTGAGAGTTATGATGCTGCTGCTTTAATCATGTTAGCAATGCAAGCTGCTGGATCATCAAACCCCGCAGACTATAAAAGCAAAGTATTTGATGTAGCAAATGCACCTGGCGAGAAAATTCAAAAAGGTGAATTAGCTAAAGGTATGAAAATATTAGCTGCAGGTGGTGAAATAGATTATGTAGGCGCATCTCAGGTTGAACTAGTGGGAGCTGGTGAAGCAAAAGGTGTCTATAAAGAAATCGAAATTAAAGGTGGTAAATTAACAACAGTTGGTTTACGTATTCCATCTTTATAATAGATAAATAAATAAAAGCGGTCCAGAAATGGGCCGCTTTTTCTTTTCGGATTTTAACAATGATAACTGTACAAAATATCACTAAAAAATTTAGTGGTTTTACTGCTGTGAATAACGTCTCATTAAATATAAAAAAGGGTTCAATTACTGGGCTTGTTGGACCTAATGGAGCAGGTAAAACAACACTTTTTAATGTTATTGCAGGTATCTACAGACCAACAAACGGAACTGTCAAGTTAGATGGTGTAGATATCACAGGTCTTCCACCACATGAATTATTTCATAAGGGCCTATTGAGAACCTTTCAAATTGCGCATGAGTTTGGTTCAATGTCAGTGAGAGAAAATTTAATGATGGTGCCTGGTGCCCAATCAGGGGAAAAGCTTCTTGATGTATGGCTAAATCCTAAAAAAATAGTTTTAGAAGAAGAAGTTTTAAAGAATAAAGCAGATGATGTAATACAATTTCTAGAAATTAGTCATCTCGCAGATGAATTGGCGGGTAATTTATCAGGTGGTCAAAAAAAATTACTTGAACTTGGTAGGACTATGATGGTTGACGCAAAAATAGTGTTTCTTGATGAAGTAGGCGCAGGTGTTAATAGAACGTTACTAAATACAATTGGTGATGCGATAATAAGGTTAAATAAAGAACGTGGATATACATTTTGTGTAATTGAACATGATATGGATTTCATTGATAGGCTTTGTGATCCAGTAATTGTAATGGCTGAAGGTGGTGTCTTAGCGCAAGGTACAATAAAAGAGATTAAGTCAAATGAGCAAGTAATTGAAGCATATCTTGGAACTGGTTTAAAAAATAAGGCTAAAACATGACATATCTCATAGGTACAGGAATGACTGGCGGATATGGTGGCACAGATATTTTACATAATTGCAGCATAACCGCAGAAAAAGGTGAAATTGCTGTAATAGTAGGGCCAAATGGAGCCGGAAAATCAACTGCAATGAAAGCAATATTTGGCATGATTAACATTCATACAGGTACTGTTACACTCGATGGTGAAGATATTTCAGTATTATCTCCACAAGCACGTGTTGCAAAAGGAATGGCGTTTGTTCCTCAAACATCCAATGTTTTCCCAACTATGAGTGTAGAAGAAAATCTAGAAATGGGAGCTTTTTTAAGAAAAGATGACATTAATGGCACCATGGAACAAGTATTTGATCTATTTCCAATATTAAAAGATAAGCGATCACAAAATGCTGGAGAACTATCTGGCGGACAAAGGCAACAGGTTGCTGTTGGCAGAGCATTAATGACAAAACCAAAAGTATTAATGCTTGATGAGCCCACTGCAGGTGTGTCCCCAATAGTTATGGATGAATTATTTGATAATATTATTGAGGTTGCTAAAGCTGGCATAACTATTCTAATGGTTGAACAAAATGCTCGCCAAGCACTTAATATTGCAGACAAAGGCTATGTTTTAGTTCAGGGCCGAAATAAGTT
>JABJAN010000116.1 GCA_018666135.1 Alphaproteobacteria bacterium | reverse complement strand
CAAATTGTATTGCAAAACAAGAAGCAGTTGAACAAGACGCATTTGAGGCCATAATGGTTTTAAAAGATGGAACTATTACCGAAGGTGCTTCTTCTAACTTATGGATGATAGATAGTGAAAACCAACTTGTTACAAGAAAAGCTAGTAGCGCCATTTTGAACGGTATAACAAAATTACGTTTGACCGAGATTGCTGGAATGCATCAATATAAGGTGGTTGAGCGCTCTTTTACTGTAAAAGAAGCAATTAACGCTAAAGAGTTATTTGTTACCAGCGCAACAGCAATCGTAACTCCTATAATTCAACTTGATGATCACTTAATTGCGGATGGCAATGCTGGCCCAGTTGCTATGGCCTTGAGAAGTGCCTATTTAGAAACAGCAGTGTAAGTCGCCATCTGTTATTTAAGGAAAACAACATGGAAAAAAAACAGAATTTACAGGATGTATTTTTAAATACAGCCAGACATCAGCACATTTCAGTCACAATATTTTTAATTAATGGAATAAAATTACAGGGCTTGATTACGTGGTTTGACAATTACTCCATTTTATTAAAACGTGAGGGACATATTCAGCTGGTATATAAACACGCTGTATCAACCATAATGCCAGCTTCAACAATTGATCTACAGGAGCAATTTTCTGATGATAATTCTAACTAAAAGTTGCATCTAGAGTTATCATGATAGTTAATGAAGAAATGAGAGATAAGGTTACATTGCTTCTTGTAAATGTATCTGAAACAATAATTTTGCCTTATTTTAATAATTTATCTGACCAGCAGATTGATACAAAATCAGGCCCTGATGATTATGTTACAATAGCAGATAAAGAGGCTGAACTTGCGATAACAGACGCATTGCTCAAACTGATTGATACTTCTTGTGTGATAGGTGAAGAGGCGGTTGCGCTGAATAAAAATGTTCTTAGCAATTTAAAAAATAAGGTGGTTTGGACAGTTGATCCTATTGATGGAACCAAAAATTTTGTAAATGGCAATAATCATTTTTGTTCTATGATTGCTTTATTAGAAAATGGCGTGACACAAGCATCATGGATATATGTGCCTTTAACAGGAGAATGTTATTTTGCTACTCAATCTGGCGTTCAGATAAAGCAAAAGCAGTTCGGTACTAGTTATAAAGATATAATCAATAAACCTATAATCAATAAACCTATAAATACGCCTGACACTCATAAGCTAAATTGCACAGCCTCTCTTAGACATCTTGATTTGTCATTTAAAAATAACATTCGTGAAAAATTCAAAATGTTAGAAAATAGGCGTTTTATTGGCAGTGCAGGTATAGAAGCAACTATGCTAGCGAATGCTCAAATTGAGTTTATTTTTCATTCAATAACAACACCATGGGACCATGCGCCAGTACATTTATTTACAAAGGCATCTGGTGGCAAGTCAGGACAAATAAGCTATCCTGAATTGGTTTTCAGAGAGATAGATTTTAAAAAAAATGACGCGGTTTTATTTGTGCGTGATGTAAATGCCTGGCAAGCGGTTTCTGATTATATTGCGCATTAAATAAATAATATGATTTTAAATAATCCTATTTATTTTCGCTCTTTTTAGCTAATTGCCAGTAATTTTCTAACTGTTCTAATGTTAAATTTTCTAGTTTTTGGTTATCTAATTTTGCTTGCTTTTCCATTTGCTTAAATCGACTCTCAAATTTTCGATTAGCCAATATAAGTGAAGTTTCTGGTTCAAACCCCGCAACACGCGATATATTAGTTGCAACAAACAAGATATCTCCTACTTCATCTTGAACCCTGGTTTGGTCAATTTGACCCTGTTCAAACTCCATTTTAAGTTCTTCAATTTCTTCATGCATTTTATCAAACACAGAATCTATATTTGGCCAATCAAAACCAATTTTTGCTGCTCTTTGTTGTAGCTTCATGGCGCGCGTTACAGCAGGTAATGTTGTGCTTATTCCATCTAACAGACTGAAATTATCTTTGTTTTTTGATTGTTTTTCTCTTTCTTTTTGTTTGATATCTTCCCACGATTTTCTGATCGAACTCACATTTTTATCTACAACATCTCCAAATATATGAGGGTGACGCCTTACCATTTTTTTACAGACAGATGATATAACATCTTGCAACTGGAAATGGTTATTTTCACGGGCTATTTGGGAATGAAAAACAACTTGTAACAATAAATCTCCTAATTCATCACACAGTTTAGTCATATCTTTTTCATAAATAGCTTCAACAACTTCGTATGATTCTTCAATGGTATAAGGAGCAATTGAATCATAAGTTTGTTGAACATCCCACTCACATCCATTTTCTTTATCTCTTAATCGTTCCATAATATGCACAAGCTCTGTTATGTTTTCAGTAATTTTTTCGATATTTAAAGATGTATTTTTTTGGTATTTCATATAAGGGCTCGTTTTTTGACTATAGATATATTTAATTTTTAAATTAGAAGATGATATATTATTCGCATTAAGGTAGTGTGATGTTCTATTTAGAAAATAATAGGCATTTTTATTTCATCGGAGTACTGTTATGACAGATTATCAGGCAGAAAATCAAACTGAAATCTCTCAGCATAAGTCAGTATTTGGTAATATTAGACGATGGTTTTTGGCTGGTCTATTGCTATCAGCTCCTGTGTTTCTTACTACCTACATCACATGGATTGCTATCGACTTAATAGATAAACAAGTTGTTAATTTACTGCCAAAAGAACTTATTAGATTTATTACTAGTTGGGTTCCTGGATTTGGCATTTTTCCTGGCTATGGGATTATAATTGGTTTTGTTTCTATCACTTTGCTAGGGGCGCTTACCACTGGATTTTTAGGGAGATGGATTGTTCATTTGGGTGAGCGTGTGTTGAATAGCATGCCTGTTGTTAGAACAATTTATGGAAGCTCAAAACAGATTTTAGAGACTGTGGTAGCTACGCAATCTGACGCGTTTCGTGATGCAGTAATTTTAGAATATCCTCGTAAAGGTACTTATGTAATTGGTTTTGTAACTGGTGTAGCTAAAGGCGAGATTGATGAGAAAATCGATACTGAGATTGTCAATGTTTTTGTTCCTACCACACCAAATCCTACCTCTGGTTTTCTTCTTTTATGCCCTAAGGCAGAGTTGACATATCTTGATATGGCTGTTGAAGATGCCATAAAATTAGTTGTATCTGCAGGGATAGTAACACCAGAAAAATCTGCCAAAAAAACTAAAAAGAATGTTTCTAGCCAAAAAGAAGCCTAATTTTTGTACGCAAAATTTAATTTTTTTAGTTAGATAAATGGGCTTTATCCTGAATATAAAAAACGAACTGCAGTATCTTGTTCAAATAACCCCATTAATATTCTACAGGCTCTGCCTTGCTCACTAGTAAGATCAGGATCTTTTGATAATATTATTTGTGCTTGTCTTCTAGCTGTTGATAATAAATCTGAATGTAATCCAAGATTAGCTAATTTAAATTCAGGAACGCCAGATTGTTTTTGTCCTAACACTTCGCCTGGGCCTCGGAGGCGTAAATCTTCCTCTGCAATTAAAAAACCATCATTGGTTTTTCGCATAATATCTAGTCGTGCTTTTGCTGTTTCACTCAAGGGTGATTGATATAGCAAAAGACAGGATGACTGAATATCACTTCTGCCAACACGGCCACGTAATTGATGAAGTTGCGCTAGACCAAACCGTTCTGCATGTTCTATTATAATTATTGAAGCTTCTGGAACATCGACACCAACCTCTACTACGGTTGTTGCGATAAGCAACTGGCTTTGTCCAGTTTGAAAAGCCTGCATTGCTTTATCTCGTTCGTCAGGTTTCATTTTACCATGAGCTAACACAGGATTAGCATAAGGCAAAAGATTTTGAAGTATTTTATGTCTGTCCTCTGCTGCAGCAATATCTAATTTGTCACTTTCCTCAATTAATGGACAAATCCAATAGGCTCTGTTTCCATTTTTAATTGCTGTTGATAACCTATCAACCACCTCATTTAATCTATTAATTTGAAATGTCGCGGTACGTATTTCTTTTCTTCCTGCTGGTTTTTCATCTAGTTTAGATACGCTTAAATCTCCATAAGCAGTCATTGCAAGAGTTCTTGGAATAGGAGTTGCTGTCATAATCAATACATCGCACCCGCCTCCTTTTTCACCTAACTCAAGGCGTTGTTTAACGCCAAAACGATGTTGCTCGTCAACCACAGCCAATCCCAAATCTTTGAACTCAGCATTTTCTGTTATTAATGCGTGAGTGCCAATAACAAATGATATTTTACCTGATTTTAGGTCAGAATGTATTTCTTGTTTACGCTTAGAGGAAAGGCTTCCTATTAATAATACAGGTGCTATGTCAAATTCGCTTAATAGGAGAGAGATAGTTTGATAATGTTGTTTACTTAAAAGTTCAGTTGGGGCTAATAATGCAGCCTGTTTTCCAGCCGTAATAGCACGCAATAAAGCAACTAATGCAACCAATGTTTTTCCTGAGCCAACATCTCCTTGAAGCAGCCTTAACATTCGTTTGGGACTTTTTTGATTGATTGTAATTTCGTCTAAAACTGTGCATTGAGCGGATGTCATTGTAAAGGGAAGGGATGAAATAAATCTTTCAATAAAGCTATCATCACCTATCACAGGATCTATTAATGCGGTATTGGATTGCTGTTCTCTTATTAGGGTTAAGGCAAGTTGATTTGCCAGCAGTTCATCAAATGCTAATCTTTTTCTATGTGTGGAATTAGCATCTAAATCAGCTTCGTTTTCAGGGTTATGAGATTTATATAATGCCTGCTTAAAATTGGGCCAGTTTTGTTCTTTTAGTAAAGAATTGTCAATCCATTCAGATAGTTCTGGAATTTTGTTTAATACAGTCTGAGTTGTTTTTCGCAGCAGTCCCTGTCTTAAACCAGCAGATAAAGGATAAATAGGTTCAATCGCTGGAATAGTATGTCGATTGGCAATTGAAACCACATAGTCAGGGTGCGTTATTTGTTTTTGTTTATTAAAAAAATCAATGCGACCACTTACAACTACACTTTCACCAATTTTATATAAGGATTTCAGATGATCTGCCCTGGCTCTAAAATAGATGATCTCTATATGTCCAGTTTCATTTTCAGCTATAATTCTTGCTGGTCTTGCTTGTTTTGCTCCAGGTATATCCATAGATAAGATAGTGACTATTAATGTTACTATTTGGCCGTCAATCGTTTTATTTATATCTGGGGATGCCGTTCTGTTGATTAAGGAAATGGGTAAATAAAAAGCAAGGTCTATCGTAAAATTACCAATCCGCTTTGACATTATATTTGCCGTTTGTGGACCAATCCCTGGCAGATTTATTAATTGCGCAAAGCATGGAAATAAAATTTCTGGTCGGTGAAAATTAAGGTTTGTCATTGCTCTATTCAAATTAGCTATAATGAGGTAATGATCTCACAAAAATTGTAACCTGTCCAATTTGTACTATCTCGATGTATGTAAGTCAGGTCAATTATTAGTAATGTGGAATTATGACAATGGAATCAAGAGACATTCGAATACGCAGATTAATTTATCAATCTAGTTATACTGGAACAAGAGAAACAGATTTATTGCTTGGACAATTTGCCACTCTTCATTTAGCTAATTTATCAGAAGTAGAACTTGATGATTATGAGGCACTTTTAATACAAGGTGACCAGAATATCCTTGCCTGGGTTAGAGGGGACTTGAAAATTCCAGCCAATCTTGATGGAAATGTTTTTGCGTTAATTAAAGATTTTAATGCAACACTTTAAAAAGAAAAAATTTTAAATATGCAAAAACAAATTTTTGGATGTGTGGAAGGTGCCGAAACCTTCTTCCTTGCACAACATACCCAAATCGGAAAGCCGCTTATTTATCTTTCCCGAGATGATATAAAATTGAGCGAGATAAAACTTGGTTTAACATTATTTGCGCCAGATATAGAAGTTGTAACGCTCCCAGCATGGGATTGTCTGCCTTATGATAGAGTTTCTCCTCATGGAGATATAACTGGCGAGCGAATTTCATCTTTTAGCAAACTGGCTTTGCAAGATTTTGCTAACAAGAAGATTATTACCTTATTAACAATAAATAGTTTTCTGCAAAAAGTTCCACCGAAATCGTTTTTTTCTAAGGCCAATTTAACACTTTCAATAGGAGAAAATTATAATTTAAATCAGATTGCTTCTTTTTTGCAGGATAGTGGTTTTATTAGAACCAATACAGTGCGTGAATATGGTGAATTCGCCATAAGAGGTGATATTTTAGATATTTTTAGTGAACCAACTAATTATCCATACAGATTAGATTTTTTTGGCGAAGAACTTGAAAAAATTAGGTATTTTGATTCTCTGTCACAATTAGGTTTGCAAGAAGTTAGTACGTTTACGCTTAATCCTGTGGCTGAATATAGTTTAACAGATGATGATATTACGAGGTTCAGAAAAGGGTATATTAGTCTATTCGGCGCGAATGCGGCTAAAGATCAAATATATGAAGAAGTAACAGCAGGTAGAACGCCAGTTGGTATTGAGCATTGGTTAAGTCTTCTGCATCCAGAAATGAATACTATATTTGATTGGTTGCCAAATGCATCACTCATTGCACCTTATGATTTTTTTACCATAGCTGAGACTAGATGTGCGTTGATTAACGAATTTTATGAAGCACGACTTGCAGGCATAGGGCAGGATTCATTTTATTACCGTCCTGTGCCACCAGAACAGATGTATTTACAGCAAACAGAGTTAGAGAACCTCTTGAAGCAAAATATGACTTTGCTTCTATCTCCGTTTGTATCATCAGAAATTGAGGAGGATAGTAATAACGCTAGCTCCATTAAAGGTAAAACTGGACCTGTCTTTAGCGCCTCACAAGAAAATGAGTTTAGCCCCTCGCAATCAGCTGCAAAAATGATTCAAAAAGAATTAGAAGATAGCTCTGTTATTCTGGTGGCTTCAAGCGAGGGAGCTGTTGTAAAATTAACAGAATTAATTGCGCCTCATTTATCTGTGCCGATAGCTAAATATGATGCCTCTAAGCCTCTTATAGCAGGGCATGTTTATTGTGCTGTATGGTCTTTATCTAATGGGTTTATGTTGCCAAACATATGGGTATTAACAGAACAGGATATATTTGGTGCACGTCAAAAAAGACCAGCTGGACGCCGAAAACGGTCTGATGAGTTTCTACGAGAGGTATCTTCTCTTCAAACAGACGATTTGGTTGTCCATATAGAGCATGGAATAGGGCGCTACGACGGACTTGAAACTATTGAAAGTGATGGCAGTCAACATGATTGCCTACGTCTCATTTATGCTGGCGGAGATAGGTTATATATCCCAGTAGAAAACATAGATTTATTATCAAGATATGGTCAGCAGGCAAGTGATGCAGCACTTGATAGACTGGGCGGCGCTGCATGGCAGGCTAAAAAAGCAAGAATTAAAGGCAAAATCCGCGAAATGGCGGACCAACTTATAAAAATTGCGGCTAATAGACAGGTAAGTAAAGCAGAGAGATTAAACGTACCAACGGGCATTTTTGACGAATTTTGCTCAAGGTTTCCGTTTGCAGAAACAGATGACCAGTTAGATGCTATTTCTGACGTGATAGAGGATCTTGGTTCTGGTAAGCCTACGGATAGATTGATTTGTGGTGATGTTGGTTTTGGTAAAACAGAAGTTGCTTTAAGAGCAGCTTTTGTTGCCAGTATGTCAGGGTATCAAGTTGCTCTGGTAACGCCTACGACATTACTTGCAAGGCAGCATGGCAAAGTGTTTGAAGAGCGTTTTAAGGGCTTTCCAATCCAGGTTAGGGTACTATCCCGGATGACAACAAGTAAAAATGCAGCAAAGATCAAGCAGGATGTCGCGGATGGAACATGCCAGATGGTTATAGGTACCCATGCCTTGCTAGCAAAATCAATGATCTTTAATAATCTTGGTCTCCTTATAGTTGATGAGGAGCAGCATTTTGGTGTTGCACAAAAAGAACAACTTAAAAAAATGCGTGCTGATATGCATGTGCTTACTCTTTCTGCAACACCTATTCCTAGAACATTGCAGATGGCATTATCTGGCGTTCGAGAGATGTCGTTGATTGCAACCCCACCAGTTGATCGTTTGGCTGTCAGAACTTTTGTTGGCCCATGGGATTCTATCGTTCTACGTGAGGCAATCATGAGGGAAAAGCAGAGAGGAGGGCAAATATTTGTGGTATGTCCTCGTATTAAGGATATGCAAAAATTATTTGATCGAATTACCTCCCTTGTACCAGAGGCATCTATATTATCAGCGCATGGTCAGATGAATCCACCAGAATTAGACCAAGTAATGACAGATTTTGCTGATGCAAAAGCAGATATTTTATTATCTACTCATATAGTAGAGTCTGGAATTGATATTCCAACAGCTAATACAATGATTATCCATCGAGCAGATAGGTTTGGACTTTCTCAATTATATCAATTGCGAGGTCGTGTGGGCAGAGGAAAACAACGTGCATATGCCTATCTTACAACAGATCCTCAAATTACCTTAACAAGCCAGGCTAAACGAAGGCTAGAAGTCATGCAAACTCTTGATAAGTTAGGGGCAGGGTTTTCACTTGCTTCCTACGATATGGATATACGTGGGGCAGGTAATTTATTAGGAGATGAGCAATCAGGGCATGTAAAAGAAGTAGGCATTGAATTATATCAAGATATGCTAAGGCAAGCAGTTGCTTTATCAAAGTCAGTAACAACAAATAATAATGACTTAGACAAAGTAGAAGAAGATAATTGGTCTCCTTTGATAAGTATGGGCACAGATGTGTTAATTCCAGATGATTATATTCAAGATCTTACAGTTAGGCTCTCTTTATATCGCAAAATCGCTTCTGTATATGATTTTGCGGCACTTCAAGATGTTAAAGTTGAACTAACAGATAGATTTGGTCCGATTCCAGATAAGGTTAACAACTTATTGCAACTTGTTGAATTAAAACAAATTTGCAAAAAAGTTAACATTGATAAAATAGATGCTGGCAATAAAGGTTTTTCCATTCAGTTCAGAGGAAATGAATTTTCTAATCCAGAAAAATTAATTGCATGGATTGCATCTCAGAAAGATAGAATACAATTACGTGCAGATCATAAATTAATTATCAAACAGGATTTAACTAATATCTCTAAGCGTGCAGATTTTCTTAAAGCAAAATTACTGCAAATTGAGGCATTGAAGGTTTAAGCAGAAATGGCTGCATCGATGGTGGTTAATAATATATTTTCAGGATGCGCACCAGCAAGGGATAATTGGTTGTTGAAAACAAAAAATGGGACGCCATCAACGCTAAATTGATTTGCTTGAGATAGATCTGCTTCGAGTGTTTTCCTAGCAGAGAGCAGTCTGCTTTCGTCAGCGATATGCGCCAAGTCTAGTTTTTTCAAGATATTTAATTGTATATCTTTGTCACTAATATCGTTTCCATAAATAAAATATGATTGATAAAATAAATCGCTTAAAGCATCTCCATCACTTCCCGCGGAAATAATCAATTCATGAACAGATCGTGAGTCAGGTGTTCGTTTTATGGCATCAAAATTAAAATTTATTCCTGATTTCGCACCAGCTTGAGCAATGCGGCTATAAACAGACTGGGCGGCATGCCCGAACTTAGTGTGAAGATATTTTTTTCTATCAATTCCGCCATTGGGAATAGAGGGGTTTAATAAAAACCCTCTCCAATTTACGATTGCATCAATATCCGGTCTTTGATTTAGGGCATTTTCAAGACGTTTTTTTCCAATATAGCACCACGGACAGACGATATCTGCAAATATATCTATATAGAGCTCTTGTCTCATCACACTGCTTTCATTACTTCTCTGTTATAAGGGTAGCCTATGGTAGTTTTATAGGTAATACAATGTTGTAGTGTATAATCATTTATTTTAGGTTTTTGCTAATGGAGAGAATTTTTGCCTCACAAAAATAATGTAAAAGCGGTGGTGTTAGCGTCGAATAAAAAAGATGAATTACTTGCAAACGCACAAACTTTGATGATTTCGACTAGTAGTGAAGATGGGAGTGATATTGAGTGGGGTGTTGCTCCCTTTGTGAGGCTGAACGGGATGTTTTACATCTATGTAAGTGAACTAGGTGCTCATGTCCGTGCCATATTAAAAGGACATTCTGTATTATTTTCTATAATTGAGGATGAGAGCGTTGCCCGAAATATATGGGCACGAATACGTCTAAAATTTCAGGGAAAATTAACAAAAATAGAAAGAGGAAACGAGCAGTTCATACAAGTGTGTAAAAATTTTTCTGAGGTTCATGGTCCTGTTATGAGCCTTATAAAAGATTTTTCTGATTTTCATTTAATAGAGATTGAACCTGTAAAGGGGACTGTCGTAACAGGATTTGGATCTGCATTTAATCTTTCGGGAATAAATCTTGAATTAACAGAAAGATTATCCAGCAATGGGTGATATACAGCATTCCAGACCAATATTATATTCTTTTCGACGATGTCCTTTTGCGATGAGAACACGGATAATTTTAAAATTAAGTGATATAAGAGTTACATTACGCGAAATTGAATTAAAGGATAAACCAGATAGTCTATTACAAGTGTCTCCTAAAGCAACAGTGCCAGTACTTGTCTTACCAGACAAAGTGCTTGAACAATCAATGGATATTATTTTCTGGGCATTGCTGCAATCAGATACGTATAATATGATGCAGGTTTGGAACGAAGATAAAAAAGCCAGTTTTGATTTTTTAGATAAGTTAGATAATGGATTTAAATATCACCTGGATAGATATAAATATGAGTCGCGATATGAAGTAAGTGAAAAGAATATTCACCGAGACCAAGCGATGGCGTGGATTAATGCATTAGAGTTAAAGCTCCAATCATCTTGTTATTTGTCAGGAGATACAATAGGCATTTTTGATTATATTACACTTCCGTTCATTCGCCAGTTTCGAATTGCAGACCCTAAATGGTTTGATAATCAGGCATTGCCCAATACTCAGAAATGGCTATGTGAATTTATAGAGTCAGCTATATTCACTCAGATAATGCAAAAAGTGCCAATTTGGAAAACAACAAATATGGAAACAGCATTTTAAATAGTATCTCAATTAATATCTAAATCTGTGCAGTTGTGGATTTAAGATTGCAGCCATTTTTCAGCATCTTCTACAATGTTTTTTTTATTTTCCTCACTCATTTTGGAGAGAGTTCTATACATCATTCCCATTCTAGGATTCTTAGTAAAACTACTCTCATTCTTGATTAGAAAATTCCAATATAAATAATTAAATGGACAAGCTGCCTCTCCAGTTTTTTGCTTCACCTTATATGAACAGGATTTACAGTAATTAGACATTCTATCAATATAAGCTCCTCCCGAAACATAGGGCTTGCTAGCAAGTAAACCGCCATCAGCAAATAACACCATTCCGCTTACATTTGGCAATTCAACCCATTCATACGCATCCATATACACACTAAGAAACCATTTGTTTAAGGCTTTAGGAGATATGCCAGTAAGAAGAGCATAATTTCCTAATATCATTAATCTTTGTATATGATGAGCATAGGCATGGTCATATGTTTGTTTAACAGATTGAGAAATACAATTCATCTTTGTATCAGATGTCCAATAAAAATCAGGTAAGTCAGCTTGCAGATTAAGATAATTCATCTCCGCATATTCTGGCATTTTATGCCAATATAATCCGCGTATATATTCACGCCAGCCAAGTATCTGTCTAATAAAACCCTCTACAGAATTTAAAGGTAGCTGCTCATCATAATAAACTTGTTCTACTTTAGCCACCACCTCCTTTGGTGATAGCAACCCAATATTTAAGTATAAACCAATATGGGAATGATACATCCATGGCTCATCTGTTATCATCGCATCTTGAAAATTACCAAAATTTTCTAGTCGTTCCTCAATGAACTTGCTGAGAACATATAAAGCATCTTTTCTAGTCACAGCATAGTGAAAGTCATCTAGACTGCCAAAATGATGAGAAAACTCTTTTTCTACCAGCAAAAGGACATCAGAGGTAATCTGGTCAGGTGATATTTTGGTAGGGGGAGGGATGATTTTTCCCTCATCTGGAGACTCCCTATTTTCAGAATCATAATTCCATTTGCCGCCAATAGGTGTGCCATCCTTATTCATCAGAATATTATTATTGCGTCTTAATTCACGATAAAAATATTCCATTCGTAATTGCGTTCTGCCTTCTGCCCAATTATCAAAATATGCTTTAGAGGTAAAAAAGCGCGTATCTTCGCAAATTTGTACTGGTATTGACGATTCTAATTGGAATTGAAGAAAAGCCTTCCTTAATCTATATTCCCCTGCCTCTGTCATAACTATTTTCTTAGGCAAAAATTTTTCTATAGAATGATGTAATTGATGAATAAAATTTCCTTTATTATTTGGATGAGAATAATCTATATATTCAACATTCCAGCCTTTAAGGCGGCATTCTTCTGCGAAATGGCGCATAGCAGAAAAAACAAAGGCAATTTTCTTTTTATGGTGATTGACATAGGTGGCTTCTGTTTTTAATTCAGCCATTAAAATGATATCTTGTGATTTATCAAACTCATCTAAAGAAGTAAGAAAAAAATCTAACTGGTCACCTAAAATTAATCTAATTATTGTCATTATTTTGATTTTGGTAGCATTGAAAATGCTTCTAGTGCTCTTGCTCTTGAATCAGCAAGGTTGATTATAGGGTTGGGATAGGTTTTCCCTAACTCGACACCGCTTTGTTTAAGAATTTCTGGTGGTGCCTGCCATGGGCAGAATAAAAATTTATTCGGTAAATTAATGAGTTCAGGAACCCATTTTCGGGTGTAAATACCGTCACCATCGAATTTCTCTCCTTGTGTAACAGGGTTAAAAATTCGAAAATACGGAGCTGCATCAGCGCCGCATCCTGCAATCCACTGCCAGCTAGCAGAATTAACACACAGGTCAGCATCTACAAGACAATCAAAAAACCAGTCTCTACCATGATGCCAATGTTGGAGTAAATTTTTGACCAGAAATGAGCCAACAATCATTCGAACACGATTATGCATATATCCAGTTGAATAAAGCTCGCGCATACCCGCATCGACAATTGGATATCCAGTTATACCTTGCTGCCACGCTTTTAAGATTTCAGGTGTGTTAATCCAAGCAAACGAATCAAACTTTGAGTTCAAATTTTTATCAGCAAGTGTTTTATAATGATAGTTTAAATAATGCGAAAATTCACGCCATCCTAGCTCGGAAAGAAAACTATCTAAATTAGAATCTCCAGGTTCGAATATGTGCTGTGCTGCATACCAGGCTTGGTTAGGAGAAATTTCGCCAAAGTGAAAACGAGGTGATAATCTAGAGACAGATTTTTGGGAGGGTATGTTTCTGCCTAATTTATAGGAGGAAATGCCATTCATAAGAAACGTATCAAGCGCTTGCTGGGCGCCTTCTTCTCCTATATTCCATTCATCTAAAAATGCCTTATGCCAATTTTGGGATGGCAATAGATTTAGCTCATCTAGTGTTTGTTCAGATGTTATTACAACATCTACATCTGAAGCATAGTGTATCTCTGCAGGTGCTGTAAGAGGCTTCCTTGGAGGCTGAGCAGATAAACACCCGCGTCGGTAGAATGGGGTGAAAACGCGGTAATGGGTACCATCTGGTTTGTTTATCAAGTGAGGCTCCCATAAAAGAGAGCCAGAAAAACTTTTAACTTCGACACCTAATTGCCTGATTTTATTTTTTATAGCCGTATCACGTGCCATTCGCCATGGCTCATAACATCTCGTCCATACTAATTTTTCGGCTTTCGTATCTGCTATAATTTTAAATAATATTTCAGACGCTGACCCTTCGAAAAATTTTAAGTTTCCATTTAAGGCTGTGTTTAATTTAGATAATGAATTATGTAGCCAAACTTTGCTTGCAGCTCCTATTTTAAAGGGTCCAGCATTAATATCATCAAGAATATAAATAGGGATAATAGTGCCACAATTTACTGCGTCAAGGAGAGCTGGATTGTCTGTTAGGCGAAGATCTTGCCTGAACCACATTATTGTTTTCATCGCCGCTTTCCCTAAAATCAATCATTAGTAAATTAAGTTATCACTAATTCTTATTCGAAAAAATAAGTATCTTGGACTAGTGATAAAATATAAAAAAATGGTTTTAATTTTCAAAATTAGTTTGGGCTTGGGTCAGACTAAATATATTCTGGCCAACGCGTTAAAAATCTTCTAAAATTTGCAGTGGATAGCCTTACTTTCAAGGTCTCATTCCCATTTTTATGAGAGGTTGAATTTAATACGGTTCCATTTTGAAAAAGATAGGCGCGTGCATCACCGTTTTTACTTTTGATGGTAAAATTATATACAGATGAATTGGAATTTATTTTTTCTTCTATCAATCCATACAGGGAGTCAAATGTAGTGTTGTGAAGAGCAGATACAAAAGCAGCATTTGGAAACATGTGCCTTAACTCTTCTTCACGTTGCGCTGAAATTAGATCTGATTTGTTTAATACATGAATCACTCTGTCAGACAAATCTTCTGTTTCAAGACCTAATTCAGACAAAACAGTATTAACATCAGCAGCTTCTTCTTCAAGAAAAGGGGATGAGGCGTCATGCACATGAAGCAGAAAATTAGCTTGTGTAACTTCTTCTAACGTACTTTTAAAAGCCTCAATTAGTTCAGTTGGAAGTTCGCTAATAAACCCAACGGTGTCTGCCAATATTATTTTTTGATTTGATGGCAGAGAGGCCATACGCAATGTTGGGTCTAATGTCGCAAATAACATATTTTTTGCCATTACGGTAGCTGATGTTAATGCATTGAAAAGGGTAGATTTGCCTGCATTTGTATATCCTACTAATGATAGAGTAGGGGTCTCTGTTCGTTGGCGATTTTTTCGTTGAATTTCACGAGTTCTTTTTACCTCTTTAAGCTCCTGTTTTATCTTAACAACTCTTTCTAAAAGCATGCGTCTATCAAGTTCAATTTGTCTTTCGCCTGGGCCACCAAGAAAGCCGCCGCCACCTCTTTGTCTTTCAAGATGTGTCCAGCTTCTCACTAATCGAGAACGCTGAAAAGTAAGAGAGGCAAGCTCTACTTGCAAGCTGCCAGCATGCGTTTGCGCCCTTGCTCCAAATATTTCTAAAATTAAGGCTGTTCTATCAATAACTTTACACCCTAATAATTCCTCCAAGTTTCGTTGTTGCACAGGGCTAAGAGAGCAATCCATTATTATTACGGGATGTTCTTCTTCGGATTCTATCCTTTCCTTTACTAACTCAAGAAACCCAGCTCCTAGAAAAGTGCCTGCTTTAGGGGAATAAAGTTTTACTATTTCAGAGAAGACAACCTCAAGATTGATTGCCTGCGCTAACCCGCACGCCTCCTCTAGCAACGCTTCAGCAGAACGAGAAGTTGGAAGAATTCTAACCTCAGGGTGAATTACAATTGCTAAGTTTGACACTAAGTCATCATCCCCTAAAACCTAATTTAAAAAAGGCTGATGTCTTTAACACAAATTTGATTATTTTTATAATAGTCACTAATTATCTATAGACAGCTTCACTATCGGTATTTTTTTCAGCACGCGCAATTGCCATAATCATATCTGTAAGAGATACAGTTCCTTGTTTTTGTCCATTTTTAACTATAATTGCGCCATTAGAACCTGATTTTGAAACAATTTGAAGTGCATCTTCTATAATAACTGTTTCGTCAATCTCAGGTCCTGTGATAAAATCATCATTTCCCATCACAGACCGTGCTTTAAGAACTCTTGCTTTATTAATATCTTTAATGAAATCAGTTACATAATCATCAATAGGATGAAGAATAATCTTCTCAGCAGTGCCTGATTGAATAACAGCACCGTCTCTTAAAATAGCAATATCATCTCCAAGCTTAAGAGCTTCATCCAAATCATGTGTGATAAAAATTATCGTCTTATGAAGCTTGTCTTGAAGAGACAATAATACATCTTGCATATCTGAGCGTATTAGAGGATCTAATGCAGAAAAAGCTTCATCCATGAGAAGAATGTCTGCATCAGTTGCTAATGCCCGCGCCAACCCAACACGTTGTTGCATGCCACCTGATAATTGTGCTGGGTAATGATTTTCAAACCCACTAAGACCGACACTCTCAATCCATTGATTTGATCGGTCAAGCGCTTCTGGTTTGTTAATCCCCTGAATTAATAAACCATAGCTAACATTTTCTATTACTTTTCGATGAGGTAATAAACCAAATTTTTGGAATACCATACTTGCTTTACTTCTTCTGAAGTCACGCAATTCTGTTTGAGACATCGATAATATATCTTCATTATCAACAATAATAGAACCCGCAGTTGGCTCAATCAATCGATTGATATGTCTAATTAATGTTGATTTTCCAGATCCAGATAGACCCATAATCACTTGAATATGTTTCTTTTTTATATCAATATTTACATCATAGAGACCAAGAACATGTCCATGTTTTTCTAATAAATCTGTTTTGGACATTCCTGCCTTGACCTTTTCGACCATAGATTCAGGATGTTTGCCAAATATTTTATATAAGTTTTTTATAGAAACTTTTATTTCTGACATTATTTAGAACTTTCTGTATGGGCTTGAAGACGCCTTCCAAATTGTTGAGAAACTCTATCAAATAAAATAGCCAATACAACAATGGCTAGCCCGTTCATTATACCCAAGGCTAAATATTGATTGGAGATTGCTCGTAGAACTGGAACGCCCAAACCTTTAACACCAATCATAGATGCGATAACAACCATTGATAATGCCATCATAATTGTTTGATTAACACCTGCAAAAATATTTGGTAATGCCAATGGTATTTGCACCCCTATTAGCTTCTGTCTATAATTAGCGCCAAATGCCTCAGAAGCTTCCATGACATCCTTATCAACCAAACGAATTCCTAGATTTGTAAGCCTTACAATAGGCGGAATAGCGTAAATACACACTGCTAATAATCCAGGGACTTTTCCAATTCCAAGTAACATCACCACAGGGATTAAATAGACAAAACTTGGTATTGTTTGCATCACATCCAGAATAGGAGTGATAATCATCTGCGTCCTCTGAGAGCGTGCCATCAAAATACCAAGAGGAATGCCAATACTTATACAAACAATTGTAGCAACAGATATAATGGCTAATGTAGCCATCGTGTCATCCCACATATCCAGATAACCAATGGTAAGGAAAGCTAAAATTGCACCCAAAGTCAGTTTTATGCTGCTAGAACCAAGATATACAAGAGTGGCGATGACAAATAAAATTATGGGCCAAGGTGTATTTAAAAATAATTTTTCTAGCCAAACGAGGAAATATAATAACGGATCAAAAAAATTCTCTATAGCTTCACCATATTCACGGGTGAAATTACGGAAGCTTTCATCTATTCCTTTTTTAAAATCTCTTAGATCTGTTCTGCCCATTTTTGGAAATTCAGTAAGCAGGCTCAATTTATCCTCCTAAAAGGAATGGGCCATAGTGATGGCCCATTCTTATTATTGCTTTTATATATTAAAGTGCTCGTTTAATTAAAGCGGCACCTTGTGGTGTAACCCAAGTTGTCCAGATTTCTGGATGTCTTGATAGAAACTCGTAAGCCGCATCTTCGCCCTCAGCCTGATTTTCGGCCATATAAACTAGCATAGACATCATTACATCTGCCGGAAATTTTCTTTTTGCTACATAATCTTTACCAGCTTTAGGACCATTATCAATAAAATTGGATGCAACAACTGATGTTACTTCAGATACAACCCAGCCAGAAGGTTTTGGATCTGCACATTCTGGATCCATCAAACAATTATCCCAATTGTCATTTCCTGCAAATTCACCCATGTTTAAAAGCGATAATCCACCTTGAGCAGCTAGCACTGTTGGACCCCAGTAATATCCAAACCAAGGCTCGTTGCGTGTAATAGCTTTCTCTATTGAACCATTTAGTCCTGCTGAAGAACCTGAATCAATAAGCATCCAACCCTTTGCTTCCATATCATTTGCTTTGAACAGTTGATTGGTTGCAATTTGACAACCCCATCCTGATGGGCATGTTACAATTCCACCTTTAGAGGGGTCTTCTGGGTGAGGAAAAAGGTCAGGTCGCTCAAGAACATCTTCAAGAGTTTTAAGTCCGTTATCTTCCATAATTTTTGTGCTAATCATCCATCCTTCACCAGCGCCAACAATAGGTGCGCCATTTAACATAAATAAACGACCCTCAGATTCCGCCTTAGCTAGTGGAGTTTGCACTGCATTCGCCCAAAGTTCAGGTGCTACGTCTGGCACACCTTTTGTGTCCATTGAAGCAAAAGTTGTCATTGTTGCGCCTGGAATTAATTCAACCGTGCAACCATACCCTTGCTCTAATATAATTTTGTCTATGTTAGCAATAAGCTCAGCCGAAGCCCAGTCCATTTCTGCTATGGTGATTTCACCACAACTATCATGACCGCCTGCGAACGATGTGCTAGCAAAGAATATGCTAGTTATCGACAATAGCGCGCCTGTTAAAATTTTATTCATTTGTTCCTCCTAGAACGTTTATGACTAATATGAACAGAGTAACAACATACATAAATGCTTGGCAACAGCAGATCCCGTTTTTTTATGAATAAAAATAATCGTAAATTTTCAGAGAATAAATAAGAAAATAATCAAAATTAAAAAATAAAAATATAATTAGCTCTTTTTTCTACTCAGGTGAAAAATATAAAATGCTAAACTGATGATAACAATTAAGCCGCCAAACATCATCTGAATTGATATTTTTTCGCCAACCCCTATCCATACCCAAAAAGGTCCAATTATTGTTTCTAAAAGCATTAGCAAACTAATGTT
>JABJAN010000115.1 GCA_018666135.1 Alphaproteobacteria bacterium | reverse complement strand
TCATATTGGGTAAGCAGCTGATAGGCTAGCTCTGATACTTTTTGCAATGGTCTAGCGTAATTATCTAGCATCCATATCCCTTTATAAACTCTGCCATAGGTTTTTTGATATCCCCTGCCATAAGTTTTTCGATATCAGCTGCCATAGTTTTTTTGATATCCTCTGCCATTTATTTTTTGGTATCAGATGCCATAGGTTTTTTGAAATCTTGTGCCATTTATTTTTTGGTATCCTCTTAATGTAAGGGAATTAAGTCATATGACGACTTAAAGCTAGTTTCTTAATTATGTACAATACTCCCTACCCTTCCCTGTAACAGCCATTTTTTAATGAGATTCGTTATCGGCAAGCCATTTTATTACAATGGAAGCAGCTGGAATCCAGGCCAACCCAGCTATCAAATAGAATATAAAATCAATTATTCCAGAAATACCTTCAATCCATTGAGAGAAAATCATTGCTACAATAACATAGCAAATCAATGCAGGAACAACCAAAACTGCTACGAGTAAATGCCTCCAACGCTTCATTTTTTTATCCCTTTAAAAATAACTAAACTCCCTTTTATTGTTACACTCTCTGCTACAACTTATCAAACCAAACAATATAATTATATTCAGCAAGTGAATAATATAAAATTTGTTTCATTTTTAGAAACAAACAATTTATTTATGAGAATTCATATTTTAATATTATATTTTTTACATCTTTTTTGTATTTTAATTATAAAATATAATATATTTTTGAATGAAAATTTTTTATTTATTTTATTGTTTCTTTTGTCTTTACTTATTCTAAAAAGAGTATTATATAATTTTTATAAATAGTTTTCCCAAACTTGTTTTTCTCACTTTTCACTTATTTTTCCTTGAAGGAGCCTTTAAAATGTCTGCACTAATTAATTTAAAAAACAATTCAGTTGTTTCAAAATTCGTATCATGGATTGAGTTTTCAAACACATGTCGCGCCTTAAACGGGCTTGATGACAATATCTTAGCTGATATCGGCATCGTTCGTGGTCAAATCCCATCATTTGTTTCCAAGCAAATGAATTCAAACAATGTTTTAAAAGACGAAAACGCAGCATAGTAATCCCTCCCAACACTTGATGCGTTTAAAAAAAAGAGGTGGTTTTTACCACCTCTTTTTATATGTCTAAATTTTATGTTATAAATGTCACTTATTTGTTCAAAAATCGTGGCAATTTTTGCATTTTATATTGAATACCAAGACACGAATATCTAGGGCTATCCAAACACGACATCAACCGCATTAACAAGCTGTCGTCTCAGCTTTTGTGAGCTATCGTTTCAGCTATCGTTTCAGCTATTGTGAGCTATCGTCAGCCAATTACGAAATGCTTTTGCTGTGTCTAGCCACCTAAAAACACACGCTCAACAAACCACCATCCGCCAATTGCAGCTATGACAACCGAAAATGGAATTTGTATAAATGGTCGGTAGAAACGGCGGTGCGAAAACCATATTCCGATCAATAGGAATGCGAGGCATACAACCGTAATTTGCCCAATCTCAACTCCTACATTAAAGGCAATAAGACTTGTGATAAAATACTGTTGGCTCAACCCAATTTCCATTAAAACAGAGGCAAAACCTAGTCCATGCAACAAGCCGAATATAAAAATAATGATAAGTCGAGACCAACCGATGCGAGTGTGCCATATCGTCTCTAGAGCAATATAACTTATAGATAACGCTATCAGTGGCTCTACTATATGCGCTGGCACGGATACAACACCCATAGTAGCAAGCGCTAGTGTCGTGGTATGCGCAAGTGTGAAAAGTGATATCTGGGCAATCAGCTGTGAGAATTTTGTTGCGAATAAATATAAGCCAAGCACAAATAAAATATGATCAAGACCTTTAGGTATTATATGCTCAAATCCAATAATTAAATAATCAACTATTATATTTGTTCCGCTAACATCAGTAACACCACTTCGGCTGATAGGGTCGCTTAAATCACCTGGAGATAAATAGGTTGTGTATAATTCATCTTCAGTATCACTGTGGTTATTACCTGCATTTGCCAAAACCTGTCGTACAATAAGAGGCCCAAGCTGCTTATTCCAACCAAATTCTATTTCAGTATCATCTTGTGTAAGTGGTGCAACCAGGCTTATCTTGCTTTCACGAGGATAAGATAAATTATTATTCTCTATTACTTTTATGTGCGCTAACCGAGGGCGAATTTCTCCCATATTTGAGCGAATAGTTAGAAGCTCTGCAAAAGATGGATATTTATCTGTAAATATTTGTTTTAACTGGTTACTATCTAATGAACGCAGTTCATCATAGACATTTGATTTATCCGAATTATTCGTGTCTGTTATAATTGATGCATCAATCTCAGCAATAAACAACTCTATTGACAACACAATGTCTATGTTTACCTGCTCTTCTTGAAATGATAATTCAGAAATTGCAGGCATAATTTCATGACTAAAAGAGCGTTGCCCTGCGCCTGCCAGAAACGTTATAATAAAAAACAGTATAATGAGTGAAAAATAATTATATCGTGAATGTGTAAAATACATGATTTATGTTATCTAGCATTACAAATTTATTGTCTGAGTATGAGGAAAAAATGAGATTAAACCTTAAAAAAACATTGATATTCTTAAATGTCTTAACCTTATTTTATATTTTAGTCCAGCCATCCGTTGCACATGAATTTTGGATTGAGCCAAAAAAATACAGCTTAAAACCAAGTGATGTTTTAAGTGCTGCTTTATTTGTTGGACAAGATTTTTCAGGCTATGAGCAACCCTATATCCAAAATAACTTTAGCAGATTTGAATTAGTGTCAACCAATGCCATACAGCCAATAAGAGGAAGAATTGGAGATAGGCCCGCCTTAAATATTTTCCCAAAAAATAGTGGGCTTTCAGGAATTATATATCAAAGCACACCTACTCAGCTTACCTATAATGATTTTAATAAATTTGTTACATTTTCAGAAGAAAAAGGATTTCCTAATATTCCAAAACAACATTTGGCAGAAAATCTTCCAAAAACAGGCTTTAAGGAAATCTATACCCGCTTTGCAAAAAGCATCATTACTATTCATAATAATAAAGGAAGCGACAAACTGTCGGGGATGGAATTAGAATGGGTTATGGGGAAAAGTGATTTATCAAATGCAAATACTACCCCCATTAAATTCAGTCTTTATTATAAGGGCATTGCAAAAGCTGATGCGCTAGTTACCGTTTTTTCTAAAGATGCTTTGGGCAAGGTAAACAAAACTACAGGTTCAACAAATAATAAAGGGGTTTTTATTTTAACGCCATCAGTTGATACACGCTACCTTATTGATTCAGTTATTATTCGTAAAAATGCGCCTAGCTCTGCTCCAGATGCAGCTATTTGGGAATCTCTATGGGCATCTATTACGTTTAAAACAGCTTCGTAAGAAAATACGCTTTTTTATTTATACATTTTTTAATATATTATTATTCGCCTGCCTTTTTAGAGTAGATGGCGTTAGTTTTTATAATCAATTCTCAATAGTAACGTGTAACAACATGTTTTGCTTCTGCAAAAAATAGCCATCGCTCTGTTAATAACCCAACGAACAAGCTGACAACAGCAGTCATATTACCAATCAATTGATAGGATGGTGCTAACAGCATCAATAACAGACATAATCCAGGAATTATAAAACAAGTCCAGCTTGCAAATCTGCGCAATCTTACACTATGGCTTCTAGCTACCTGATAGCCCATCTCTCGCATCAGATAATTCTTAGTCTGATGGGCTGGCTCTAAATTCTGCACCTTTGTGAGAGAAGCAAACCCAATCGCATCTGCTTTGGTTACACCAAAATCAGATCTATCAACATATCGCCAATAAACCCATTTTAGAATCAAGGCAAGTTCTAGCAAGAAAACCCCCATTAATATGACAGTAGGTTCTGTTTTATAGCCAAATAATGACATCAGAAACATCCAAATCACAAACCCGCTGACAACAGATAATAGCAAATAAATTGGTGTTGTAAGTAAATAATACCAAGCTGGAATTGTTCTGAGAGTTGCATATATTTGTCCTGTGCAAATAACTGTAGCAATAGATAAAATACTGCCCGCCCCCCCTAACACCCATAAATAACTTGATACATTAAACAGCGTAAATAAGCGTAGATTTGGAGAAATTTCTGTTATCCACACAATACCTAACAATACTGCTGGTACATAGGTAATAACAGCAAACACCCCTTCTCGTGACAGCCATGAAGTTCTCCATTGGCTAAGTGCTCTCCAGGCTCTTTCTGGGCGTCCAAGATGACTAGTAGAGGAAACAAGTCCAGCGGTAATTAAAACCAATGCAACAACCAGCATAGTTAAGTTGATGGCAGGAGAAATCATTACTAGCCCTACGACAGCACTAAAGCCTAGAATAGCAAGCAGACCATATCCAGCCCCTGATAAAACAGTAAATAATATAACAGAATAGGCAGGATTCATTTACAATACCTTTTTAATTCGTTTTTTCTTCTGATGATATTTAAAAAACACTATATATTCTTTGATGATAATTTATCATCTAGATATTCTTTGATGATAATTTATCATCTAGCCATGTAAAAAATGAATCTAGACCAGCGTTATTCGCTTGTGTTTGATTTCTACCAACATATCCATTTTCTGAGGCAAAAAAGGTATTTATGGCATTCTCAGTTTTTTCAGATTGTTTTTCGCGAGGCGGCAAATATCTATTCACTGGCTTATAATCCAAAGATTCCATTAATGTCATCCCACCACGTTTTTCAGATAAGATAGACACCTCACTTTCGGGGTCTGCAAAATCACCAAATAGACGCGCACTTGTAGGACAGGCAAGCACACAAGCTGGTTTTCGTTCTTCTTGCGCAAGCTCTTCATTGTAAATTCTATCGACACATAACGTACATTTTTTCATGATACCTTGCTTATGGTCATATTCACGTGCGCCATACGGACACGCCCAAGAACATAATTTACAGCCAATGCAACTATCTGGATTGACTAAAACTATGCCATCTTCCTGTCTTTTATAACTTGCACCAGTTGGACAAACAGTTACACATTCCGGTGTTTCACAATGCAAACAAGAGCGCGGAAAATGCACTGTCTGGGAGCTTATGCCATCATCAATTTCATATCCATGCACCCTATTAAGAAACACCCCATCTGGATTATCCCCATAAGAATCAAAATCAGAAAGTGGCAGCATATCATCTGTGCTATTCCATTCCTTACAACTTGTAACGCACCCGTGACAGCCAACACAGATATCTAAATCGATTAATAATCCAAGTTTTTTTTCTGTGTGGGAAGGCAAATTTGTCAAATTAATTCTCCATAACGCATATTTATACTTATTTTACGTCACTTCACTAGAACAGCGTTCTTTTACGAAGTATTTCTAGGGGTTATTTTTGCTGTAATTGGCGTAAAATAGGGCTCAGAACGCTGTTGATTTGGACTATTTATTTTTTGAATATGCACTTTCAAATCATACCACGCTGCCTGTCCTGTTATTGGATCTGAGTTACTATAATGATACCCACCTTCTTTTTCAGGCAACAAGGCAGAAATTAAGTGATTTAAAAGAAAGCCTTTGCGCATTTCAGGAGAAGCAGGGTCTAACCCCCATGCCCCTGCTCTCTTTCCAATAGCGTTCCATGTCCAAACAGTATCTCTTTGACAGCCATCCATGAGTTTGACCTGACATGTAACAGACCCAATATGACTTGTAACTTCAATCCAATCATCATCCACAAGCTCCAATTCAGCACCACGTTCTGCATTCATATACAGCTTATTTGCGTTGGTAATTTGCCGAAGCCATGCATTTTGCGACCCCCATGAGTGATACATATGCATTGGCCGCTGACTAATTGCATGAAAGGCATATGTATTTTTATCTGTCTTACTATCTTCGAAGGGAGGATACCAAAACGCAATAGGATCAAAGTAGGTTGCAACCCGCTGCTTATGTTTTGCTGGGGGATGCGGAGTTATTTTTTCATCTGCCGCCAACCTAAATTTTTGCAAAGATTCACTATATAATTCAAAAATAATAGGATTCTCTGAGCCAATGAACCCATGCTTTTTTGCCCACTCAAGATAGGCTTTATTTGCGTGCTTAAAATAACGTGCTTCTTCAGGAACTGGGCTTGCGAAAAAACAATTATTTTCCTGGTATTTTTTAAGTTGATCTGGATTAGGATCGCCAACAGCAAATTGGTCAGCATTTTCTCCGCGCCAACCTGATAATGGACCAATACCAGCCCCTCTTTCATGGTTTACGAGATAATCTGCATAATCGATATATTTCGGACTTGCATCTTCATTTACCATTCCTGGCAAACCAAGTCTTGCCCCTAATTCAATTAAAACAGTCTGAAAGGCACGCACATCCCTGTCAGGTTCAACAATTGGCTGTCTGATGGCATCTATAGCGGCATCTGGCTCAGATATAGGTCTATCTAACAGTGAAATTGCATCCCACCTCTCAAGATAAGTAGTGTCTGGTAAAATTAGATCAGCATAAGGCACTGTTTCTGAATAATAGGCATCTGAATAAATAATCCGAGGAATCGCATATTCACCAGTCTTCTGATTTATCTTAGTCAAATTTTGCAAGGTTTGCGGAATATCCATAGATGAATTCCACCCCATATTCGCCATATATAAAAATAATAAATCAACATCATATGGCGTATGATTAGCTGCGTTATGTATTACCATATGCATCAATCCATGCGCAGAAAAGGGTGCCTCCCATGAATATGCCTTATCAATTCTCAAGGCGTCCCCTTCATCGTCTACAAGCAAATCTGATGGAGATGTAACAAACCCTAGCGGCGCACCTGGCAATGGTTTACCTGCTTTTACATCGTCAATTTTTCCAGCAGGACGTAATGCAGGTGGGACCGCTTTTGGGAATGGGGGCTTATACCTAAAGCCACCAGGACAATCAATAGCGCCAAGAACAATCTGAAGATAATGAATGATACGACAGCTATTAAATCCATTTGAATGTGCCGAAATACCTCTCATGGCGTGCATAGAAACAGGTCTTCCAACCATTTCCTCATGAGTTTCACCAGTCCAGTCAGTCCATTTTTGTTTTAAACGAATTTCCTTCTCAAACGCAGTTTTAGCCAATTCGTCAGCAATTCGAATAATAGTTTTGGATTCTATACCTGTTTTTTCACTGACTGATTGAGGGGTATATTCATCTGCCAAAAACCGCTCTGCTATCAATGCAAATGACGGACAGGCTTCTCTACCATCAGCAAGCTCAACTTCACCATGAAGGGCATGATTTTTCGATTTTAGATTTGCATTAACAAGAGAATTACTAGCCAAATCAAATGCCAGTGGATTACCTTGTGCATCCCTTGCTACCAATCCATGATCATCATCACCAGGTGCATTTATGATTAACCAAGAGGCGTTGGTATAGCGTCTTAAATAATCTGTATCAATTGCATGATTAACGAGTAACTGATGAATTAACGCCCCTGCAAACAACCCATCTGTTCCCGGTTTTATCCCAATCCATTCATCTGCTACCGCGCCATAGCCTGTTCTAACGGGATTAACCACGATAATTTTAACACCGCGATTTTTTAATTTACCAATTGCCCGTTTCATCGGATTTGAGGAATGATCTTCTGCTACTCCCCATAGCATAAAATATTCTGTTAAATCCCAGTCTGGCTCGCCAAATTCCCAAAATGAGCCGCCAAATGTGTGTAATCCAGCTGCTGCCATATTCACTGAACAAAAACCGCCATGGGCTGCAAAATTAGGCGTGCCAAATTGACTTGCCCACCATCCAGTCAAAGCCTGACTTTGGTCTCTTCCTGTAAAAAAAGCTAGTTTGCGAGGGTCTGTATTACGAATCTCAGATAACCAAGAAGTCGCAAGCACTAAAGCTTCATCCCAACTAATTTCTTCAAATTCTCCTGAGCCACGAGGGCCAATCCGTTTAAGAGGCGCAGTTAATCTAGCAGGTGAATAATGCTGCATAATACCCGCGGCACCCTTACCACAAAGCACGCCTTTATTCACCGGATGATCTCTGTTACCTTCTATGTATTTAACCTGCCCATCTTTTAAATGAACTTTTATTCCGCAGCGGCAGGCACACATATAACAAGTAGTTGTTTTAACTTCATCTGCAATTGACTTTGAGAGTTCAATTTCAGGTTGCTTTAACCCAGATTTTCTCATCCCAACAAACCCTATAAACACTCAAAAATAGTCGTTTAATATTGTTTGCATTAATTCTATTTTCTAACAAGTCAATTTTTACTATTTTTTAGTACTCAACAAGAAATTAAGCTTAATATTAGTCTTAATAACAATCATGCTATATTTATTATATTTTTCACTTTAGCATTGAAGTAGCTATAAATTTAACTCATCATAAAGATTAGATATTTAATTTTTTGAGGATTGCAAATGACTAAAAATATCGATGCATTAAATGCCTCATTTATGTCAAAGAGAGCGGCAAACTTTGTGCCTCTAAGCCCATTGTCTTTTTTAAAGCGTACTGCAGAGCTATATCCTGAGCGCGTTTCTCTTATCTATGGTAACCGAAAATATCATTGGCAAAACACCTATGAGAGATGCGTTAAACTTGCTGGCGCATTGCAAAAGAACGGGTTGCAAAAAGGAGAAGTGGTAACAGTTATAGCTGCCAACACCCCTGAAATGTTTGAATGTCAATTTGCTGTTGCTATGGCAGGTGGTGTATTAAATACCGTTAATATTAGGCTAGATGCCCAAACTATTGCATATATTTTTGAACATGCTGAACCTAAAATATTGATTGCAGATACTAGTTTTTCTTCTGCTATCAAAGACGCAATGTTACAATCTAAACACACCAATTTTAAGATAATAGATATAATAGATGAACAGGATGCGACAAGCCTATCATCCAATCCAATTGGCAGTTGTACTTATGAGCATTTAATAAATCAGGGCGACGCTAATTTCGACTGGCAATTACCAGATGATGAATGGGATGCAATCTGCTTAAATTATACATCTGGCACAGGCGGGCTGCCAAAGGGCGTTGTCTATCATCACCGAGGTGCCTATTTAATGGCAATGGGAACAATTCCTGCTTGGCAAATGCAAATGCACCCAACTTATCTATATACAGTTCCAATGTTTCATTGCAATGGATGGGGACATGCATGGATGATGACATTGCTTGCAGGCACAGTTATCTGTACCCGCCAGCTAACCGCTGAGGCTATTTTTGAGCAGATTAAAACGCATAAGATAACTCATTTTGGTGGAGCGCCTATAATTCTTGGTATGCTCGTAAATGCGCCTCAAAACATTCAATTTCAACCTGATTGGCCAGTACAGGTTATGACAGCAGGGGCACCGCCACCAGCCGCAATAGTGCAAAAAATTGAAGCTCTTGGATTTACGGTTATGCAGGTATATGGATTAACTGAAACATATGGTCATGTTGTTCAGTGTGTATGGCAACCTGAATGGGATGAACTAGATTTTTCTGAACAAGCTGCTATCAAAGCGCAACAAGGCGTTAAATTTACTCACACAGAAATGGTTGATATAATAGATGGTGCAACACACCATTCTGTTCCAGCAGATGGAAATACCATTGGTGAAATAATTATACGATCAAACACAATAATGAAGGGCTATCATAAAAATAAAGAAGCCACGGAAGAAAGCTTCAAAGATGGTTTTTTTCGCTCAGGTGATTTAGCTGTTCGTCATAAAAGTGGCTATATAGAAATTAAAGACAGGCTTAAAGATATAATAATCTCAGGCGGTGAGAATATATCTTCTGTCGAGCTGGAGAATGTCCTATTTCGCCATGAAGATATTGCATTCGCAGCTGTAGTAGCCAAAAAAGACGAAAAATGGGGGGAAACCCCTTGTGCTTTTGTTGAAATGAAACCAGGCACATCTGCTTCTGAGGCAGATATAATTGCATTTTGCAGGCAACATTTAGCAGGATTCAAAATACCTAAAACAATTATTTTTCAGGAAATTCCTAAAACTTCTACAGGCAAAATTCAAAAATACTTACTTCGTCAATCTCTTAAGTCACTCAAATAACATAGATTTAATTATATAGAATTATATAGATATATTTAGACCTAAAAATGAGGTCGTTTTTTAGGTCTATTAATTATCCTCTGCCTGACCAGAATCAAGAAGAGTTGAAATTCTTCTAAGCGTTTCCGGTGTGCGTGCAAGCCTTATAAAATTCTCTCTCTCTCTGTTAAAAATATCTTGCTCAGATACATTTTGTTGCTCGCCATCTTTTGCAACAATTACATCAGCTATTGCCATTGCAGTTGTTAAATTATGTGGTGTAAACATACCTTCTGTTACACCTTTTTCCATGAATTCAAACATTTTCTTACGTATCTGAGGATCTGCTAATCTGAAGGCTGGTTTGGCAGGAGGTAGATAAGATTTTTGAAGGTTTTCATTCAATGATACAGCTTGTAGAAACACTCTATCCTTATTCATAACCTGAACATCTCTATCATCAAGAAAATAACAATATCGTGCAGATAATTCTGGAGAAGTGCCTATTTTTCCATATCCGATTTGCATCCAACATTGCCAGGCAGCCTGGTTCCAATCACCTGTTTTATTAAACCATCTCAGATATGTTTGCTTAACACCGCCTCCTGCAGGTAACAAACCCACACCAGATTCAACAAGTCCAAATGTTGAATTCACATGGGCAACCAACGCATCACAATGAGCTAAAACTTCAAATCCGCCACCGATAGCAAGTCCAGAAGGGGCACCTACCACTGGTACGTTCAAATATTTAAGCGCGACGACAGCTTGTTGAAATTCTGCCAAAAAATCATCTATTTCTTGCCATTTTTTTGTTTCTATCAGCGCACGAAAGTGGTTTAAATCAACCCCAGCCGAAAAATGTTGAGCATCATTATGAATAATCACACCGCGACCAGGATTATCCGCTACATATTTTAATATTTCAATAGTTTGTGGTCGCAGCGCATTTGCTTTTGAATGAAATTCAACTAAGCGCATATCATTTTCTATCTGATAACAGCTTGCATCATTATTTTGAGCTAAAACAGGCAAAGTTCTCCGCAAGATTTGAAGTCTAAATGACCCAACCGGCAAGCTAACGCCAACATAGCCTTTAATAGTATCTAATACAGAAATGTGATTATTTTCAATTTGATAAAAAGGTCTGTCAATTTGCAGAGCATTTGGCATGGTAAGCCCTGCATCTGAAATTAATATCTGTAAATTTTCAGCGCCAATAGCATCAATCATCTCAAAAGGACCACGTTGCCAGTTGAACCCTAATTTCATAGCATCATCAATATCTTGAGGATTAGTCGTAATAGAACCTAAAAGCTGACCAGCATAACAAAAGATATGCGCTAATACTGAACGAGCAAATACTCCATAATTACTATTATCTTGAATTAGTACAAGCAATGCTTCTTCCTGCTGACTTTGCGCTAATGCTGCTTTTTCTGCTATTTCAGGTAATGGATTAATATCACGCCAAATATCGTCATCTTCATTATCTGCTAATAAATCCCTAACCTTTTTACCTGATTTAGTTTCAGCATAAAATCCACCCAACCCTTTATTACCAGTATATCCAGATTGAATAAGCTTAGTGATAATATCAGGATCAGTTCCAACTTTCTGAAAGGCATCTTCATCTGGTAATATCTCTCGCATTGAGGTTACCACATCTGACATTAAATCAATGCCAATCAAATCATATAACCCAAAAACGCCTGTCTTTGGAATGCCCATTGGGCGACCTAAAATAGCATCTGCATCATCAATTGGTATCCTGTGCTTTAATGCCTCAAAAAGACCAACTTGCATTGCATATACACCAAGCCTATTACCCAGAAAACCAGGCGTATCGTTGCATTTCACAACTCCTTTACCTAAAACCACATCATTAAATTGCGAAAGTTTATTTACCAACTCATCTTTTGTATGCTCACCCACCACCAATTCTAATAAACGCATATAACGAACAGGATTAAAATAATGGGTGATAGCAAATCTTTCTTGAAAACGAACAGGCATATTTTCCATTAAATGGGCAATAGGGATAGAAGATGTATTAGAGGTTACGATACATTCAGGCTTAATGATGTCATTGAGTTTTGAATAAATATGTTTCTTAATATCAAGACGTTCTACAACAGCTTCTATTATCCAGTCATAATCTGCTAAGTGATTAAAATCATGTTCTATTGTGCCTGTATGAATCTGTTTAACCACTTTTTTTGACACAAGCTGTGGCGGATCGGATTTAACAAGCCTTTCAACTGCTGCATCTGCTGGCATTATTAAATCTGCATTTTTCGCTGCCAAATCTAGCAGCAAAACATCTAATCCTGCATTTGCAATCTGCGCAGCAATACCACTTCCCATCGTACCTGCTCCGATTACTGCAATTTTTTTAAAGTGCATTTCAGCCGACATCCTATTTTAGCCCTTTATATCTGCTATCAGTTATAAGAAATTTTTAATCGCAGTATTTACTTCATCTGGTTTTTCAATCGGTATCATATGCCCTGATTGTGCTATCTTGACTAATGATGAATCTGCAATCGTTTCAGCGAGTTTATATCCCAATTTAATAGGTGTCATTTTATCATTTTCTGCCACAATACATAATACAGGAAGATTAAGCTGTTTTGCATATTCACTCGCATCAAATTGATTACAGGCGTTTAAATCCAGATACAGCGCATTTTGTACGTTCGCCATCATCAATTCTCTGCCGACCCCCAATAAAGAATGACCAGGCTGCGGATGCGTGTAAAAATGCCCTTGCTTTCCATGTCCCCATTCAGTCATCATTTTAATAGCCTGAGGCAATGATGTTTTAGATTTATCTAGTAAATAATCATTTACTTTAATTTCCAAAGCACCTGCAATTAATACTAGTTTTTCAACATGTTCTGAATAAGTATGAGCTAATGCCATGGCAACCAAACAGCCCTGAGAATGACCAATAATAATTGCAGAGCGTAACTCGATTACCTGCATTAATTTAGCAACCCACTTTGCCATTTCATCAATCGTCTCTAACGGATTGCCCTCAGACAGCCCATGACCAGGGAAATCAGGTGCATAAACAGAATAATCATCATAGGCAAAAAAACGTGTCTGCAACACAAATGTAAGGTGAGTTTGACCACTGCCAGGTAGAAAAATTAATGCCGTTTTATTTGGATCTGGCACCTTTCCACCTGTAGATATATAAGTTGAATAGCCATTTAAAATTATGTTCATTCAGCAATCCTAATTAGCCTAGTTTATTTTACAATTTTACCGCGTTACCGTTTTTGCTGCTTTTAGCCCTTGTTCAAAATCAGCAATGATATCAGATATATCTTCAAGACCAACAGATAGACGTATCATGTCATCTGTAAGACCAGCAGATATCATAGCTTCTGAATCAATGTGAGAATGAGTCGTACTCGCTGGGTGAATAACAAGTGTTTTTGCATCACCAACATTGGCAAGATGAGAAGATAATGTAACAGTTTCTATGAACTTTCTGCCTGCATCCCTGCCGCCGTTAATACCAAACGTAATAATAGAACCAGCCCCCTTTGGTAGCATTTTTTTGGCTAGTTCAGATTGAGGGTGTTCTTCTAATGATGGGTGGCGAACCCAAGAAATTTGTTCATTTGAAGAAAGAAATTCCAATAATTTTTCTGTATTCTCCATATGTCTCTGCATTCTAAGAGGTAGTGTTTCAAGCCCTTGAAGAATATGAAACGCATTCATAGGCGCAAGAGATGGTCCAAAATTATACATCGCTTCAGCGCGGAATTTAGCTGTAAAAGCTGCAGGCCCAAACTCTTCATAAAAATTAATGCCATCCATTGCATAATGGGGAAGTGAGATAGTAGGAAATTTATTTGCACTTCCCCAATCAAAATTGCCTCCATCTACAACGATGCCGCCAATCGCAACGCCATGCCCACCCATCCATTTAGTAAGAGAATGGATAATAATATTCACGCCATTCTTCACTGGCGCCATTAAATATGGTGTATTAAATGTGCCATCAACCATAAATACAATTTGGGCATCTGCACATATCTTAGCTACTTTATCCACATCCAAAATAACCAATCCTGGATTACCAATAATCTCAGAAAAAAACAGTTTTGTTGTATCTGTTATAGCAGCTCTAATTTCATCATGGTTAGTTGGGTCAACAAAAGTGGTGTGAATCCCAAATCGAGGAAGCGTGTATTTTAATAAATTTACATTAGCACCATATAATTGAGAAGAGGCAACAATATGGTCACCTGATGAGCAAATAGTTA
>JABJAN010000114.1 GCA_018666135.1 Alphaproteobacteria bacterium | reverse complement strand
CCGTTGCGCGATGGCAGAACGCTTCATCATGATGTTAAGGGTACTTATGGCGCAGGGCACGTGCTTCTTCGCTCTGCTCCTTCAGGAACAGGTATTATTGCCGGTGGCCCAATGCGTGCAGTTTTTGAAGCACTCGGTGTGCAGGATGTCGTTGCTAAATCAATTGGTACGTCAAACCCGCATAATATGATTAAAGCTACTTTTGCTGGCCTGCGCTATATTCAGGCACCACGTGCTGTTGCTTCTAAGCGCGGTATTAAAGTTGCTGATGTGTTTGGCAAAAAATCTGAACTACAAAACGCGTCTTAGGGCAGGGGAACACTCAGGGGATTATTATGGCAAAGCAAACAGTAATCGTAACACAGACTAAGAGCCCGATTGGCCGCGAAGCTAGTCAGAAAAAGACCCTAATAGGTCTTGGTTTAAATAAGATAGGAAGAACGCGTGAGTTGGAAGATACTCCGAGCGTTCGTGGTATGATTAAAAAAGTTAAACATCTTATAAAAATAGATGAGGCGGGCGCATAGTCTTTGTTCGACAGTGCGTTTTTTGGAGAAAATGATGGAATTACATACATTAACAGATAATAAGGGTGCTACGCGAAATCGTAAACGCGTTGGTAGAGGTGTTGGTTCTGGCATTGGTAAAACCTCTGGTAGCGGACATAAAGGTCAAAAAGCGCGTTCAGGTGTAGCTATTAAGGGATTCGAGGGAGGTCAGATGCCTATCCATCGTCGTCTTCCAAAACGTGGCTTTGTGAATATTTTTCGCAAAACATTTGTTGAAGTTAATATTGGAAATATCCAAAAGGAAATCGATGCAGGCAGGATTGATACATCAAAACCAATTGATGTTGCGGTTTTGCAATCTGCAGGGTTAGTTGGTAAGCCAAAAGACGGTGTGCGTTTGTTAGGTAAGGGCATAATTTCCGCAAAGGTTGAGATACATGTAACTGGTGCATCAAATTCTGCAGTGTCATCTGTTGAAAAAGCAGGTGGAACAGTGGTAATGCCTATTAAAGGCACTTCAGAGTAATTTTTTGATTTAGATGGAATTAGGCGATAATGGCAACAAATAGTGGTACACAAGCTGGTTTTGATTTATCTGCCTTTGCAAAGGCAGATGATCTAAAAAAGCGCCTATTGTTTACTATCGGTGCTCTTATAATTTATCGTCTTGGTACTTTTATTCCTCTACCTGGTATTGATCCTGTTGCTTTGGCTGATGTGTTTTCTCGCCAATCTTCTGGAATATTGGGCATGTTTGATATGTTTTCTGGCGGTGCACTCGGCAGAATGACAATTTTTGCGCTTAATATTATGCCTTACATTACGGCCTCTATTATTATGCAGCTGATGACAGCAATTATCCCAACCTTGGAACAATTAAAAAAGGACGGCGAATCTGGTCGTAAAACGATAAATTAATATACCCGTTATCTAACAGTCATTTTAGCGTCTGTGCAGGGCTATGGTATTGCGATGGCACTGGAATCATCTACTGGTGTAGTAGTTGACCCTGGGTTTTTCTTCCGAATAACAGCTGTAGTAACGCTTGTGGGAGGCACCTTATTTTTAATGTGGCTTGGTGAACAGGTTACTAGTAGAGGCGTTGGTAACGGTATTTCACTTATCATCTTTGCAGGTATTATTGCTGAAATACCATCTGCATTGATAGGTATGTTGGAACTTGGGCGCACGGGCGCAATTTCGGGTTTGGTTATTGTGGGTATATTAATATTGGTGATTGCTGTTATTGCTTTTATCGTATTCATGGAACGCTCTTTGCGTAAAATTTTAATACAATATCCAAAGCGTCAGCAAGGCGGTAAAATGCTTGGTGGTCAAGCACAGCATCTTCCTCTAAAATTGAACGTAGCTGGTGTTATTCCGCCCATATTCGCCTCTTCTTTATTGTTAATGCCAGTCTCTATTATAAATCTGTCAGGCTCTCAGGGTAACGGTCCTGATTGGTTGCTAACGCTCAACTCACTTCTTGGACGTGGGCAGCCGCTTTATCTTGGCATTTATGTTTCGATGATTGTATTTTTTGCATTCTTTTATACTGCAATCGTGTTTAATCCAGAAGACACAGCAGATAATTTGCGCCGAAATGGCGGTTATATTCCTGGCATTCGACCTGGCAAACCAACAGCAGATTATTTAGATTTCATTCTTACTAGATTAACGGTCATTGGAGCTGCATATCTTGCTGCTGTATGTATATTGCCAGAAATACTAATCAGCCAATATTCTATTCCTTTCTATTTGGGAGGTACGTCTTTATTGATTGTGGTAACAGTCTCATTAGATACAGTCTCTCAAATTCAATCACATTTGCTAGCCCATCAATATGAGGGCTTGATTAAAAAAGCTCAAATCAAGGGGCGTAGATGATGAATATTATTTTGTTTGGTCCACCAGGAGCAGGAAAAGGCACTCAGGCAGAAAGATTAGTGGCAGAGAGGTCAATGGTGCATTTATCTACAGGAGATATGCTGCGCGCGGAGATTGCTTCTAACTCCCAACTTGGTATGCGGGCAAAGCAAGTAATGGATTCAGGTAAGCTAGTCTCAGATGATATTATGATTAAGATGATTGAATCTCGAATGGCAGATGATGCTGCGAAGTTTGGTGTTATATTAGATGGGTTTCCGCGGACAGTTAATCAGGCTGTGGCACTTGATGAAATGCTGCTTGGCAATAATATGGCTATCGACCACGCGATTGAGATTTGTGTTGATGAAGAGGCATTATTTGGGCGTATTGAACATAGGGCTAGTCAGTCTGTTCAAGTGCGTGATGATGATAATGCAGAGGTATTAAAACAAAGGCTAAAAGTGTATCACGACAACACTGCGCCGGTACTTCCCTTCTATCGTAATAAAGCGGTGTTAACCCAGGTTGACGGTATGATGGAAATTGAATTAGTAGCTAAGAAAATTAGCGAGGTATTAGATAGTTAACGACATTTGAATGTGGTTAATTTTGTATAATAATGGTGAAACGACAAGATAAATAATTATCTGTCAAATAAAAGGAGAAACCGGTGGCACGTATAGCTGGTATAAATATTCCAACCAAAAAAAGGGTTGAGATTGCTCTGACCTATATTCATGGTATTGGTCTGACAAGTTCAAAAATGATTTGTGAAAAAGCTGGTATTGCAGCTGAAAGACGTGTGAACGACCTAACGGAAGATGAGTTAACACGGGTTCGTGACATTATCGATGAAGATTTTATTGTTGAGGGTGACCTTAGACGTAAAACTTCTATGGATATTAAACGCTATTTGGATTTGGGGTGTTTACGTGGTTTGCGTCATCGTCGTAATCTGCCGGTTCGTGGTCAACGTACACATACAAATGCTCGCACAAGAAAAGGCCCTGCAAAGGCCATTGCTGGTAAAAAGAAATAAGTAGGACAGGGATATATTATGGCTAAACAACCTTCTCAAACACGTGTGCGTCGCCGTGAAAAGAAAAACATCGCAACTGGCGTGGCTCATGTAAATTCTACATTCAACAACACAATGATTACCATTTCTGATGTTCAAGGCAATACCATTGCTTGGTCTTCTGCTGGTACAATGGGTTTTAAAGGCTCTAGAAAATCAACACCGTTTGCTGCTCAGATGGCAGCAGAGGATGCTGGTAAAAAAGCAGCTGAACACGGTGTTAAATCTGTGGATGTAGAAGTGAGAGGACCTGGGTCTGGAAGAGAATCTGCGCTGCGTGCATTACAAACAGTTGGTTTCACAGTGAATTCTATTAGAGATGTTACGCCAATACCTCATAATGGATGCCGTCCAAGAAAACGCCGCCGCGTATAGCGGAAGTTGAATTGTACTTCCCTGATATGAGCCCCTTAATCCGAATTAGGAGCGTCTGTTAGGGCATTGTTAAAAATAAAGGAAATCAGATGATTGAAAAAAACTGGATGGAATTGCAAAAGCCTGATCAAATCAGTGTAAAAGCGTCCGAATATAATCCGCGCCAAGCTGTAATATCAGTAGGTCCTTTAGAAAGAGGTTTTGGTATCACACTTGGCAATTCGTTGCGTCGTATATTGCTATCATCTTTACAAGGTGCTGCTGTTACAGCTGTGCAGATACAAGGTGTGGTGCATGAGTTCTCATCTATTCCAGGTGTCAGAGAAGACGTAACTGACCTTATTCTTAACATTAAAGGTATTGCTGTTTCTCTTGATGTGGAGGGCTCTAAGAGGGTACGTCTGCACGCAGAAGGTCCACTTGAAGTAACAGCTGGAATGATTGCTGAGACAGCTGGTGTTGAGATTATGAACTCAGACCATATAATATGTCATTTGGATAAAGATGCTACTCTTGTTATGGAGTTAACAATTGAGTCAGGTAAGGGATATGTTCCTGCTGCGCAAAACAGAACAGAGGATTCTCCTATTGGTCTCATTCCAATTGATGCGATTTTTAGTCCGATAAGACAGGTGGCTTATAAGGTTGAGAATGAGCGCGTTGGGCAGATAACAGATTATGATAGATTGCTCGTAACGATTGAAACAGATGGCTCCATTACGCCTGAAGATTCTGTTGCGTATGCGGCTCGGATTATGCAAGATCAATTACAGCCTTTCATTAATTTTGAAGAGCCAAAAACAGAAATTATAGAAGATGAAGCAGATAGCCTGCCATTTAACCGTAATCTTCTGCGTAAAGTAGATGAACTTGAATTATCTGTTCGTTCTGCAAATTGCCTTAAAAACGATAACATTGTTTACATTGGTGATTTAGTACAGAAAAGTGAAAATGAAATGTTGCGTACTCCTAATTTTGGACGCAAATCACTGAATGAGATAAAAGAAGTATTGAAGGTTATGAACCTTGAATTGGGCATGGACAATGAAAGTTGGCCACCAGAAAATATCGAAGAATTGGCTAAACGTATTGATGAGCCTTTTTAATTTATTTTGATTTAGATAGCCCTTTTTTAGGGAACAGGAGTTAAAAAATGCGACACCGTAGTGCTGGACGGAAACTAAACCGGACATCCAAACACCGTCAGATGCTTTTTCGTAATTTAGCGCAAGCATTGATTAAACACGAACAAATTATAACTACGTTGCCAAAGGCCAAGGATTTGCGTCCTGTTGTTGAGAAATTGATAACACTTGGTAAGCGTGGTGACCTTCATGCTCGAAGACAAGCCTTTGCTCAACTTCGTGATGAGAAAATGGTAGCAAAGCTTTTTGATAGTTTAGCACAGCGATATGCAGAGCGTGCTGGGGGCTATACTAGAGTGTTAAAGGCGGGATACCGTTATGGCGATTCCGCGCCTATGGCAGTTATTGAATTTGTTGACCGTGATGAATCAGCAAGGGGACAGGATTCAGGTCCTGTTCAGGTAGCAGATGATGACAGTGAAATTCAAGCTGGCGCTGCCTAACCTGAATAATATTTAGAATTAAAGAGCCATTATGGCTCTTTTTTTTTGCTTTGCAGATAAAAGAAGCTGGATATACTTACATCATGAATTCGAAATTAGATGAAAATATGCCATTAGCAGAGCAATTGCGTCCCAAAATTCTTGAGGAGGTTTTAGGACAGCCCCAATTAACAGAATTACCTAAATCACAATTAGAGTCAGGTTCGTTTATTTTTTGGGGGCCGCCTGGTTCAGGCAAAACCACAATTGCCAGAATATTAGGAGAAATATCTGGTCAGGAATTTGTTCGATTATCAGCAGTTTTAGACGGTATTGCAGATATTCGGAAAATTTATCAGCGCGCAGAAACGGCAAAATTAAATGCCAAATCTATATTGGTGTTTATTGATGAAATTCATCGATTTAACAAAGCGCAACAAGATGCTTTATTGCCAGCCATAGAAGATGGTTCTATTCGCTTAATTGGAGCAACAACAGAAAACCCTTCCTTTGCACTCAACTCAGCTCTATTATCTAGAACCCAAGTAATTGTGTTATCATCTCTAGATAATAAATCCCTTCATATTCTGTCTGAAAGAGCGATTGATTTTTTGGGGCGTTCACTAGTGTTAGATGAAGAAACTAGAAACTTATTAGTTGCATTATCTGACGGTGATGGCAGATATTTATTAAATATGATTCAGGCTTTATACTCTCATAAAAATAAGAAGAATTGGACTATAGAAGAGGCTAGGCTTTATCTCTCTAAAAGATCATTGAACTATGATAAGAAGGGGGATCACCATTTTAATCTTATTTCTGCGCTTCATAAATCTCTTCGCGCCTCTGATTGTGATGCTGCATTATATTGGCTTGCTAGAATGGTGTTAGCAGGTGAAGACCCGCATTATTTATTACGCAGGTTAGTTCGTTTTGCAGCTGAGGATATTGGTCTTGCTGATCCGCAGGCTCTTCCATTTGCAATTTCTGTTTGGCAGTCATTTGAACGTCTTGGTAGTCCT
>JABJAN010000015.1 GCA_018666135.1 Alphaproteobacteria bacterium | reverse complement strand
CCCTCTGGTCCCAAACCAGATGCGCTACCAGGCTGCGCTACACTCCGACAGCATATTGTATATATATAATATACCAAAATTCCAAGCATAATTAACATCAATTAAGTAAATTTTTTTCTGAAAGGATAGCACCAGGTGTAATATTCCTTAATTCTGACTGTCCTGCCTTAATTTCAAGAACATATTGCACCGGCAATATGGAGGGAATGATTTTCTCTGACCCAATAGGCGCATTTTTTTCTATGTGAACAACTCTTTTATCTGCATCTATAAACAAGATATCCAAACTTATATGTGTATTTTTCATCCAAAATTGTCGATGCGACTCAGAATTCCATATAAACAACATACCTGCATCACTTGCTAGCTCTTTTCTAAACATCAAACCAACCTCTTTTTGCTTTTCAGATATAGCCAATTCAACGTGAAATTTATGTATTTTACCCTCTGTAGATATTAAGGATATTTGCACCCTCTGTGGACTATCTCCTGCATTTACAGGAAAATAGAATGTGAAGTGAAGTATCCCTAATAAAACAAAAAAAAGAGGAAATGATATATATATATTTTTCATAAATAAATTATAGGCAAAAGGTGTGTTTTTTTTGTGAATACGCATTAGGTATATATCATCATTAATCATCATAAAGGCGAGACACCCACCTACCTGGAATATTTTTTCCTAAACGATGAGGAAAATACAAACTTTCTAACACAGCTTTTGATTCTGCCACACATTCTGCCACGTGCGGGTTTTGGCCTATGATTAACGCCCAAACGCCTGCCCAGGCACGTGCAGTTGTATAAGGGTTATATCCGCCACCTCCCAGAACAAGAATTGGAATTTCTAATTCTAGAATCATCGAAACTGCACGCCAATATCCATGATTGCTATAACATAAGCCAGATTGTGGATCTTCTACCAGCCCATCAGCACCAGCCTGCAGAACAATATATTCAGGTGCAAACTCCAATAACTCAGGTAAGATGTTATTACACATTACAGACAATAAATCTGTATCTTTTGCACCTCTTGATATGGGATAATTTCTTGCATTGCCAGCTCCCACATCTCCTTTTCTACCTGTTCGAGGCCATCTATCCTCTTCATGAATCGAAAATAATTTAATTCTCTGAAGATGACTAAAATGATTTTGAACGCCATCTGGATGATGCGCATCTATATCAATATATGCTATTTTATCAGATGTATTATTATATAAGGTTGTAAGAGCAATAGCTGGATCATTAACAAAGCAAAACCCGTTTGCCGCATCAGGAAAGCCGTGATGTGTTCCTCCTGATGGGTTAAATATACGCTTATATTTTCCTGAAATTAAATAACTTGCGGCAGTAAGACTTGCCTTCGCCGCAGTAGCTGGTCTTCTATAAATCTCAGGATAAATGGGGTTTGAATGAGTTCCAATTTTATGGCGCTCAGAGCGTTTTATATCAATAAATTGATTGGCTTCTGCATCCAACAGGGCTTGAATATATTCCTCAGTATGAAAACACGTTAGCTCCTGCATAGTAGCTGGAGGAACAGACTCAAATTGATCTTCCCCAAGCCATCCTTGTGCTTTGCAAATATCAATTACAGGCCACACACGCGGGATATTAAGGGGATGCCCTTTACCATAACCAGAACCCCTAAAAATATCGCTCCCAAGAAAAATTGCCAAACTGCTAACTCAAACTTTAAAAAATGTTTCTTGATAAATCATATTAAATTCATTTTATGAAAATATGTTTACAAGAAGCAAGACACTCATCAATAAGGCAAGCAATGCAATGGCTGCAGGTCCTGGTGCTACAGGCCCCGTAATTGGGTGCTGATAAATATAATGAGTACCTAATATTACTTTTTTACCACTAGTAACAACAACCATATTAGCAAATTCAGAACATCGCTTAGCAAAATTGAGAATTGGCATACATTTTTGAGGTATAAGACGTCTATATAACCAGTCTGAATTAAGAACAGTTGATTTGATTTCAGGAGGATAAAATCCAAAACGCATTAAAAACGTAAATGCAAGCATTGCAAAAATAACCAATTGGAATTGTCCAACAATATGGCTGGCATCATATGGCTGATAGTCAAGACTATATGGTAATATCTGATAAAATTGCGTTGGCATTACTCCAATACTAATACAAAATGCGGCAGCTATGCCCATGGCAATTAACATATTAATTGGCGCCTCTTTTGGACGCAAACCACTATCATGCGCAAAAAATGTAAAATAGGGAATTTTAATACCAGAATGGTGCAGAACACCAGCTGAGGCAGCCAATAATATTAAATAAACAAAAACAAGCCCTTCATACCCAACTGCTTTCATAATAACTGCCTTAGCAGTAAAACCACTAAACAGTGGGAATGCTGAAATAGATAATGCACCAATTATACAAAAAATCATGGTTAACGGCATTGATTTATATAAGCCGCCAAGTTCAGTTGCTTTAGCTGTGCCTACTCTATACATAACTGACCCAATAGACATAAATAACAACGCCTTATAGATTATATGCGCAAAAGCATGCGCTACAGCGCCATTAATCGCTAATTCTGTGCCAATACCTATCGCCACGATCATAAAACCAAGCTGATTATTCAAACTATAGGCTAATACTCGCCTTAAATCATTTTCAATAACCGCAAAAAATACAGGAAACGCTGTCATTGCAGCGCCAATCCAAATTAAATACTCTGTACCTGCAAAACCTCTAGCAAAGGCATATATCGCCAATTTTGTAGTAAATGCGGATAACATAACAGTGCCTAAGATTGTTGCCTCTGGATAAGCATCTTGCAGCCAGCCATTTAGCAGAGGGAATGCAGCCTTGATGCCAAATGCTATGAATATTAACCATGTTGCAAGACTACCAAGCTCCATTGAACCGAAAGCAAGAGAGCCAACCTCTCGCCAATATAAGGATGCTCCAGCTAACAGCATAACACCTGATGCCACCTGAACCAGCAGGTAACGCATAGCAGCTTTATTTGCACGTTCATTTGCTGATGCCAATATCAAGAACACAGAAGTTACAGCTGTTGCCTCCCACCAAATAAACAGAGTGATCAGGTCACCTGCATGAACAGCCGCTATTGCGGCACCTGCATATGCAAGACCCGCCGTATGTTCCATTGCTTTGCGTTCATGCCAGCCATATATCACATTTAAAACTGCCGCTATATGAAATATAATACCAAAAGGTAGCGTTAAATTATCAGCGTTATGCAATATCAATTCTTGACCTAAAACTGCAACAGACCAATGAACGCCTGCCCCTGCTGTTAAGCTGAATGCTGACAAAGATATAGCCAACAACATAAAAATTTGTCTTATGTGATGCGGCAGGTACGGAACAAACCCTGCTGCAATTATCATTAATATTCCAGGAGTGATATCAGTCATAATAATCCTCCTTGCGCATTAAAATATGACGCAGCCCTATCCCTACCACTACAATAAATACAGAGGCAGCAAAGCCATAAATCACTGGAAATATGAATAAATCCTCTAAATCTATTTCGCCATGTCTATGAACAAAAAATTCAGCTATAATTAGGCAAAACCCAATTATAAGCAAAAATATGCTTGCATAATTTCCCATCTTTTTTAATTGCGGATTTAAATTGCTCATTGCACCACCATAAGGTTTGTAAGAGGCATTATCCAATCTACCGCAAAAAATAAAACAAGACTTATTGCAGCAGTTATAACAGGAGGAATAATCGTCAATACATGCTTTTCAACATGAATATCTTTCTTAGCTGATTTGAAAAAAGCCCTTAATACTGGTTCTAGCAAATAGTAAACATTCAACAAGGATGAAACTGCTAGGACCAATAGCATTGCTGGCATTGCAGCATCAACAGCACCTGCCATTAACAGGAATTTAGACCAGCTCCCTCCCATAGGAGGAATTCCAATAATAGAAAGTGAGGCTAGAAAAAATGCAATAAAGACCCATGGTAATTTTGGCCCCAACCCATCTAAGTCCGATATATTTTTTACATGTGCATTCACATAAATAGCCCCAGCACAGAAAAACAGCGTTATTTTAGCAGTAGCGTGCATAACAATATGTAACGCAGCCCCTTCGACTGCTGCAGCAGTAGCAAGAGATGCTCCCAAAACTATATAAGATAATTGGGATATTGTAGAATAGGCGAGTCTAGCCTTTAAATCATTTTTTGAAATTGCAATGATAGAGGATGCTAAAATAGTAAATGCCGCAACCCATGCAAGCCATATCGCGCCGCCAGATGCATTTAGAAAATCTATGCCAAAAATATAAACGGTAACAGTCAAAATTGAAAAGACACCAGCTTTAACCACTGCAACGGCATGAAGAAGCGCAGAAACAGGTGTCGGTGCAACCATTGCAGCAGGAAGCCAACGATGTATCGGCATCAAAGCCGCTTTACCAATACCAAATGCAAACATAGCCAGCAGAAAGGGCACATAAATTACTGGAAAATCGGACGGTAATATCCCGCCCTGCCTAAAATCTAATGTGCCAGAAATTGTCCATACCCATAAAACAGCTGGAAGAAATAATAACAAGGAAGTTGATACTAAAATTCCCATATATAAGCGACCTGCATTTTTTGCCGCTTCTGTTTGGCTATGGGTCACCAAAGGATAGGTTGAAAAAGTTAATATCTCATAATAAATAAACAACATTAACAAATTACCTGAATAGGCAATCGCCATCGCTGCATGGATAGCGACGGCGTAATAAAAGGCAAATCTTGTCTGATTTTTCTCGCCACTACCTCTCATATAGCCGACTGTATAGATAGAAGCTAAAATCCATAAACCTGACGCAACAAGTCCAAATATTGCGCCAAGCGGTGTAACGTTAAAGCTGAACGAAATCCCAGGCGCAATTTGCCATAGTGAAATATAAACAATATCACCTTGAATGATTGAAGATGCGATTTTCACTGCTGCAATGAAGCTGATTATTCCGCCAATCGGTCCGCAAATATCACGAATATTTGGATATTTTGCAAAAACCAATACGCCTAATGCAGATACTAACGGAATAACAAGACTGATACATAAAATTACTTGTAAATCGCTCATCTAATTTGCCCCTATAAGGGCATTTGCCGCACCTATTCCAGACATCACAATATCATTACTATAAACACCAAACACAACTATTACTGCTACCATCATCCATACTGGCAGATAAGCCATGATTGGCTCTTTTTCAATTTTCAAAGGTTTTGTTGGTTCTTTTAACCACATTACCTCAAAAATTTTCCATAGATAAAGAACGGATAAAACACTGCTGAATGCAATTATAGCTACAAGTATCCCGTTATTAGTCTCAAAAAGAGCTTTAAATAGATATAATTTAGAAATAAATCCTGCTGTTAAAGGCATTCCGACAAGAGCCAGACCAGCGACAACAAATCCAGCAAATGTAATTGGCATTTGCCTTCCTACGCCTTGCATAGATGTCATAGTTGCTCTTTTGCCAATACAAAATGCAAAAATACCAATAGCCATGAATATTGACCCTTTTATCAATGCATGATTGATAATATGAATAAATCCAGCAGAAATACCAGAATTACTATTCAATGAAAATGCCAATGTAATATAGCCTATTTGAGCAATCGACGATAAAGCGAATAATCTTTTTAAATCTGTTTGATAAATTGCCGCAATAGTACCAAAGAAGATGCCGATTATGGATACTGGCATTAAGATATATAACAAGAAAAACTCTACTAATAACGTAATATCTGCAAAAATACCGAATAATAAACGGGCAAAATAATATATGGCAACTTTGGTCGCAACAGCCGCCAGCAAAGACGAAACAGCTGAAGGGGCGAAGCTATAAGCAGCCGGCAGCCAGATATGAACAGGAAACACCCCTGCTTTCACCATTATACCAGCCAACATAAATGCAAGACCTGTGATAGCTGCTTGGTTTGTACCTAGCTCATTTAACCGGTCCACTATATCTGTTAGGTTTAAAGTCCCTGTTGCTGCGTATAAATACCCGACGCCAATCACATAGAAGGTTGCGCCAATTGCACCAATTATCAGATAATTATAAGCTGCTAATAAAGCTCTTCTATCTTGACCAGCACCAAGTGCTATAAGAGTAATAGAGCTTAATGCTGAAATCTCCAGAAAAACAAATAAGTTAAATGCATCTCCTGTCATTGATAAACCAAACAAGCTGGCAATAGCCAATAGCCAAACTGAATATGCTTTTGGTAAATCTTCTACAGCTATTTCTGCTGCTAAAATTGTGTAGGCATAAAATGTCGAAACAACAGATATAAATGCAACTAATAAAACTAAATAAACATTTGCGCCATCTACAACAAAAACTATTCCCCATGGCGGCTCCCATCCACCAAAAGCATAACTAAACGAGCTTGTATTAGATACGATATCAACTAATTCAAACGCCATAAAAAGGCATAGCAATGTTACAACAAAAGTTAAAATCCATGCCACTCTAGCAGAAGGCAAAAGAGAAACGATTGCTGAGGCTATTAGCGGCAAAACAACAAGTAACGCAGGAATATTATCAAACACTGGCATTATAGTTGCCTATCTTCTTGTTCACTAAATTTTTTTAATGCCAAAAGTTTGTTTTCTTCAATAGAGTGAAATGCCTCTTGAATTCGAACGACGAGCGCCAACCCAAGTGCATTAGTAGCAACACCAACAACAATAGCTGTCAAAATCAACACATGAGGCAATGGGTTAGAGTAAAGCGTTTCATCATTTCCTGTGAGGATCGGAGCGGTTCCGCCTGATACCTTGCCAAGCGAAATATAAAATATGAAAACCGAACTTTGAAAAATGGATAAACCAACCAACTTCTTAATAAAGTTTTGGTTACTAATAATAATGTATAATCCTGCCATCATCAGCAAGATCACAACAATGTAATTCCAATTTATTAATATCAAATTTATACTAGTCATTTGTTTGGTTTAAACCCCGCAAAAGCGTTAAACAAGGCAAGCATGACAGCAAAAACCGTTAAACCAACGCCTAGTTCAACGATGATGATTCCTAAATGTTGTGCTTTATAAATTTTATACGCAAATGGCGTATAATCCAGATAATTAGCTCCAAGCATCATCGAGGCGACACCTGTTCCGCCATATACAACTACGCCAAGAGCCATAACAAGCCTAACAACCCAGTCAGGCATAAGTTTTCGCCCTTCTTCCAAACCAAAAATCATCGCGTATAAAATAAATGCAGCTGCCACGATAACCCCTGCCTGAAAACCACCACCAGGACCATAATCACCATGAAACTGAACATATAATCCGTAAATTATAATTGGTCCAAACAGGATTTTGCTTACAATTTTAAAAACAGGATTATCACGCATATTAGGTATCATCTCCAGAATTTTTAACTATATCTCCTGAAGCATTGTCCGAATTTTCTTCTGATTTTGTATCAGCATCTTTAAGACGCATAGATAATGTTGAACCAGACAGCAATAAAATCACCCCTATGCCAGCTGTGAATACCACCACTGTTTCCCCTAAAGTATCAAAACCGCGATAACTCGCGAGTACATTTGTAACTACATTAGGAATATGAAAAAGGGGATAACTTTCTGCGATGTAACGCGGGGCTACATGAACATGAGCAGGCGCGTTAGGATCACCAAACTCAGGTAATGCAAAAGCTGCAATAATTAACAAAACCCCAACTATTACGCATAATGCAAGACTCCAAATAGGATACCTTGTTTCATGTGCCTCTTCCACTGGCAAATACCGCAAAGCGGCAAGGAACAAAATAGTTGAAATACCTGAGCCAACTGCTGCTTCTGTAAATGCGACATCTACCGCATCCATATTCACAAAAATAGCAGCAGCCGTTAATGAATAAGCCCCTGACAAAGCAACAATAGCTATCAGCCGTTTATTTCTCATTATATTAAATGTAATTATAACAAGAAGAGATACAAGAAACACATTTACCCAAAACTCAACCATTCTTACCTCCTATCTTAGAGGCTTTTACTTGCCGCGCGTTCGGTTCGACACCAAATTTGTGAGCCATCATTGCTATTGCATGACCTGATATGGGGCTAGTAAAAAACAAAAATAATACGATAAGAGCTAATTTTGCAGAGGTTAAGGTTAATCCTGCTTGTAGCATCATCCCTAAAATAATAAACCCTACAGCCGCTGTATCAATTATTCCTGCTGCATGAATTCTACTATAAACATCTGGTAACCTTAATAATCCAAGGCTTCCTGTGAACATAGCAATGGCACCAATAATAAAACATATGATTGATGCGATATCTAAAATTAAACTCATTGCTTATTCTCTTCACTAGCATCAGGCACGGGGTAAAACCGTAAAATAGCTAATGTTCCTAGAAAATTAAGGATCGCATATAAAATGGATATATCAACAAATTCTGGGCGTCCTAGTGCAAAACCATGCAGAGATATACCCAAAATAATAAGTGTTCCAATGCTATTAACAGCTAATATTCTATCAAATGCAGAAGGCCCTTTAGAAGCTCTCACCACAAGCATTATGATACAAATAGCGCACGCACATAAAACAGCAACGAACATCATGAATCTAACTCAGCAACTTTTTTATCCATAATACCAGACCGAACATCTTCTCCCATTTCTGGAGTTAATGCATGAATCAAAAACATATTTTTTTCAATTAAAACAGTTACGGTACCAGGAGTAAGCGTTATCGAGTTGGCATAGTTTGCAAGACCATTTTCGTTTTTTTGACTGGCTTGCACTTCAAACATTTCAGGATCATATTTGTTAAACCAAATGGCTTTCGCTGTTGCAAAATTTGATTTTATAATTTCACCAGAGAGCCAAAACCAATAAACTGGAATTTTAACAAGCAAATGCTCAAATTTAAAGT
>JABJAN010000113.1 GCA_018666135.1 Alphaproteobacteria bacterium | reverse complement strand
TTGCAAATTTGACCTGCAGGTGAATTTTGCGCATCTGGCGCAAAAACATGGCAGGCAATGCCATAATCTGCAGCAGCCTGAACAATCATTCTGCCTAATTGTCCACTGCCAAAAATACCCAGTTTAAAATTAGTCATCATATACTCGGATGAATAGCAACCTTGTCGCTTTGCTGTTGGCGCCAATTAATAAGAGATTGACGAATAGAATTATTTTCTACTGCTAATATTTCAGCAGCAAATAAAGCAGCATTTTTTGCACCAGGACTGCCTATCGCAAAAGTCGCTACTGGCACACCAGCTGGCATTTGTACAATGGATAGAAGGGAATCCATCCCCTTTAATGCAGATGATTCTACAGGTACTCCTAACACTGGAAGATGTGTATATGCGGCAACCATTCCAGGTAAATGTGCCGCCCCGCCAGCGCCCGCGATAATTACCTTTATTCCATTTTCAGAAGCTGACTTTGCAAATTCTGACATTCTATCAGGAGTGCGATGGGCAGATATAATACGAGCATCGCAAGAGATACCAAGTTCTTGAAGAATGTTAGATGCAGCAATCATAACCGACCAATCAGATTGACTGCCCATAATTAAGGCTATTTCAGGTGTATCCTTGCTCATAAATTTAACTCTCTACTTATTATATTTTATTATTAATCAGGTTACTTTTCAAAAATTAGCAATTATCTGTTTTAACAGAAGATACATGGAGAGATTGGTAAGTAAAACTAATAAATTTTGCTCTAAACTTACGCAATAATATCTGGTAAAATTAATGCTTTTAATTTAATTATTTGATCTTTTAATCCTAATTTTCTTTTTTTTAATCTTTGTAATTGTAATTGGTCAAATGTCTGACTCTTAACCATATTATCAATAACATCATCTAAATCACGATGTTCTGATAACAGGTCTTCGAGTTTCTTGCGTGTATAGTCTTCGTCTATATCTTGCATAGCTTTTCAGCTTTTTTCTGAATATTACAGATAACATCATCTATAGTTCGTAAAAACGGCGAACTATAATGTGGTTTCCAGTTTCGGTTGCGTTTATTAAAATTTACCACAGTTTTTCTTTTATGGTATCTCTGACAGCTTTTCTACTTGTTCTTCATTTGCTTTTGGCTTTCCACCAGATTTTTCAATAGCTGCGTTTAAATCAGATTGAGTGCACAGACCCAACATAGCTGGATGTTTTGCGGTAATATTAGTAATATTCCAGTGAGTCCGCTCTCTGATTTTTTTAATGGTTTCTTTTGTGGTGCCAATAAGTTTACCAATTTTTGCATCAGAAATTTCAGGGTGGTGCTTTACAACCCAAGCAATTGCATCAGGTTTATCACCTCGTCTTGCAACAGGAACATATCGCGGACCTTTGGTACGTGATGTTGGTTGTGGTAAGTTAGATTTGCTTTGCACCAATCTGGCATCTGCATCCTGCTCGCATCTGGTGATCTCATCTCTGGATAATTGTCCGTTTACAACAGGGTCATATCCTTGTATGCCAATAGCGACCTCACCATCAGCAATTGCTTGAACTTCTAGCGTGTGAAGATTACAAAATTCACCAATCTGATCAAAGCTTAATCCAGTATTGTCAATCAGCCAAACAGCGGTTGCTTTGGGCATTAGCAATTGTGTCATAAGAATTTCTTTCTATATCAAGGTTAGTAATCAGACTTCTCTGATGTATCTATGAGTTCTATATAGAGATGATTCCCATTTTTGCCAATAGTCCGTTTATTCTGCTCTACGATAGAGTAGATTTTAGCATAAAGGCAGTGTCATGTGTAAGATAGACAGCAAAAATACTATAGAAACAGACCCAATTATAGCAGATATTTTAATAGAACAACAGAGGGGAATATTTGTGCGTAATGCGAATAAGTTACGCTTCTCTAAAATTGCTAGAATTAAGCCAATGCGGTAATTGAATAGTAATCATGCCAGAGTGCGTGCTTAATGTTTCTTCATCATTAAAATAGTGATTGATAGCTGTGGTTCGAACCATTGCAAGTGCAAGATATCCGCCATCGGATAATGCAACATTGCTAAGCGTAATTCCTACCTCTTTATCACTCTGATAAATCGGCATATCCTGCTCTAATTTTGTGGAGGAGTAGATCGGGACAAGTCTTTTTTTAACCAATCCACGATATTTGGTTCTCGCCGTTACTTCTTGTCCAATGTAACATCCTTTGTTGAAATCTACAGCAGCCAATAAATCCAGACCAGCTTCAAGCATAAGCGCACGATTTGAGATTAAATCTGCATTGCCTAAGGGGGTCATATTGGCAATTCGAATAGCATCCCAGTGAGATAAATCAGCCTGCATCCACCCATTCTGAAAATTAGTGTTCTGATTTTCCTTGCTAATAAGATGCACGCCAAGTTCAGGTCGTCTTGAATCAGAGAATAAGTATTGATTGGTATCTAGATTATCATTTATGGAAGCAATTTGAGCCTCGGAGAGGCTATTGCCTAGTGCGAGATATAAATGGGCAGAGCGCCAGTTTTCTAACGAACTGATTGATATTGGGCGGCGCAATCGATACATCATTAGCCGTTTTTTAAGGTCAGATAGTTGGCTTATTTCTGTCTCAATCCAAAAACATTCCTCAGTTTGGCGAAAGATAAGCATATCGTGAAGTATTCTGCCTTGCGGGGAAAGTAGACAAGCCATCTGCATTTTTCCAGATGGCAATTCTTCAAGCTGTGAGGTAAGAATATCATTAAGAAAAGAAGCTGCCTCAGCCCCAGATATTTCTAGCGCGGCACGATTTTGCTTATATGAAAATAATAATACTGACATTTGTGGATTAGTATAAACGCAGATATTAGCTGCTGCAATCCAATCTTTATAGCGTTTTTCCCAGATCAAATAATCAAGGCAGAAAAAATCGGAGAATACTCAATTTATAGGTTTAATTTTGCGTAGATAAGACATTAAAATTGATAAGAGTGGCACTAACTGGATAAAGGCTGATACCTAT
>JABJAN010000112.1 GCA_018666135.1 Alphaproteobacteria bacterium | reverse complement strand
TGCATCCATCAGATACAAGTAACATTCTAGTTGAAATTGTTGAGAGCAAAAATGGAACAAAAATAGAAAAGGTAAAAAATAATGAAAACTGACTACAAAGAAATTCTTGTTGAGATAAAAGAAAACGCAGCTTGGATAACAATTAATCGACCAGAAGTAAGAAACGCCTTTCGTGAACAAACACTTGATGAGCTTCGTGAAGCGGTTTTGGACACCAGAAACGATCCTTCAATTTCTTGTATTGTAATTACAGGCGCTGGCGATAAAGCATTCTCTGCCGGGGGTGATTTCTATGCCATGAAGAGATTAAATTGGGTAAATGCAGCACATTGGAATGACCGTATGCTTGGTCTTGCGATGGCGATTCGCGGTGTTGCTGTTCCTGTTATTGCCATGGTTAACGGATGGTGTATGGGCGGTGGTCATGAGCTTGCATTATGGTGTGATCTGGTAATTGCGTCTGAAAATGCGGTTCTTGGTCAAACAGGGGCAAAGGTAGGCGCATGTCCAACTGTTGGTGCAACTCAATATTTGCCACGTATTGTCGGTGAGAGAATCGCTCGTGAAATGATATTCTTATGTCGCACATTTGAAGCAGAAGAAGCTGCTAAGGTTGGACTTATCAATAAATGTGTTCCGCAAGATAAATTATATGAAGAGACTCTTGAGTGGGTGAAAAAAATTAATAGCTATAGCGGTCAGACATTGCGTCAGACCAAGAAATCATTAAACGCTGAATCAGACGAGCTATACGCATCATGGCAGCATGGTATGGAATTGCTTGCCCATGTTTGGGGCTCTGAGGAATCGCTTGAAGGCATGCATGCATTTCTTGAAAAGCGTAAGCCAGACTTCCAGAAATTCAGGCAGCGTAATGCAGCAGAGGTAAAAGAATATCTAGCTGGTCTTGATAATGATGATAATATGAAAAAAGGTTAAGTTAGCTTAATCGACCTAAGGCAGTTTCAACCTGAAATATGTATTCAAGTTGAAGCTGCCTTGTTTATTATTAACAGATTGGCTGTTAATTTTACCCTTGTGACTTGAAGACAAAATTTGGGTCGCATTATTTTTGGGTTTGGGAGTAAGAAACTATGACAGATGGTAATGCATTAGATGGTATTGTTGTTCTTGATCTAACCCGCGTTCTTGCAGGACCTTTGTGCGCGCAAATGCTAGGCGATATGGGCGCAGACGTAATAAAGGTTGAGCATCCAGCAAGAGGAGATGACACACGGCACTGGGGTCCTCCATTCGCAGATACTGAAGCAGCCTATTTTCTTGGTGTGAATCGCAATAAAAGAAGCCTAGCACTTGATTTTAAGTCGCAAGCTGGGCTCGATGTTCTAAAAAAATTAATTATAAAAAGTGATATTGTAATAGATAATTTCAAGCCAGGATTGCTAGATAAGCTCGGGCTAAACTCTGAGTGGTTTGAGCAGCAGGCAGCTAGTGTTATTAGATGCTCTATTACTGGTTATGGAACCAAAGGTCCTAATGGCGGAATGCCAGGATATGATTTTTTGCTTCAGGCTGAATCAGGATTAATGGCGATAACAGGGGAGCCAGACGGCGCCCCAATGAAACTTGGTGTAGCAGTAGTAGATATAGCGACAGGAATGAATGCTGTAATTGGCATTCTTGCAGCACTTAATAAACGTCATAGAACAAAACGGGGTTCTGTAATAGATGTGAATTTATATAATACGGGGGTGTTTTTACTGGCGAATGTAGCTTCTAATTATTTAATTTCAGGTGAGCAGGCTAGGCGATATGGCAATGGTCATCCCAATATTGTCCCCTATAATTTATTTAAATGCGGCGAAGGTAGCCTGGTAATATCTGTTGGAAATGATGGACAATTTAAACAATTTTCTGAATGTGTAGGGCACCTTGAGTGGGTTTCTGATGCCAGATTTTCAAAAAATGCGGGTAGAGTAGAAAATAGGGACGAGCTTGAAAATCTGATTGAGAGTGCCTTGTCAGTTGATTCAGCTGATTTCTGGTATAACGCTCTTAAAAATAGTGGAATCCCTGTAGCGGTTGTTCGCACAGTCTCACAATCTTTGTCGCATCCTCAAACATTAGAAAATGGAATGGTTGTTGAAATGCAACACTCAACAGCTGGTTTGGTAAAGTCTCTTGGTTTGCCTATTTCCATTGATGCTAAGAGGGGGCGCACTGATAATAGACCACCGCCTTTGTTGGGGGAGCATAACTTAGAAATTTTGGGTGAGTTTTTGGGTATGTCTCAGTCCGAAATTGAAGAATTGACAAAGCAGGAGTCCTAATTTCGATGACTTATTTAAAAGTAACAATTGACGACATTCAAATTTATTCTGTTTCAATACCTCTAAAGGCGCCAGTTAAAATGGCGGGTGTCACGGTAAACACTGCTGATAATCTTATAATAAAAATTATAGGCAGTAATGGTTATATTGGTTGGGGGGAAGCCTCATCTGCGCCAACAATGACAGGTGAATTTGTACAAGGAATGGCAGCAGCAGCCCATTTTGTTAAATCAGCAATGATTGGTGCCTCTATTTCAAATTTACAGGATATTAAAACGCTCATAAATACGCCATTATATGGTAATGAAGGTGCTATCTCAGCAATTGAAATGGCAATGTTAGATTTATTTGCAAGAACTAATAACTGCTCGTTAGTTGAGTTATTGGGTGGCGCAAAACGGCAATCAACACGGGCGCTGACGATGATTGCAGGGGGCACTTTGGAAGAAGAAATTGAGCGTGCCAAGGTAAAACAAGAAGAAGGATTTCAAGCCTTTAAAATTAAAGTAGGCTCTAACTCGCCAGAGTTAGATTTGAAAAGATGCCATTCAATTAGAAAAGCCCTTGGTAATACTGCGTTTATTTCAGCGGATGCAAATGAAGGATATGCTATTCCAGAAGCAGTTGTATTCGCTAAAGCAGCAAAAGAATCAGGGATTGATTTTTTCGAGCAACCAGTACCAGCACATGATGTAGTCTATATTAAGGAAGTAGCCTCTTTTAGTTCTGTTCCCCTTGGGGCAGATGAAGGCGTGCATAGCCTATCAGATATTTCAGAATTAGTTGCCGCCTCAGCAGTTGAGGGATGTAGTCTTAAAACTATCAAACTTGGTGGTATGTTAGCTGTATTGGATGCCGCAAAGCACGCGCATTCACTTGGGTTAAATATTAATTTGGCAGGAAAAGTAGCTGAGACAAGCATTAGCAGCAGTGCTGTTGCCATATTATCTTGTCTAGTTCCCAATATTAATTGGGACGTCAGCATTACCAATCAATATCTTACAATAGACCCTGTTTCAAATAGCCTTATTATAGAAAAAGGGCAAATAAGAGTGCCACAGGGCGTAGGTCTTGGAACTGAAATTGATATGGAAAAATTGACCCCCTTTTTGTCTGACTAATTATAATTACGGGGCTGAAAAAGTTAATTTTTCATTTTTTTTTATATATTTAAACTATTAAGCAATATTTTTTAATTATTCATTGTATTCACCTTTACTTCATGTTTTGATGTTTAATCAAATATCGTGAAAAATTACACAGTTAAATTGGAGGAAAACTATGCGATTATTTCTAAAAGCGGCTGTATTGTCTGCTACGGTTCTCGGAGTCGTTGCAGCATCCAGTGCACATGCGGGCTCACACAGCGCATGTCCCAAGCAAGGGGGAACACTAGTATATGGTGTCAAAGCTGAACCACCAATGTTCGACCTACATGGGAACAATTCTTATGCTGTTCAGCACTATGTAGCACAGCATTATTCAACATTACTCACATTCGATTGGGAAAATTTTCCAAAGATGGAAGGCGATCTAGCTAATAGCTGGACAGTATCTGATGATGGATTGAAGTTTACTTTTAATCTTCATAAAGGTGTAAAATTCCATGATGGTACGCCAATGACATCTGCAGATGTAAAAGCGTCTTATGAAAGAATCAAGAACCCTCCAGAGGGTGTGGCATCACCACGTAAAGCGCTGATGGCTGATATTTCTAGCATTGAGACACCAGATGATTACACTGTTATCTTTAATTTAAGTGCGCCAAATGCATTTATGGAGGCAGGTTTTGCTTCTCCGTTTAATGCAATCTATTCTAAAAAAGATCTAGATGCAGATCCAAAGTTCCCTATAAAAAATATTAATGGAACAGGTCCTTATAAGTTAAAAGAATATAAGCCTGGTGAAGCTTGGATAACAGAGCGTTATGAAGATTTCCATCATGATGACAACTGTCTTGATGGAACAATTGGGTATAAAATCTCTGGTATTACTGAGCCTATGTTAGGCGGTCAGATTATGGCTGAATGGCGCGGCACAGCTCCTGCAGAGCGCACCACACTAAAAGAAGGCCTTGGTGATAAGATTAACCTAGTTGGTCCGCATGGTTGGATGACTTTGTTCCTTGTATCTCTTAATTCAGAATCAGAGGCG
>JABJAN010000111.1 GCA_018666135.1 Alphaproteobacteria bacterium | reverse complement strand
TCAATAAACAAAACATCTCTTGGTGCTAAATTTGTTAATAATGCAGCCAAATCTCCTGCCCGCGCTATCACTGGCCCCGAGGTTGCTCTAAATCCCACACCTAACTCTGCAGAAATAATTTGCGCCATTGTCGTTTTACCAAGCCCTGGCGGTCCATGCAGCAATGTATGATCAAGAGCATCTTGTCTTTGTGCAGAGGCAGCAATAAACGTCTCTAAATTTCTTCTGCCAAGACCTTGACCAACAAAATCATCTAACTTTCTGGGACGCAGAGCAGGATCATAATGCTCATTATTTTCTGGGCTTACTAAGCGATTATCATCTGAAGAATCTGATACTTCACTCATAATTTTTGCCCAATCTCTTTCAGTGCTAAATTCAGAAATACGCCAAGTTCTTGGGTATCTGAATTGCTAGTCGCCTTTTGAACAGCAGACCATGCCTCGCTTTGTGAATATCCAAGATTAATCAGTGCAGATAATGCATCTTGTGCAACGCCAGTGTGATTTGCCCCCATATTTGAGGCTGAGATAGTTTCTCCAACGCCAGAACTGGTTGCCAGCTTACCAACTTTTTCAGCCAATTCATTTACAATTCGTTGCGCAAGTTTTGGTCCAACGCCATCAGCACGACTAACCATTGCTTTGTCAGATGATAAAATAGCCTGTTTAAGGCTATCAGGCGTTAGCACAGATAAAATTGAAATGGCTGCTTTGGCGCCTACGCCTTGGACAGATTGAAGAAGAGTAAAAGCTGCTTTTTCTTCTGAGGTATAAAACCCAAACAGCGTCATAGAATCTTCACGTATAATCATTTCGATTAACAAAGTTATATTGCCAGAAACGCTCTGAATTTGGTTTAAGCTCAATGATGAAACAGAGATAAGGTAACCAACCCCATGCACATCCATTATTAATTGATTGGCATTTTGCTCTACAATCTGTCCTGTTAATCTTGCTATCATAATAAGCTACCTCTGTTGCTCTTTGGCAAGCGCCTTTTCTATTGCCTGCGCAAGCCCAGAACCAGCCTGCAGATTTTTGCTAGATGCGTTGTTGCTAGATGCGTTGTTGCTAGGTCCTTTGTTTATTCCTGCAATTGCGATAGCAAGCGCATCAGCGGCATCAGCACCCTTTGGTACCACCTTTAACAGCCGTTCAACCATGGCAGCCACTTGTTTTTTATCTGCAGCTCCTGTGCCCGTAACAGATTTTTTTACTTGCCGTGCAGAAATTTCTGTAACAGCTAGTCCTTTTTCAGCGCACGCCTGCATCGCAACCCCTCTCGCCATTCCAAGTTTTATAGCTGAAGCAGCTCCCTTAGCGATAAAAATCTGTTCTATGGAAGCACGTGTTGGGTGCCAGTTTGACATAATTTCAATCAAACCTTGATGTATCTCTTCCAGACGTTCTGCATCACCCCATGATGACTGTGTTTTAATGGTTCCATGCGCCATATGAACCAGTTTCAAACCTGATTGAACAACAATACCCCATCCTGTATAGCGCAATCCAGGGTCAATGCCGAGCATACGTAACTCAGGCTTATTACTATCTGCAATTCTCACAAATGCTATCCATCTAGTTTAGTCATAATCTCGTCTGAAATCTCAAAATTAGCAAATACACTTTGCACATCGTCATTTTCATCAAGTGCATCATATAATTTTAAAAGTGTAGATGCATTTGCTTCTTCGACTGCAATACTGTTTTGCGGTTGCCAGATAAGCGCTGCTTCTTCTGGGGCATCAAATTGTTTTTCTATATTTTCTCTAACAGCATTAAATTCTTCCGCAGCAGTAGTGATAACATGGCTGTCTTCTTCTGTTTCAACATTATCAGCACCTGCTTCTAATGCAGCTTCAAACATGGTTTCTGCATCAGCAACAGCCAGCGGATAAACAATTTGTCCAACTTTATCAAACATAAAACTAACAGAGCCAGTTTCTGCCAACGAGCCTCCAAATTTTGAGAAGAATGAGCGAACCTCAGAGGCAGTTCGATTTCGATTATCTGTCATTGCCTCAACAATAAATGCTACCCCGCCAGGACCATACCCTTCATATCTGATTTCTTCATAAGCATCGCCTTCGCCTCCCTCAGCTCGTTTTAGGACACGTTCAATATTATCTTTTGGCATATTAGCGGCACGCGCAGCCGAAAGTGCCCCTCTAAGCCTTGGATTGCTAGCGGGGTCTGTGCTAGAGCGCGCTGCAACTGATAATTCCTTAATTAACCGAGTAAAAATTTTTGCCCGTTTTTTATCCTGAGCACCTTTACGATGCTGAATATTTTTAAATTTGGAATGTCCTGCCATTATTTTTTCTCTTACTTATTTGCTTATGTTTTTTCTTATTATCGCTCAAATAGACATTTTACGAAGCAGATTAGCCACCATTTATGGGTTAATTTTAAATCTGCAGAATAACTCTAAGTAATCAGATAGCAGATTCTGTCAAAAAAGACACTTAAAATGGGAGGGTAAAAAATAGATTCTATGTATTACCCTTGGTATTACCCTTGGTATTACCCTTGCATAAATCACCCTAAAACAGGACTGATTTCTTGTAAGCGCCCC
>JABJAN010000110.1 GCA_018666135.1 Alphaproteobacteria bacterium | reverse complement strand
CAGAGATATAAGGAGGGTTACATAAAATTATATCAAATTTACTCCCTGTCACCTTTTCAAACCAGTTTGAAACCATAAATTCAGAGCGTGCTTCTAATTTATGAAATTTTGCATTTTCTTCTGCTTGAAAAACTGCCTCATGACTAATATCAATACCAACACCAGTTGCTTGTTTTATCTCATTAAGACAGGCAAGTAATAAGCAACCACTCCCTGTTCCAAGATCCAATAATCTGGGAGCATTCTTATTATTAAAATTGGCAGATTGGGCATAAGATACGGCCTTTTCAACCAATAATTCACTTTCAGGGCGAGGATCAAGCGTCGCTTTATTCAAAAAAAATTGCATTGACCAAAATTCTCGCCAGCCACGTATTCTACTAAGCGGTTTCCCAGCTGACCTTTCAGAGATTATTTCATGGAAAAAAGCAATTTGCTGTGTGGAGGGCTCAACATGCATATGTGGGTATATAGCATCATCATAGCCAAGCGAAAGACCAAGCAACAAACGTGCCTCGAATAACGCATTTACACCACATCGGTGTTGCAGTTTCTCGGTTGCATCGTGAATAAGAGAAGATAAGTGTGCTTTCGCATTCATAAAAATTTACGTACTCTGTCCATCCGCTAGTTTTTCAGCCTGTTCTTCTGCCAATAGCGCATCTATTATTTCATTTAAAGATTCGCCTATTAAAATTTTATCCAATTTATATAAAGTTAAATTTATTCTATGGTCAGTAACCCTACCTTGCGGAAAATTATAAGTGCGAATTCGCTCAGAACGATCCCCAGAACCAACCTGCCCTTTTCTAGAAGCAGCTCTTTCTGCATTTTGCTTCGCTCTTTCAGCATCATATAATCTTGAGCGCAGAATTTTCATCGCTTTTGCGCGGTTTTTATGCTGTGATTTTTCATCTTGCTGGCTCACAACAATTCCCGTCGGCAGGTGTGTAATACGAACTGCCGAGTCTGTTGTATTAACAGATTGTCCCCCTGGTCCAGAAGAGCGAAATATATCAATTCTGAGATCCGCTTCCCTTATATCGATATCCACATCTTCTGCTTCAGGTAATACAGCGACTGTTGCAGCAGAGGTATGAATTCGCCCGCCTGTCTCCGTATCTGGCACACGTTGTACCCGATGCACGCCTGATTCAAATTTCAGCTTTGCAAAAACATCTTGTCCAGAAATATTTGCAGTTGCTTCTTTATAACCACCAATGCCCGTTTCTGACACTTCCATGATTTCAAACCGCCACCCCTGTTGTGACGCAAATCTTTGATACATTCCAAATAAATCTGCGCCAAATAAGGCAGCCTCATCACCTCCTGTACCAGCGCGAATTTCTAAGATAGCGTTTCGTGAATCATCCTTATCCTTAGGCAATAATAATAATTTTAGGATATGTTCTTCATCCGTAATTTTAGGACGGATCTGCTGAATTTCTTCTTCTGCAAGTGCAATTATTTCTGCATCTGTTTCTAAATCTTGCACCAGCGTTTCAGAATCAGCCAGTTCATTTTTTAACTCTTGGACCTTCATTGCCTGTTCAGCAACAGGTCTTAAGTCTGACAATTCCTTAGATAAACGCATCATTTCACTGGCGTCCAAATCAGGAGAGCTTAATTTTAATTCAATTTCAGTTTTTCTGGCTAATATTCGGGCTATATTTTGCTCAAGACTCATACTATTTAGATACTTTCTTGCTTTTGCTCAAAAAACTTTTGGGCAAATTCTACTACTTCTATCTGGGTTAATTGTTTTTGTTCGCCCGTTGCCATAATCTTAACCTGGATAGTGTCAGTCTTAATTTCAGTTTCACCTATAATTATACATAGGCTACATCCAACGAGTGCAGCTCTTTTTAATTTTTTACCTACTTGACCTGCCAAAGGTATATCCACTTTCAACCCACAAGATCTAAGCTTATTTGCAAAGGCAAAGCCAACCGAACTTGCACTATCATCTGCTAATATAACTCCAACATCATATATAAACTCATCTGTTTGATCGACCAACAACGCCAAACGTTCAATGCCAGCAGCAAAACCGACTGCCCCAATATCAGGACCTCCTAATGTTGCAGAAAGCCCGTCATATCGCCCGCCTCCAAGCACAGTTCCTTGCGAGCCTAACGCTTGGGTAATGAATTCAAATGCTGTATGGGAATAATAATCTAACCCTCGCACCAATGTTGGATCTAAATGCCAGTCTATTTCTGCTGTATCTAAGGCAGCGGTAAGCTGGTCAAAATGTTCTGTTGCTTGTGGTGTAAGAAACTCAGGAAGCCTTGGTGCATTTTCAACAATTTGTTGATCCTCAACTGCTTTGGAATCAAGAATACGCAAGGGGTTTTCATCTAGTCTGCGCTTACTATCCTGCGACAATAAATGCTTATAGTCAGATAAATAGGTTATAAGCGCATGGCGATAATCATCCCTGCTCTTGGTATCACCAAGAGAATTTAAATGTAATACACATTTATCAAGTACACCTAAATCCGATAATATCATTGCTGCACAGCCAATAATCTCAGCGTCTGCTAATGGATTATAACTACCTATAAATTCACATCCAAATTGATGAAATAGCCTCATTCTCCCTTTTTGAGGGCGCTCATATCGAAACATTGGACCTGCATAAAAAAACTTCTGCGGCAATGATTGAGTAAGACCATTACTTATTAATGCACGCATTACTGATGCGGTGCCTTCTGGTCTAAGAGTAAGGCTCGTTCCCCCTCTATCTTCAAAACTATAGGTTTCTTTTGCAACCACATCAGAACTGGCACCAAGCGGTCTACTAAACACCTCTGTAAATTCAAAAATAGGCGTTTCCATATCTTGAAAGCCATATCTATTTGCAATTAAGGTCGCTGTTTCAACAACAGCATTCATTTGTGATTTCTGTTTAGGCATTAAATCAGATGTGCCTCGAACAGGTTGCATCGGTTTCATTAACCAAGCCTTTCTTAATGTATAGTTGAGGCGATTATACTGTTTCCTGCTGCTTTATCGCAGCAGCGCGAGCTTCAACAAGCTCAACTACATGCTCAACAATATTATTATCTGTAAATCTGTGATCTGCCATCCCCGATAGGTAGATTTGATGTGTACCCTTGCCGCCACCTGTCAAACCAATATCTGTTTCACGTGCTTCGCCTGGTCCGTTTACAACACAGCCGATAATCGAAACAGTGATTGGAATATTTATATGGGCTAATCTATCTTCTATTTCGGCTACAGACTTAATCACATCAAATTGTTGGCGCGCACAGGACGGACAGGATATTACAGTTACGCCTCTGCGTCTTAATCCAAGAGATTTTAATAACTCATATCCAACTTTAACTTCCTCAACTACATCTGCTGACAAAGAAACACGGATGGTATCTCCGATTCCCGCCCATAAAAGATTACCTAATCCGATAGCTGACTTTACGGTGCCAGCCCGAAGTCCTCCTGCCTCTGTAATACCGATATGAAGGGGACAATCAATCGCTTCTGATAATTGTTGATAAGCTGCTACTGCAAGAAAAACATCAGAAGCTTTAACAGAAATTTTATATTGATCAAAATTATGCTCTTCTAATATTCTTGCATGCTCGAGAGCAGACTCAACTAATGCTTCTGGACATGGCTCTGCATATTTTTCAAGAAGGTGTTTTTCTAATGAGCCCGCATTAACGCCAATCCGCATAGAACAATTATTCGCCTTAGCTGCTGCCACCACCTCAGCTACTCTTTTTGAGTTTCCAATATTTCCTGGATTTATTCGCAGACAGGCAGCCCCTGCATCTGCTGCTTCTAATGCTCGTTTATAATGAAAATGAATATCTGCAACAATTGGCACTGGACTCGCATCACAGATTTGCTTCAGCGCTTTTGTACTTGCCTCATCAGGGCATGATACTCTTACGATATCTGCGCCAGCTTCTACAGCTGAATTAATCTGTGCGCAAGTTGCTTCAATATCAGTGGTAAGTGTGTTGGTCATAGTTTGCACGGTAATTGGCGCATCGCCCCCGACTGGTACATTACCAACCATAATTTGACGGGTTTTACGACGATCTATCATTCTAAATGGTCGATAAGAAGATTGTGTCATTACACGATAAACCACATTCTGATATTAGCTAAAATTATCTTTTGTAACTATTGGGTATAAAAGAATTTTCACCCCAACACTAGCATTAAATCAGTAATATAAGCTGGATAGCGAAGAGATAGTCCAGAAAAAATTAGTCAAATTTTCTTTTTATAATAGTATCTGAAGTTAACGGAAGATCCCGAATAATTTCACCTGTTTTACCAATTTTAAACGCAGGAGCATCCATCATTTCGAACATTAATCCGCCTGCATTTCCTGTGGTAAAATATAAGCTATCCTTAAGATTTGTTGCAATGCTATCGCCTGTTCTAAGCAGTTTACTAGTGACAACTTCCCCATTTGAATCTACCATTTCAATCCATGCCGCTGATGTAGCTCGTATCGTAAGTGTATCAGACAACTCAATTTCTTTAGCAACTGCGGATGATGGACCAGCAGTGGTGTCTTTAGAATCAATCGCATTTACAGCTTTTATATTATCAGAACCAGACTGTTCTGTGATTTGCAAATTTTCGTCATTCTGTGCAGTTAGGATTTCTTCTCCTATAGGTAGCGCACTATCACTAATGGTGGTTTTATCGCCTAATTCATTTTTATCCACTTCTGCTAAATCTGAACTCGTAGCTTCATTTTCATTTAGCAATGCGGGTATGTTGCCAATTGGCTGAATTGATCTCTGTTCATTTTCAGCAGGTGTGTTTGCAACTGGTGAATCTTCTAATTTGCCTATTGCATCAGGCTGTACAATTTCATTTGCATCTATATCTGGCTTTATTTCTTGAACAGTCGGCACAAGTGACGCTATTTGCTCTGGCTCGTCTCTGACAATTACAAACCAGCCAGTATATCCAACAATAGCTATGAGAACAGCCATCATAGCAATCGAGCTTTTTGAAAACCTTGGGACAAGTGCCTGTCCAGGCACGTCATAACTAGTGCCAATTCCTTCATTCTTTACGGAAACCAAATAAGACTGTATTAACGGAGCGCTATCTATTTCTAAAACTTTACACACACTACGAATGTACCCTGGCACATAAGCAACGCCTGGCAAACTGTCAAAATCTGAGTTTTCTAAGCTTCTTATATACGCTTTTGGAATACGCAATAAATCAGACAAATCTTGCAACGAGATATCTTTACTACGTCTAGCAGATGCAAGAATAGCCCCGATTTCACTTGCCTCGTGATCGTAATTGTGAGAATCAAAATGTTCTGTAACTAGCGACATGTACCTTATTCAACTTCTCGAATTGTCATATTATTGCTTAATTCTTAACATATAATTATCATAGATTTGATGTTTAACTGCAAATAAACTTAAAAATATACCAAAAACTTCTTTATTTCTCGCATTTTTTTTAAATTTAGTCAATTTTATCTAATTCAAAAGCATCATGTAGGCTTCTAACTGCCAATTCCGTATAATCCGCTTGAATTAAAACAGATATCTTAATTTCTGAAGTAGAAATCACCTGCATATTAATTTTCTTTTCTGAGAGGACTTCAAACATCAATTTAGCAATGCCTGATTGAGTGCGCATTGCTGTACCTATAACGGATATCTTTGCAATATTATCGTCATGCACTAGTGCTACAAAAGCCAATTCTGTTTTTAATCTAGTAAGAGCTGTTACCGCCTTTTCAAGCTCAGATCTTGCAAGAGAGAATGTAATATCTGTTTTCTGAGAATCAGGAGACGCACTTTGAACAATCATATCAACATTTATATGTGTTTCTGCAAGGGCACTGAAAATCTTGGCTGCTATTCCAGGTTTATCTGGCAATCCAACAACTGTTACCTTAGCTTCCTCTGCTGAATAGGCAATACCGCTTACTTTTTGCTTTTCCATTTGCTTTTCCTCATTTTGAACCAGCGTTCCAGGTGTGTCAGTAAAGCTTGATAAGACTTGCAGTTTAACATGATGCCTCATAGCCATCGCTACAGACCGCGTTTGCAATACTTTCGCCCCAGCAGAAGCCATTTCAAGCATTTCTTCAAAAGTGATGCTATCCAGCTTTCTGGCTTTTGGCATTATTCGGGGGTCGGTAGTATAAACACCTTCCACATCTGTATATATATCACATCTATCTGCTTTTATTGCAGCTGCAAGAGCTACTGCTGATGTGTCTGAGCCGCCTCTTCCAAGAGTGGAAATACGTCCATCTGGCGCTATGCCCTGAAAACCTGCAATAACCGCAACCTGGCCTTGCTCTAACCTATCTATAATTTGATCTGCCTTAATATCTTCAATACGAGCAGCACTATGCACATCATCTGTAAGCAATGGGATTTGCCATCCAAGCCAAGAACGTGCATCTACACCAATCGTCTGCAGGGCAATTGCTAACAGTCCTACAGTTATTTGCTCACCTGTTGAAACAACCGTATCATATTCCCTTGCATCATGCATTGGGTCTATCTGCTTTGCCCATTCAACTAGTTGATTTGTAGAACCCGCCATCGCAGACACCACTACCGCAACTTGATTGCCTGCCTCCAAACATGTCTTCACTTTTTGTGCAACATGTTTAATACGGTCAATGTCGGCAACTGATGTGCCACCAAATTTTTGAACAATTCGTGCCATTTTTTTCTATAACTTTAAACTTCGATCTATATAGTGTAATCGGTTATTACTGAACTCCTAGCAAACACACAAGTCACAAAATGCATTCTGGAAAACAACATAATGTCTAATTCAACTATTGATAGAAACGATATTAATCGATTTGAAGCTCTTTCCAAAGAATGGTGGGAGCCATCTGGATCCATGAAATCACTACATCAATTCACTCCTATCCGAATTGAATATTTTAAGAAAGCCATAAAACGCCATCAGCTTGGCGATTGGGAAAATGAAAAACCCCTTAGCAATCTTCAAATACTGGATATTGGCTGCGGAGGAGGACTGCTTGCTGAGCCAATGGCGCGGCTTGGTGGCGATGTAACTGGTATTGACGGCTCCTCTTCTGCTATTGAAACGGCTAGGTTACATGCCAAATCATCTGAGCTTAACATTAATTATAGCGTTATTTCAGCTGAAGAGTTAGCAGATACAGACATTAATTTTGATATTATTTATGCATCTGAAGTTATAGAACATGTTGCCAATCGGTCTTTATTTCTTAGCGCCATAGAACGTCTTCTAGCACCCAATGGGATTGTTATTCTTACCACCATTAACAGAACATTTGCCGCATTAGCCTTAGCTAAATTCGCGGCAGAAAATATATTAAAAATTGTTCCCAAAGGGGCCCATGAATTTGATAAATTCGTAAAACCTGCAGAATTACAAGCAGAAGCAAGGAAGGCAGGTATTATCTTAGATGATTTTACTGGCTTTATGCCCCTGTTAGATGGCAGATTTAAATTTACGTCCATCACAGCGATTAATTATGCTGCTTCCGGCAGTAGGATAAAATAGAATTAATTATCTTTAGGAAATTCAGGCAATTCAGCAAATTGGACACCCTCTTCTGCCAATTTTTCTCCTTCTTCTGGCGTACAGGTACCGTAGATTGTTTCTTGCTCTTTATCGCCGTAATGAATTTTCAAGGCTTCATCAGCAAACTTATCTCCGACATTACGTCCATTTTTTTCAACATGGTTTCTAATTTGTCTAAGCATCGTCATTGCCTGATCTGGATTAACCAGGGGAATTGTTTGATTAGATGTTTCAGATAGTACCTTGTCTGCTTTACCAGAAGGCTGGCTTTTATTATCCTCTGTTCTGGATGTTGATATATCTGAGTGTTCAGCATTTTTCTTTTTATGACTGCTAACACTCAAATTTGGTGTCATTAAAGCCCGTTTAATAGCACTGTTACCGCATTCAGGACAGGATACAAGATTGAGCTTACATTGTTTCTCAAAACTCGTTGAGTCACTAAACCACCCTTCGAATGAATGCTGAAATTCACATAATAACGTATATTTAATCATTATTGTATCGCTTTATACTCAAACCTGACTTCAGTTTAAATATCGACCTAAATTTTACCGTGACAATGTTTGTATTTTTTACCAGAACCGCAAGGACACAGAGCGTTTCTTGGCACTTTTGTATTTGTTGTTGGTGAATTAATTGACGCTTTTGTAGAATTGGAACCTGATTTGCTAGTATCATCAGCTGACTGAGGCTCGGATTGCGGTGGTTTTAAATCCACATTAGATAAAGCCATCGTTACTGTCTGACGCATTTTATCAAGCATCGATTCAAACATCTGGAATGCTTCACGCTTATACTCATTAAGAGGATCTTTTTGTGCATATGCTCTAAGATTAATGCCCTGACGCAAATAATCCAAACCAAGCAAATGCTCCTTCCATTGCTGATCCAAAACCTGCAAAATAACAGATTTTTCAATATTTCTCATCGTATCTGGACCAAAAATAGTTACCTTACTCGCCATATGCCTGTCAGATGCACTCGACAATCTATCAAGGATTTCACTCTCAGTTACGCCATCTTCCTCAACCCATTGATTACCAGGTACTTCTATTCCTAAATAAGACCTAGAAAGTGACGTCAACTGTTCTGAATCCCACATATCTGCATAGCTGCCTGCGGGGATTGCCTCACCCACAATCCATTCTATTGTCTCCTCACGCATACTAACAACAGTATCATGGGCATTATCTATCTGCATGAT
>JABJAN010000109.1 GCA_018666135.1 Alphaproteobacteria bacterium | reverse complement strand
TATTTTCAGAAAAGAATTTATAAGTAAATAGGATGCAAGACTAATAAATACTTAAATAATCTAAGGCGTTTGTGCGTGTGCTAATGCATATTCACATAGTGATTTTTCGATTGTTTGATTCAACATTTTTGCCCGAAAATCAGTATATGTTACGATAAAATTTCCTTGCTCTAGATACAGAAAAAAATCAAAAATACATTCTCCTGCTGCATATTGCCAAACACGCATTTTCTGTTCTTCAATTATAAATTTTGGAGGCCCTAACAGGGTCTCAAGCTCTGCCATATTTTTGCTGATTAGACTATCTAATTTGATTGGCTCTATGGGTGTAATAACAGATTGGAGAGCAATTATATCTTGTGCCTCATTAGGCTTTTCTAATGAAGCTATCGTCGGTTCTGGATCACGCTGTTGTTCAGTAGAATCATCTATTTCATTTACCTCTTCTTTTAAAGGCAAATTAGTGTTGTTGATATTTGCTACTGCTTGTTCTCCCTCACCTGTTGTTTTAGCTGCTACCGCTGTATCTGATTGTGTGGCTTGTTCTATTATTGGTGGGGTTGGCTCGGGTTTTTCTGCAGGTGATAAAACGCTATTAACAGGTTTTGTTTCAGATAAATTTTTAGTCTGACTGCTGTTCGTAATAATAGGCTTCCCAATAGTATTAGGAAGCCCATTACAGGCTGAAAGTAGAATAGTTGCCAAGCAAATAGAAAAGTAATGTCTGTTTAATTTAATAATAGCTAAAAAAATCTTCACATACATTGCCTGTTAAAGTGTTTCATAAACAGCCATTGCAGCAGCATTAACAATATCATTTACCTGTGCGCCCATTTGTACAATTTGGAATGGATGTTGAGATCCAATTAACATAGGGCCAATTACAGAACCGCCACCAAGCTGTTGCATTAATTTGAATGAAATATTGGCAGAATGTAATCCTGGCATTATCAAAATATTAGCAGCTCCAGTTAATCTACAGAATGGATAGCGTTTCCTTTGCAATTCGTAATTTAATGCAACTTCGGCACTCATCTCACCATCATACTCAAAGTCAACATTCATTGAATCAAGTATTTTTATTGCCTCAACAATATGGTCAGTTGATGGTCCAGAAGGAGCACCAAAATTTGAAAAGGATAATAAGGCAACGCGTGGTGTATGCCCCATTAATTTTGCCTGAGCAGAAACAGCAATTGCTATTTTAGCCAATTGCTCTGATGTTGGGCGTTCATAAATAGAGGTATCACCAAGAAAAACAGTGCGTCCTTTGGAAATTAGCATAGAACAGGAGGCGAATATTTCACCTTCCTTGGTGTCGATAACCCGTTTAACATGCTCAAAGCTAGCTTTAAAAGAGCGTGTAACGCCAGTTACCATTGCATCAGCTTCGCCATTTACCACCATGCACGCCCCAAAGATATTTCTATCCAAATTTACCATGCGCTGGCAATCTCTATAAAGATATCCATCCCGTTGAAGTCGATTATAAAGGCTGTTTGTATATACATCATTTTGTTCTGATATTTTTGCATTTGTGATCGGCAAATCATCTGCGCCATCAAGCCCAAGATTTTCAATAGCTTGTTTTATTCTATGTTCGCGACCAACAAGTATAGGCTGCCCGTACCCACTATTTCTAAAGGCAAGTGCAGCACGAATAACAACTTCTTCTTCCCCTTCTGCAAAAACAACTTTTGCGTTTTTAGGAGAGATGCGGTCATAGATTTCTTGTAAGAATGACGCTGTTGGGTCGAGACGCGCTGATAATTCGTTTTTATAGGCTTGCATATCCTTAATTGGTTTGCGTGCAACTCCTGTATCCATCGCTGCTTGCGCAACGGCACTTGAAATTGCAGATATGAGACGCGGGTCAAATGGTGCTGGAATTATATAATCTCTGCCAAATTTAAGAGGCTGACCTGAGTAAGCATTATTCACTTCATCTGGCACATCTTCTCTGGCAAGCATAGCAATCGCATTAGCAGCAGCAATTTTCATTTCTTCGTTGATTGCTGACGCGCGAACATCTAAGGCGCCGCGGAAAATATATGGAAAGCCAAGAACATTATTTACCTGATTTGGATAGTCAGAGCGCCCAGTTGCAATGATTGCATCTGACCTTGCTTCTTTTGCGTCTTCAGGTGAGATTTCAGGATCAGGATTGGCCATAGCAAAAATAATGGGCTCATTTGCCATTTTTTTAACCATCTCTTTGCTTACTGCACCAGCAGCAGAAAGACCCAAAAATACATCTGCACCCTCGATAGCTTCTTCTAGAGTGCGAGCATCTGTCTTTACCGCATGAGCAGACTTCCATTGATTCATGCCCTTTTCGCGACCTTGATATATCACTCCTGTTCTATCTACTAAGATGATATTATTATGCGGTACGCCTATGGCTTTGATAAGCTCAACACACGCAATTGAAGCAGATCCAGCACCGTTACATACAACTTTAATATCTTTAAATTCACGTCCTGTTAAATGAAGTGCGTTCATTAAACCTGCTGCAGTAATGATAGCAGTTCCATGTTGGTCATCGTGAAATACAGGTATATCCATAATTTCCCGCAGGCGTTGTTCAATGATAAAACATTCAGGGGCTGCTATATCTTCAAGATTGATTCCGCCAAATGACGGACCTAATAAGGACACAGCTTCAATAAATTTATCCGGATCTTCTGTATCAATTTCTAAATCAATACCATCTAGGTCAGCGAACTTTTTAAATAAAACGGCTTTTCCTTCCATGACAGGCTTTGATGCAATTGCACCAATATTGCCTAACCCTAAAACAGCTGTGCCGTTTGAGATAATAGCAACAAGATTTCCTTTTGCTGTATAATCATAGGCTGTTTCAGGATCTTTATTAATAATGATGCACGGCTCTGCTACACCAGGCGAATATGCGAGTGATAAATCACGTTGGGTATTCAGAGGCTTAGTAGGAACTACTTCAAGTTTTCCAGGTCTTCCCATAGTGTGAAAGGCCATTGCATCTTCTTTTAAAGTGTTAATTTTATCGCTCATTATTTTCCTACTTATGTTGATATTATATATTTGATGGAATAAACTATATAGATGAGTTTAATACTAAATTCTAACTATTTTAAAATGCATAAAAATTTTTAATAAACTCATAACATATCATGTCACAATCACAAAAAAAGAGCGTGTGTATGTCATCTAAGCCAACCCCAATGATTGCGCAATTCCTTGATGTTAAATCACACTATCAGGATTTTTTGCTTTTCTATCGTATGGGTGATTTTTATGAAATGTTTTTCCACGATGCGGAAATCGCATCAGAAGCACTTGGTATTGCGTTGACCAAAAGAGGCCAGATGAATGGGGATGATATACCTATGTGCGGTGTCCCTGTTCATGCAATGGATGGTTATCTCGAAAAACTAATCCGTTTTGGACATCGTGTGGCGGTTTGTGAGCAGGCAGAAACACCTGAAAATTTTAAAAAGCAGGGTGGAAAAGGTCCCTTGCCTCGTGCTGTGGTTCGTGTGGTTACAGCTGGCACGTTGAGTGAAGATGGGCTGCTTGACCCTAGTCAAAATAATTTTCTGGCAGCCATAGGTCACGCAAATGGTGACTTAGCTATGGCTTGGGCTGATATGTCAACTGGCATATTTCAGGTTCAACCTATTAATGAGAGTTCTATATTAACTACGATTGAAAGGCTGAACCCAGCAGAATTACTCTACCCAGACGGGGTGGATTTTATTGTATCTATGGTAAAAGAACATCCGAGTGCATTTGCGGTATCACCAGAAAATTTTGACAGTGTGACATCTCAAAAAAATATAGCAGAATTTTTCTCAACAGAATGTTCAATAACAGAATTTTCACGCTCTCAATTATCAGCTATCAATGGGATTTTAAATTACCTAAGTCAAACACAGCTGGCAAAAAAGCCATTCTTACTGCCGCCAGTTCATATTGAAAAAAACAAAATATTGGAAATTGATCCAGCTACTCGCAGGTCACTTGAGATTACTAGGACTTTATCTGGAGAGAAAAAAGGCTGCTTATTACATGCGATTGATAAGACTAAGACAGCCATTGGTGCCCGACTTCTAGCAAGCAGAATAGCATCCCCATTAGCTGTAAAAACAGAAATTGATAAGCGGCTTGATTTAGTTAGCTGGTTTCTAAATGAGAATTTAATAAAGTCAGAAATTGGGGAGAATTTTAAAGGGGTACCAGATTTTGAGAGATCTCTGTCTCGGTTGTCTCTTGGAAGAGGTGGTCCAAGAGATTTATATGCGCTAGCAACAGGTATTGAAAAAGCACATCAAATTTCTCAATTGATTGAACAGGCGGTGACACTTACCAGCCCCGCACTCCTTGCTGAGTTGAGTGAGTTAGTCAAAGAGCCAGTTACCCTTGCATTAAAAATAAAAGATGCGTTGGGGGAAAACCTGCCGTTACTAGCAAGAGACGGTCAATTTATTAGACCTCATTATGATTCCGCTCTTGATTCATTGCGCGAATTACGTGATGAAAGTAGGCGCCATATTGCCTTGTTACAACAAAATTATAGTGAGCAGACAGGCATTAACTCTCTCAAGGTAAAACATAATAATGTGCTTGGCTATCATATAGAAGTTCGGACAAATCATGCTGATAAGCTGATGTCAGATGAGGCATTTATCCATAGACAAACAACAGCACAAGCAATCCGTTTCACCACAACTGCCCTTGCCGAATTAGAAAGAGAACTATCAACGGCAGCAGACAGAGCAATTGCCATTGAGTTAGCGTTGTTCGAGAAATTAGTGGAAGATACGTTGCAATGCCAAGCATCAATTGCCCATTGTGCTTCCTCCTTGGCACAGATAGATGTGGCAATCGCAACTGCTATGCTAGCTGAACAAAACCATTATATCAGACCTGAAATAACAGAGGACACTCAATTTAATATAGAAGCTGGAAGACACCCCGTAGTGGAAACTAAAGCTGACCAAGACACACCTTTTATGGCAAATGACTGCGACCTATCAAAGGGTCAAAAGATTTGGCTAGTTACAGGTCCGAATATGGCGGGTAAATCAACCTTCCTTCGGCAGAATGCTCATTTTGTTATTTTGGCTCAAGCTGGATTATTCGTTCCAGCGAAATACGCTAAAATGGGAGTTGTTGATAAATTATTTAGCCGTGTTGGTGCATCTGATGACCTAGCAAGGGGACAGTCTACTTTTATGGTCGAAATGGTTGAAACAGCAGCAATTTTAAACCAAGCAACATCAAATTCGTTGGTAATATTGGATGAAATTGGTCGTGGAACCTCTACCTATGACGGTCTGGCTATAGCGCATGCAACTTTGGAGCATCTACATAATCAAAACAAATGCCGCGCCTTATTTGCAACCCATTATCATGAGCTTACTATTTTAGAAGACACACTTGTAGATGTTGAAAGTTACCATATGTTAATTAAAGAGTGGAATCAGCAGGTAATTTTTCTTCATCAAGTTGCTAAAGGTAGGGCTGGGAGATCATATGGAATTCATGTGGCTAAGTTGGCAGGATTACCAGATTCAGTTATCGACAGAGCAAAAGATTTGCTGTTAGAACTTGAGACACAAAGATGGCATGAAGAGCAAAGTCTGGCAGATAATAGTGTGAATTTACCTTTGTTTAGTCAAGCGCCAAAGGCTCAATTACCAGACACAAATAAGCAAGAATATGAAGATTTATTGGCTTTATTAAAAGCGCTCCAGCCAGATGAATTATCCCCAAAAAATGCGCTAAATGTGCTATATGACCTGCATAGAATGTATCAAGAAGGTCGAAAATAATGACAGTGAGCAAAGCCCCTATTTCTGGCAAACAAAAAAATATTATCGTACCAGTATCTCTGCAAACACCGATGCAAATTGTACAATCTCAAAAGAAAAAATTTTTAGATTTAAGAACACTGAAAACTAACCTTAAAAAAATCGAGTCTGAAACAGACGAGACAACATATCGAAACTTATTTTTACAGCTGCTAAAAGAGGCTCTTTTTAATGCTAAAATAGCTTTAGCAGAAGAGCTACATGAAACCAGAAACGGGGTATTATATGCAGGCGGTTGCGCCATCGCAATGGATCAATTAATTTCAATAATTTATTCTGTAGCTGTTTCTAAATGTGCTGAAACATCTCAACAAAAAAACACTCAAACACAAATAAATGGAATGACTATCTTGGCTGTTGGCGGCTATGGCAGAGGGGAGTTAGCGCCGCATAGTGATATTGATTTGTTATTTTTATATGATGAAGATAATTTACCAAAGCATCAAAAAATAATTGAATATATTCTCTACCTTCTATGGGACCTTGGTTTGAAAGTTGGTCATGCCACTAGAAATATAGCCGAATGCTTGAAAGCAGCTAGTGACGATGTAACTATAATGACGACTCTTTTAGAGGTCAGAAAAATCGACGGCGATAAGCGGTTATTTAAAAATTTCCAATCGCATTTTCAAAGTTGGTTAGCAAGCCAATCAATATCGCATTTTGTAGCACAAAAACTTCAGGAAAGAGATGCAAGACACAACCAGCATGGGGCAACACGATATATGGTGGAGCCACAAATCAAAGAAGGGAAAGGGGGTCTTCGAGACCTTCATACATTATTTTGGATTGCTAAATTTGCCTATAAAGTAAATTCAGTTGAAGAGGTAGTTGAGCGCGGTGTTTTGCGTGTTTCAGAAGCAAAAACGTTTGCGTCCTCACAACGATTTTTATGGACTGTGCGCTGTTTTCTGCATTTGCGTGCAAAGCGGGAAGATGACCGTCTTACATTTGATGCCCAATTAGATTTGGCGCCATTGATGGGTTTTTCTGGACGGGCTGGCTTACGAGGTGTTGAGCGGTTTATGAAACGCTACTTCCTAGCAGCAAGACAAGTTGGCACATTAACCAGAATTTTTTGTTCTGCCATCGAGAGTGATTTTGAAAATAAGGGTATATTTGGATTAGGTAGAATATTAAATTTTGCTAATTTCTATAATCAATCTAAATTGGCACCCTTTGTGATAATGAAAAATCGACTAAGCTTGCCACCTACTATCCGATTCAGACAAAATCCCGAATTAATTATTAGTTTATTTCACCATGCTCAATTTTTAAAATCAGATATTCATCCAGACACTTTTCGGCGAATGACAAGGGCAATAAAATCTTGTTCTGTACAAGAGGTACAAACAGAGGAAATTAAGCGCTTATTTCTTGAGATTCTAACGGCAAAAGAATCTGCTGGACGGGTCCTAAGGCTGATGAATGATTCTGGCTTTCTGGGTAAATTTATACCTGAATTTGGGCATATTGTAGGCATGATGCAATTCGATATGTATCATAGCTATACAGTTGATGAGCATACCATTAAGGCAGTCGAAATTCTGAATGAAATTGAAACAGGCAAAATAAAAAATGAGGCCCCGCTTGCTTGCAGATTAATCCATCAAACAGATGCAAGACGTGTTTTATATATGGCGGTCTTTTTGCATGATATTGCCAAAGGTAAAGGCGGTGACCATTCCATATTAGGAGCAGAAATAGCACAATCACTATGTCCTTGGTTTGGCTTTTCTGACGATGAAACAGATACGGTAAAATGGCTAATTAGGTGGCACCTACTTATCAGCAAAGTAGCGTTTCGTTATGATTTGAATAACCCTAAAACCATTCAAAATTTTGTCGCTGATGTTCAATCTCTTGAGAGATTGAAACTTCTTTTGGTTCTAACTGTAGCTGATATTAGGGCGGTGGGACCAAATATCTGGAATGGGTGGAAAGCAAGCCTTATGAGAGTTTTGTTTCATGAAGCAGAAAGGGTGCTTGGGGGACTGGCACCAACTTATGATGAAGATGGTTTAGCAGAACAGGAAAAGCTAAGAACCAAAAACGCAATTCAGCAAGAACTGAATTGGAGTGATCAGAAAATTGATGACTATCAGGCTATGTTTTACCCTTCTTATTGGTCTACATTTGATAGGCAGACTCATATATTGCATTGTGAGTTACTTGAGAGATTTTATAATAGTAATAATCCTCTTTGTCTTGATCTCACAGTAAGAGAAGACAGCAAATCAACTATGTTAACTATTATAACCCAAGACCATGCGGGGCTGTTTAGCAGAATTGCAGGCGCTGTTGCTATGGCGGGTTGTCAGATTGTTTATGCACGAATTAATACCCGAAAAGATGGCACTATTCTTGATGAGTTTATGATTCAAACTGTAGATAAATCTGCGGTTAAAGACGCCGATGCCCTAACTAGAATCAGGCAAATGATAGATGATACACTAGCGGGTAAATTCATATTAACAGAACAACTTGGCGAAAAAACAAAATCGATATCTAAAAGACAAAAAGCTATGATAACGGCATCAAGGGTATCTGTTACAAATAAAATGAGTAATTCGCACACTGTGTTAGAGATATCTGGCCCAGACAGACCAAAATTACTATATGATATCACCCGTAAAATTGCACAATTAGGACTTCAAATAAATTCTGCTTCTGTATCCACCTACGGAGATAGGGCAGTTGATGTGTTTTATGTAAAAGATATTTTTGGGATGAAGGTCGAAACAGAAAAAATGATTGAGAAAATCAGAGGAAACCTATTGGAGGTGCTGTCACATTCTGAAAATGAGACGCTATGACAAAGGTTGAACTCTCTATAAACCCCGTCATGAGAGGCTTTAGACAAGTTGGATTCTTTACAGGCATTAGCCGTATTTTGGGTCTTATAAGAGATATTTTATTTGCATTAGTACTTGGCGCAGGTGCAGCTTCAGATGCTTTTTTAGTAGCGCTCAAACTCCCAAATCTTTTTCGTAGAATAACAGCAGAGGGTGCTTTAACTAACGTATTTCTGCCGGCATATGAAACTGTGGCAGCCAACAAAAATGAAAAGTCAGCTCTGCAGCTAGTTACTGAAGTACAGGTTTTGCTTGTGTTAAGCTTATCCTTTTTAGTGATAGTATTTGAGCTGTTAATGCCGTACATAATCCCGCTTCTTGCTCCTGGTTTTAAAGCAACAGCAGATAGACTAGAGACAGCTATTTTACTTGCAAGAATTACCATGCCTTATCTGGTAATGATATCGCTTGTGGCTTTATGGTCTGCATTGTTGAATACGCATCGAATATTCTGGCCTGGTGCCGCAGCGCCAATCCTTCTAAATTTAGCCTTGATTGTAGGCGCTGGCGGGGTGTTTTTTTCAGCAGGGCAATTGACAGATAAGACATTATTATCACTAACATTGCCATTAGCTGTTTCTGTTGTAATTGCGGGCTTCCTGCAACTTTTGTTTTTAAAAATAATTCTGGTTAAGCATCAGTTAATGCCATCTTGGCGATGGCGCGGCATAAGTGATGCTAGCAAAAAAATGTGGCGTTCTTTCGTACCAGCAGCTTTCAGTGCTGGTAGCGTTCAAATAAATATTTTTGTTGATATGATTCTGGCGTCTACCCTCCCCATTGGGGCGATTTCCTGGTTATATTATGGGGATAGAATAACTCAGCTTCCACTTGGCATTATAGGAATTGCACTTGGTACAGCATTATTGCCACACCTCTCGCGATTACACGCCAAAGGTGAGAGACAGGAAATGGCAAAATCATTAAGTAATTCGTTATATCTTGGGGGCTTTTTTGCACTTCCAGCCACCGCTGCTTTGTTAGTCTTATCCCCAATTATAATTTCTGGTATATTCGGATATGGTGCGTTTGATTCAACAGATGTTGGCGCAACAGCATCTGCATTAATTGCATATGGTATTGGGTTGCCTGCTTTTGTTGCGCAAAAACTATTTCAATCCGTATTTTATGCATCGAACCGACCAGCTATTATACTTCGAATTAGCCTTGCCACTGTTGCTGTTAACATAATTTTGAGTGTGATTTTAATGCAGTATTTTGGTCATATTGGCTTGGCATTAGGTACCTCAATAGCAATCTGGTTGGGGGTTTTTTGCCAAGCAATTCTCTTATTTAAAGATCAGTATCTTAGTGCAAAAAGTTTCCCCAAGCTGCTGCCGATAATTCTTTCCTGCATTTTAATGGCTGTTATTTTAAAGCTATTAAATATTTGGCTTACCACCATATTTCAGACAGATATTTATATCGTAATTATTTTAGTTATTGCTGGGCTATGTGTTTATTTTGGCATGGCTCGGATTGCAGGTTTTTGGCCGTCTGGATTATTGAAAACAGTATGAAATAAATATTCGAAATAATCTTTATGTGATTGCATGATATATTGAAATACTCATCTATAAAATCTACTATAAAATCTACATAGTATCAAAATTAAAGAATCAGGAATAAATAATGTCTAAAGGGCGTGTGTTTTCAGGTGTTCAACCAACAGGCAATCTGCATTTAGGAAATTACCTAGGGGCAATAAAAAATTGGGTGGGATTGCAACAGGATCACGAGACAATTTATTGTATCGTTGATTTACATGCTATTACTGTTCCGCAACAACCTCAGCTATTAAAAAAAGCGACTCAAGAGGTGGCTGCCTGTCTTATTGCTTCTGGAATTGATACTAATAATTCTATTTTATTTAATCAGTCGCAGGTATCACAACATGCAGAATTAGCGTGGCTTTTTAACTGTGTTGCGCGTCTTGGCTGGTTAAACAGAATGACCCAATTCAAAGAAAAAGCAGGCAAAAACAGGGAAAATGCAACTGTAGGGCTATACGCATATCCAACTCTGATGGCAGCAGATATACTTGCTTACAAGGCAACGCATGTCCCAGTTGGGGATGACCAAAAACAACATTTAGAACTAACAAGAGATATTGCTACTGCGTTTAACTCTATGTTTGGGGAAGAATTTTTTCCACTTCCTGAGCCAGTTATTCAGAAAACGGCTGCACGTATTATGAGTTTAAGGGATGGCTCATCTAAGATGAGCAAGTCTGATGATTCAGATTTCACACGAATTAATTTAAATGACGAAGATGACTTAATTGCACAAAAAATAAAAAAGGCAAAAACAGATCCTGAACCATTACCGGAAACAGTTGAAGAACTTGAAAATAGACCAGAAGCAAGAAACCTTGTTGGCATTTATGCTGCATTAACAAACCAGAGTGATGCAGAAGTATTAGTTGAATTTTCAGGGCAAGGATTCGGAAAATTTAAACCAATATTAGCAGAAAGTTTAATAGGTTCAATTTCTCCAATTAGAACAGAAATGAATAAATTACTAGCAGACACAAATCACTTAGATAATGTCTTATCAGAAGGAAGCAAAAGAGCAGCTGTCATAGCAGAACCAATTTTACGAGCATGTAAAAATGTAATGGGATTCGTCCAATCCACTAGTTAATTCGTATCAAATATAAAGGATAGCAAATTGCACTGTTGACTAGACTTGATATCATAAATACAGCTAGTGTAAAATGCGAACTATTTGCTTAGGCGAGGAGATTTAAATATAATGTTTATTCAAACAGAAGAAACGCCAAACCCAGCAACATTAAAATTTATTCCTGGTGTTGATGTAATGAGTGCCGGAAATGCAGAATTTAATTCCGTGGAAGAAGCAAAAAATGCTCCTCTTGCAAGACGCCTATTTCAAATAGATGGGGTGCAGTCAGTATTTCTTGGTCTCGATTTTATTGCTGTCACAAAAATAGAATCATTAGAATGGTTTTCACTAAAGCCAGCACTTCTTGCTGGTATAATGGAGCATTATGCATCTGGTTTACCAGTAATAGAGATTTTAGATGAGGTATCTTCACAATCTAATGAAACAGATAGTGAGACAGTACAGCAGATAAAGCATCTAATTGATACAAGAGTAAGACCTGCTGTTGCTATGGATGGCGGCGATATTATTTTTTCATCCTATGAAGACGGCATTGTCACCTTGCAAATGCGTGGGGCGTGTCAGGGCTGCCCTAGTAGTGCTGCAACCTTAAAAATGGGAATTGAAAATATGCTTCGTCATTATATCCCCGAGGTTAAAGAAGTGAGACCGGCTAATACTTAATTCCATGATATTATTAAACTCTTATCTTGAAGAAAAATAAAAATGAATCGGTTTTTCCAGCCTATAATATTAGTAACGTTATTGCTAGTAGTTGTTATTGGTCAACTGATACCGTCTATTTCTAAAAAACCTCGCTTTTTTGTGCAAAAAACTGAAGTTGAAACTGATTTTGCTCGTGCAGTTTTTGAAAAGAAATTATCTAATTCACCATTATCTGATTATAGAATAGATTGGTTTGAGCTGACATCATCAGAAATAATAACCCAATTTCTTCCAGATAAGCTTGAGCCGATTTTATATTCGTCTTCTGACGTGTTGGAAATTCAAAGCATATTCGTTAAATCTGTGCCTACAGATCTTGAAAAACTACCAAGTGGAGAGAAAAAAGCGATATTTGTAAGATTTATGTTACCTCTCATTCTAAAATCTAATGAAGAAATTTGGAAGCAGCGCCAGACTCTTTATATGGCTCAGAAAAAAGACGATTTTGAAACCATCAAAAGGATTGCTGGTAAATATGCTATTAATACAGACGAAAAAGATATGGACGAAATTATCACCCTTGCAGAGCATCGAGTTCTGCCTGTGCCAACTTCTCTTGCTTTGGCGCAGGCAGCAATTGAATCTGGTTGGGGAACATCTCGGTTTAGCATGGAAGGTAATGCCTTGTTTGGGCAATGGGCATGGTCTGCAGAAGCAGGTATTAAACCGTTAGACGCATCAAATAATAGGGCAGTTATTAGGCGGTTTTCAAATTTGCAAGGTTCTGTTAAATCCTATATGAAAAATTTAAATACACATAATGCCTACGAAGATTTCAGGAAGCTCAGATGGAGCTATATTGAAAAAGAAAAATGGCCAAACGGTATTGACTTAGCGCCCTCTATGCATCCTTATGCAGAAATAGGGGAGCATTATATTGCTGTAATAAAAGATCTAATTTTGCAGAATCAGCTTTTGCGATTTGATTATAGTCAATTGGTTAATTGACTAAAAATTGTCTGCCAAACCATCTCCAGCGACCATCTTCTGCAGGCATGGTACAGTTAATACGTGTTCTTGGTCCTTTGACAGCTCCTGGAAGTCGTATTTCTGCTCTTGGTCCTAAGATTTGTACGGATAGCTGACCATACTCACTTGAAAAACATCTCAATTGGCTGATCGGAGTAAGCATATCATCAACGGTGAATCCAAATGATGGCGGATTATCCGTTAAAACCATATCTTGGGGGGTAATGTCAGAAACTCTTAATGGTTTTCCATCAAGTGCTAATTTAAGCCTATCTATAGATCCATAATTTTCATTAAAGGCAAATCTTGGTAATTCAAACATATCATCGCTGGCAAATAACACACCAGAATTCTGACCAAAAGCGGCTATGAACCCAGCATCCTTAACAGCCCTGATAACATTCAATGAATATTCCCCAAAAGGATAAGCAAAAAGCTGAGGGTATTGACCTATTTCCTCTAAAAACCGGTTGTTTGAAAGCTCTATTTCCTGCTCTACCTCTATAGATGATAATCTATGCATATGGGGATGAGATTTGGTTTGTGATCCAATGGTAACCCCATTTTCCTGCAATTCGCGTATTTGGTCCCAGTTCATATAGGATTTAATTCCGTTATCAACTGGGTCAGTTGCTATAAAAATAGTAAAAGGAAAGCCATATTCTTTTAAACGTGGCCATGCCTCCAAATAAACCGATAAATAGGCATCATCTATGGTAATTGCTAAGGTTTTATCTGCTAAAGTACCGCCAGATTGTAATGTTTCAATAATATCTAATAATGGTGCAACAGTATAATCGCCTTCTGCTATAAATTCTAAATGTGATTCAAACTGTTCTACAGTCACATTTGTGGATGGATATCGACTTTCGCCAAAACGATGATACATAATAATGGTTGCATAATCCTGTTTCTCAACAGAACGCTCTTGGCTTATTGCAGGCGTATGATATCCGATTGAAATAAGCTCAAAAATTAAAAAAGCTAAAATAAAGCGTGTGAAGTACATAGGGATTACAGTTTCTTTTATATTTTTTTGCTTTATATCATAATTAATTGGCATAAAAACCCCTCTTCGTATCTGTAAAATAAAAAAAAAGATAAATGAGATATAAATTATGATTTTACTTGCACTTGAATCATCCGCTGGGTCTAGTTCTGCTGCTATTTGGCAAGACGGTAATATCCTTTCGCATGAATTTGTGGAAGGACAATATGGCCACGCAGAGAGAATTGTTAGTCAAGCACACAAAGTGATAACACAAGCTGAGATAAAACTTGAACAGATAGATTTTTTTATAGGCGGCAGAGGACCTGGGTCATTTACCGGCATTAGAACCTGTCTTGCGGCTATCACAGGATTTGGTATCGTTGCTGATTCGCAGGTTTTTGGTGTTAACGGTTTATCCGCAATCGGCTTTTCTTGCTTTCAGAAGTTGAAATATAATGCTCTTAGCAATCAAAGCATAGCTATCTTATCTCTATCTGATACAAGACGCAGCTCATATTATTGTCAGCATTTCTCCTCTGAAAAACCAATGACTGACAATATAGAAGACCTAGATTTAGCTCACTTGCAAAATAAAATAAGCCTTTTGGCAGAATTAAATGATGCTGTTTATATAATTGGTGCATTTGAAATTGAGCGTTTGATGTTGGATGAACAACACCATAAAAGGCAGGAATGGGTAAATAAAGTAACCTTTCTTCGTGAAGATCTAGATGCAACCATTATAGCAAATTTTGCTGGATGGCAGGTGCAAACCGGCATTTCCTTGTCACCTGCTACCCCCTTATATTTAGCGCCTGCAAAGGTAAATAAAGCTAAAAAGGCTTTGTGGTAGAGGGCACCTGTTTATGTCGGATAATGAAATTTATTTTGAAGAATTAACCCAGAAAAATAAATCTGATATTTTGCGTCTTTATAACGAAATTTATTCAAAACAGAACCATTCATCACTGATTGCGCACCTTATTGATAAGCCGTCTTTTTTCGGTCTTTGTGGATATCAAGGCAATCAAGCAATTTGTTTTTTATTGGCAAATGCTGTTCTTGATGAAATAGATATTATTGAACTAGCAGTTAAAGAAAATTTTCGGCGCAGAGGAGTTGCTTTTAAATTACTCTCCTACTTTCAGTTATTTTGCATTGAGCGTAAGATGCAAAAAGTCTTCCTAGAAGTAGCTCAAAATAATGCTGCCGCGATTAGTTTATATGAAAAGTTAGGATTTGATAGAATTGGGCTACGAAAAAATTATTATTCCCAAAATGGTTTTTATATTGATGGCAATTCATATTGTAAGAACGTAAACGCTATAAAAAACAATCCTGTTAATTCAACTTGCACTGGTTTATAACTTGACGTATTCACCCTTTAAAAATCTTATGAATGTTTTGATATTATTGATTGTTTGTTTATGAAAAACCTGTTCGTAAAAACCTATGGCTGCCAGATGAATGTCTATGATTCTGATAGAATGAAGGATTCCCTAGCCCCTCTTGGTTATCAAGAAAATCCTGATCTACAAGATGCAGATATGATCGTCTTGAATACATGTCATATCAGAGAAAAAGCGTCTGAAAAAGTTTTCTCAGAACTTGGACGTTTACGAAAAGTCAAACAGCGTGCTGCGGATGAGCAAAACCGTGATGTAAAAATAGTGGTTGCTGGATGTGTTGCACAAGCTGAAGGAGAGGAAATTACAAGGCGTGCTCCTTGGGTTGATATAGTGGTCGGCCCACAAACATATCATAGACTTCCAGATTTGGTTGCAAAGCTAGATCCAATTGAACGAAACCGTCTGATTGATACGGAGTTTCCTGCAGAGGTGAAATTTGATTTTCTGCCAGAACAGCTAGGCAAGCGGGGACCAGCCGCCTTTTTATCTGTGCAAGAAGGATGCGATAAATTTTGTAGTTTTTGTGTTGTTCCTTATACGCGAGGGGCAGAATTTTCTAGAACAGCAAAAACAATTATTGATGAAGCAAAACAATTAATTTCCTCTGGAACCAGAGAATTAACATTGCTTGGTCAGAATGTGAATGCTTGGCATGGCGATGGTATTGATGGACGTGAATGGGGGCTGGGAAGGCTGATATATGAATTGGCAGAGTTACCAGATCTCAAGCGCATACGATATACTACATCTCATCCGTTAGATATGGATGATGAATTAATCAGGGCGCATGCAGAGGTGGATAAATTAATGCCATATTTGCATCTTCCAATTCAATCTGGTTCTGATAAAATATTGCACGCTATGAATAGGCGTCATACATCTGCAGATTATTTAAAAATCATTGATAGATTGCGAACTGCTAGAGAAGATATCGCTATGTCAGGGGATTTTATTGTTGGATTCCCTGGTGAAACAGATGCAGATTTTGCAGATACATTGAAACTTATTGATAAGGTAGGGTATGCGTCCGCATATTCCTTCAAATATAGTATGCGTCCAGGAACCCCTGCATCAGACAAAACAGAGCAGGTGCCTGAGCAGGTGAAATCTGACCGCTTAATGTCGCTACAACAATTATTAGACTCGCAGCAATTTAGGTTTAACAAAACGTGTGAAAACACAGTTTTTGACGTGCTGGTTGAACAAAAGGCTGGCAGAGCTGGTCAGCTAAATGCCAGAACACCATATATGCAATCGGTATATTTCGAAGGACATGACAGTTTGATAGGTAAAATTGTAAAAGTTAAAATTTCAGATGCGAGACAGAATTCTCTTTCAGCTGACATAATTCACCATAAAGAGGCTGTCTAAGTGGCTAGCGACGACACTAAATCTGTAAGATTATCATTTGATGATAATGATATTTTACTTTTGTTGTGCGGACAACATAATGTCAATCTTGCAAAAATTGAAAAGACACTAGATGTATCAATTGATAGTTTTGGAAATGAACTGAGAATCAAAGGGGATGCAGAGCAAACGAAAACCGCTGGTGATGTTATTCAGCGTCTTTTTAAACAGCTAGCAACAGATCCAGATCCAAAATCCACTGCAAGTGGTCCATTGATTGATGATATTTTACGTTTAGTTGAATATGGACATGATCTGACAAAATCGCCAGTCCAAGAACAGGTGTTTGCCGCAACTTGGCGGAAAAAAATCTTCGCACGCACAAAAGGCCAATCTGAATATTTTAACTTAATGCGAAAAAATGAAGTAGTCTTTGGATTAGGTCCAGCAGGCACAGGTAAAACCTATATGGCAGTTGCGATGGCTGTTGATCATCTCAAAGCCAAGAAAGTTGAAAAGCTAATTTTATCACGTCCAGCAGTAGAGGCAGGAGAAAGATTAGGGTTTTTACCAGGAGATATGAAAGAAAAAGTCGATCCGTACCTGCGACCCTTATATGATGCTCTTTATGATATGATGCCTGCTGATAAGGTTGAGAGAATGATTGCTAATGGTGAAATTGAAATTGCCCCTTTAGCCTTTATGCGGGGTCGAACATTAAGCAATGCCTTTGTTATTATTGATGAGGCACAAAACACAACATCCATTCAAATGAAAATGGTTCTAACGCGGTTAGGACAAGATTCCCGTATGGTAATAACGGGAGATTTATCGCAAGTTGACTTGCCATCAAATCAACTGTCTGGTCTTGCAGATGCAACAGCTAGATTAAGGGATATTGAAGGTGTAGGAATTTATCGATTAACAGGGGAAGATGTTGTAAGACACCCTATTGTAGCTAGAATTTTAAAAGCGTATGATTCAGACTAGAGCAATAGATTGGATTTTTATTAAAAAGAATTAATAAATTTTGTTTTTGCTATTTAATTTGCTGGACAAACATTCTTTTTTTATAGCATCTTGTTATTATTGTTAAATTTTTTTAGATATAAAATGCATATTGAATTTATAGAAGACGCGTCAGAAGACCCTGACAGTCCTGAGCCTGACCCGACGAGCAATAGTTTAAATTTTGACGATGATGGTACATTCGCAGTTGTAGAGCTGACAACAGGCGAAGCGTGTTTTTCGTTGTTGGATATGCGTTGGAGCGAAATTTTTCAGCAAATAGATCGGTTTTTGATTAAAGATATTATTGAAAAAACGCTTATTTCGGGACCACATCCAAATCATCTGCCAGATAGGGGAATTTCCCTTGCAATTATCGCTTCGGATAATGCACATATGCAGCAATTAAACTTTGATTTTAGACACAAGAAAATGCCAACGAATGTATTGTCATTTCCAGATGGCGTGCAACAAGTTACAGAAGATGAGTATCATCTTGGCGATATATTTCTTGGTTATGAGATTGTTAAATCAGAGGCAGAAAAGCAAAACATTCCTCTGAAAAACCATTTTTTGCATCTGCTAGTGCATGGTGTCCTACATCTTCTTGGTTATGACCATGAAGAAGAGCAACAGGCGCACATAATGGAGCAAAAAGAGACAGAAATATTATTATTTTTCCATATTCCAGACCCTTATTCGTTGTGAGGAATAAACAGATTATGACTTTCCTAAAGAATTTAAAAATGGGGCCCTTTACCTTTCGAAAACAATCTGTTCGTGATGAAATATCAGAATTAATAGAAAATTCGATAAATAGAAAAGACAGCTTTGATAATCACGAAAGCACCTTATTAAGGAATATTTTAAATCTAAAGGACCTCACAGCAGAAAGTCTGATGGTGCCAAGGGCTGATATTGTATCAATCGATTTAAATGATGATCTTGATAGCGTGATGGCGCATATTTGCGATGCAAACCATAGCAGGCTGCCAGTTCATAATGGCTCGATGGATGTGATACAGGGTATGATTCACATTAAGGATTTGATGCCACATCTACTATCTGGTTCAAAACCCGATTTATTACAATTAATGCGACCTGTATTATTCGTCTCACCTTCGATTTGGGTGATGGATCTTCTTCATGAGATGAGGCTAAAAAGACGCCACCTTGCATTGGTGGTAGATGAATTTGGAGGAGTTGATGGTCTGATTACGATTGAGGATCTAGTAGAAGAAATTGTGGGAGAAATTGAAGATGAGCACGATGCATTGGAAGTGCCACGATTTGAATTAATCGATGATGATTCTGCTATTGCAGACGCTCGACTTGAGTTAGAAGATCTTGAAAAGTTGGTTGGTTTGTTAGTAGATGGTGATGACCGAGAAGAAATTGATACAGTAGCTGGTCTGGTGTTTTCCCTTGCTGGTAGGGTGCCTGTAAGAGGAGAGGTAATACGTCATCCATCTGGATTGGAATTTGAGGTGCTCGAAGGAGATCCTCGTCGCATTACTTTAATAAAAATTGAAGGAATTCAATCGGTAAAGACATCTTAAGGCGCCAAACCCTAATTTCAGAAATGATATCTGGTGAAAAAAGTCATCTCAAACATATTCAGGCTATATAGTGACTTCAATCAGCAAAGCTTATTTTTACAAATTTGCCTGATGTCTATTTTAGGGGTGGTTGCTTCATTAGCACTGCCCCCTGCATTTATGTTGCTAGCGGCAGCTGCATTTATTCCGTTTTTAATTACAGCGGCAAAAGCAAAAACTGTATGGCAATCAGCTATCATTTTCTGGAGTTTTGCCTTTGGCTGGTTTACGGCCTCTCTTTATTGGATTTCTGCATCGTTATTTGTAGATATATCATGGGAAATATTAATATTACCCTTTAGCTTATTTGCGCTTCCTGCTTTCTTGTCGCTATTTTGGGGTTGTGCAGGAATTTTAGTTTTTTTATCTGGTCGTACAGTCGTCTCAAGGTTAGTTTTCTGTGCTCTTTGGATAGGGGTGGCTGAAATATTCAGGTCTATTTTACTGACCGGCTTTCCTTGGAATGCACCAGCGCATCTTATTTTAGCTAATGAGTATTTATCACAAATTGCGTCTGTGATTGGGCAAAATGGCGCTAGTTTTCTGGTATTATTAACACTTGTTGCATTTTGCTTTTTATATCTTAGATTTTGGAAAACAGGTTTGATAATCTTGTTACCATTTATGATAAGTTTTGGATTTGGTGTCTGGCGGCTTGATCATTCAGTGCCAATGTCTCATTTGGATACAAAAAAAACCTCTGAAATGCTGATCCGAATAGTTCAGCCGAACGTGCAACAGAGCCAACGCTGGAAGGCAGAATTTAAAGATAAGCAAATAGAAGATTTGTTTGCTCTTTCAATGTCAAAGGCGGCACCTGTTTCACTCATAATATGGCCAGAGGCTGCTTATCCAGCTATTTGGCCAAATGTAGAAAAACAATTTTTACAATCTGCTCAATCTGTAATATCAGATGACGAACAACTACTCACTGGAATGCTGCGATTTGGCCAAGAGAAGAAGTTATATAACTCAGCCTTATTATTTAGTGATAACGGGTCCTTAATAGCAAAATCAGACAAACAGAAACGGGTTCCTTTTGGCGAATATATTCCGTTTAGAAATAATTTTTTATTTCAAAAATTAAAGATATTTGGAAACGCAATAGATATAAGCGCAGGGCCTAATAAAGGATTGATTTATACGAGAGATAACATAGCATTACGTGTTTTTATCTGTTATGAAATTATATTTCCGAATTTGCTCTCATCGCATGAGAGACCAGATGTAATTATAAATCTTACCAATGATGCCTGGTTTGGAAATACGTTCGGTCCGTATCAGCATTTAAGTCAATCCCGTATTAGAGCAATTGAAGAAGGTTTGCCGCTTGTAAGAGTAGCAAATACGGGTATTTCTGCGGCATTCAATTACAAAGGTGAAATGCTTGGTAAAATAGGTCTTTTAGAGAAAGGGGTTTTAGATGTAGCGCTCCCATTACATCAGCAAATAACCATTTACAGCCAATTTCGATGGATAATCATTATCTTTATTGTTTTTTTAATTAGTACAACTGCGGTTTTGCTTGACCTGATATTTATAAAAAGGCAAAAACCGTAACATTTAATTTTTGTTGGAAAAATTGCTATGCCGTATCTTTTTACATCTGAATCTGTTTCTGAAGGGCATCCTGATAAGATTTGTGATAGGATATCTGATACCATCCTTGATTTATTTCTAACGCATGAGCCTGAAGCGCGCGTTGCCTGTGAGACTTTAGCCACCACTAACAGAGTAATATTAGCTGGCGAGGTTAGGGCAACAGAAGAAATATTGCCTGTCATCATGAAAAAAATCGAGCCTGCAGTTCGCGCCGCGGTAAAAGAAATTGGCTATGAGCAAGAAAAATTTCACCATGCACATTTTGATTTTCAAAACTATCTTCACGAACAATCCGTAGATATTTCCCAAGGGGTTGATGCTGATTCTAAGAAGGACGAGGGTGCAGGTGACCAAGGATTAATGTTTGGTTATGCCTGCCGTGAGACAGAATCATTGATGCCTGCCGCTATTCACTATTCTCATGCTATTTTGAAAACGCTTGCACTTATTCGGAAACAAGACCCAGAAACGATCTTAGGACCAGACGCAAAATCTCAACTTACACTGAAATATAGCGATGATGGAAAAATTATGGGTGTTGAGACAATTGTTTTATCTACCCAACATAAAAAAGATGTGTCTGTTGAAGAAATCCGTGGGCTGGTAACGCCCATAATTGCTGATATACTGCCTGATGGATGGATGGTTTCAAAAGAAAATTTATTAGTTAATCCAACAGGTAAATTTGAAATTGGCGGACCAGACGGGGATGCGGGTCTTACTGGCAGAAAAATAATTGTAGATACATATGGTGGTGCTGCGCCACATGGCGGCGGCGCTTTTTCTGGAAAGGATCCAACCAAGGTTGATAGGTCAGCTGCCTATGCGGCAAGATACCTTGCAAAAAATATAGTTGCAGCTGGTATCGCAGAAAAATGTACGATACAGGTGGCTTATGCAATAGGTGTGTCTCAACCAGTATCAATTTCAGTAGATACTCATGGCACTAGTCAGTTTAGTAGTATCAAAATTGAGAATGCGGTAAGACAGGTAATGGATCTGTCCCCTAAAGGCATTCGCACACATTTAAAGCTGAATAACCCTATTTATGCGTGTACTTCTGCATATGGTCATTTCGGCCGTAATTTTGAAGAAATGGGTAAAAACACATTTACTTGGGAAAATGTAAATCTAATAGAGTCCCTAAAATCGGCTATTTAATAAGCTTGTTTTAGAAGGTCCTTATAAAAGAAATAAAATTATGGAAGCTTTTATACCTTTTTATGGTCGCAGAAAAGGCAGACCCTTGCGGAATACAGCAAGGCGATTATTAGAAGAAGATTTACCAAAATACTTAATTCCTAAAAGCCTGCATAATCTGACATCTTTATTTTCTCATCAGCCAGAAAAAATATTTTTAGAAATTGGTTTTGGTGGTGGTGAGCATTTAGCAAAGGAAGCAAAAAATGCGCCGCAAAATGGGTATATTGGAGCAGAACCATTTTTAAATGGGGTAGGCTCTCTATTAAAACATTGCAGCGATAAAAAATTAGATAATGTAAGAATTTGGCCTGATGATATACGCTTGCAACTTGCTGCTTGGCCTATAGCAAGTTTAGATGGCATTTTCATTATGTTTCCTGACCCTTGGCCAAAGTCAAGACATGCCAGCAGGCGAATCATAAACAAAGAAAACTTAGCTGAGTTTGCAAGACTTATAAAAGAAGGCGGTGAATTGCGAATGGCTAGTGACCATGCATCTGCCAAAAATTGGATTCTTTCTGGCATTATGGCAAACCCTCATTTCAGCTGGTCTGTTGAGCATCCAGATGATTGGCGTGTAAAACCAATCCAATGGCCTGAAACTAGATACATGAAAAAGGCTATAGAGGAGGGCCGAAAGCCAGCTTGGTTTAAGTTTAAAAGATTATCAATTTAACTATTCAAATTATTATTTTATGATACATAATATTTGTTAAATAGTGATTATCGCTTCATTTGCCAAAATACTTGATAAATCACAAAAATCGTGATATTTCTATTACAAATTCACGTGGAAAATTATGTGGTGGGCAAATGCCCGCCTTTTTTATTGGTTAAAAACAAAGAATAATGCAGAGATAAATGTCGTATCAAAAACTGACAGAAATTATTGAACCAGCCCTTGCCGATATTGGCTATATGTTAGTGCGTTTGCATTACTCTGTACCTGTGGATAAAAAAAATAAAAAAATGCGTGGAAGCTTACAAATTATGGCTGAACCTTCTGATCTATCTGAAATGACAGTAGAGGATTGTGCGAAGATCAGTCGACATGTTGCAACGGTTTTAGATGTAGAAGACCCTATTCAAGATGCTTATAATCTTGAGGTTAGCTCTCCTGGTATTGATAGACCGCTGACCAAACTCTCTGATTTTATAAGGTTTAAGGGAGAATTGGTTAAAGTGCGTATGCGGTTTATGCAAGAAGGCAGAAAGCGGTTTAGAGGTAAGATTGCTGATATTGATGAAGATGAAAACATCATTTTCGAGACAGGATTTGGCCAGATTAAACTTAGGCTATCAGAGTTAGAATCAACTCGAATTGACCCAAGTGAATATTTTTCGACCCCAGCAAGGTCATCATAAAACAAGAAGAGAGATTACAATGGATACATCATCAGTTCCTGGATTAGAGCTTATTCAAATAGCAGATGCGGTTGCCCGTGAAAAATCAATTGACCGTGAACAGGTTATTAGCGCGATGGAAGAAGCTATCCAAAAAGCTGGTAGATCAAAATATGGTCAAGAGCATGATATCCGAGCAATGATTGACAGAAAGTCAGGTACTATTAGTCTTGAGAGATGGACCGAAGTTGCTGAAGAAGTTGAAGATGATGCAACCCAAATGTCTGTTGAGGAAGGAAAAAAACATCAGCTTGAATTAGGTGAGTTTTTAAAAGAGTTATTACCCCCAATAGAATTTGGCAGAATAGCCGCGCAAACAGCCAAACAAGTAATTTCTCAAAAAGTCAGAGACGCTGAGCGTGCAAGACAATATGCAGAATATAAAGATAGAGTTGGTGAAATTGTTGTTGGCACAATCAAACGAGCTGAAAGCTATTCCATCACGGTAGATCTTGGCAGAGCAGAAGGCGTAATCAGACGTGAAGAGATGATACCTCGGGAGAATTTACGCCAGGGAGATAGAATTAGAGCTTATATTAAAGAGGTAAGAGAAGAAGTAAGAGGACCTCAGATTTTTCTATCAAGAGCAGCAAATGAATTTATGGCTAAATTATTTACACAAGAAGTTCCAGAAATTTATGATGGAATTATTGAAATAAAAGCAGTTGCAAGAGAGCCTGGAAGTAGAGCAAAAATCTCAGTAGTTTCTCGTGATACTAGTATCGACCCTGTAGGTGCGTGTGTGGGATTGCGCGGAAGTAGAGTACAAGCAGTTGTAGGTGAGCTGCAGGGAGAGAAAATAGAAATAATTCCTTTTTCAGAGGATCCGGTAGGTTTTGTTGTTAATGCGTTAGCACCAGCAGAGGTTTCTAAGGTTTTGATGGATGAGGTAGCAAGCAGAATGGAAGTTGTGGTTCCAGATGACCAGCTTAGTCTTGCCATTGGTAGACGGGGTCAAAATGTACGCCTTGCCTCTCAGCTTACTGGTTGGTACATCGATATTTTGACAGAAGCAGAAGAGTCAGAAAAACGACAAGAAGAAATTAAAACACGTTCAGATCGCTTTATTGAAGCACTGAATATTGATGATGTTATTGCCCATCTTCTAGTTGCAGAAGGATTTGTGATGGTTGAAGATATCGTCGTTACTGATATTGAAGAACTTTCTGAAATCCAAGGATTTGACATTGATATTGCGACTGAAATTCATAATCGTGCATCAGAGTTTGTTGATGTTGAAAATAAGCGAATAGAAAGCGAGCTTGCTAGATTAAAAATCTCAGATGATCTGCGTCAGTTTGAATATCTCTCACTCCCGATGATGTTAAAGCTTGCTGAAAACGAGGTTATTAGTCTTGATGACTTGGCAGAGTTAGATAGCGAAGAGCTAATGAGCCTTATCGGAGACCTTGGTCTTGATGATGAATCAGAAGCAGGAAATATAATTATGGCTGCAAGGGCACATTGGTTTGAAGATGAGCCAGTGTCTGAGGATGATTCTGTAGCAGATACTTCTGAATCATCAGGTCAATAGGTATGAAAACGACTCTATATGGCAATGCGAACATGTATCATATCAGGCAAGACAGATGAATCATCAAATCTTTTAAGATTTGTTGTAAGTCCAGATGGGCTACTTACGCTCGACTTGGCTGAAAAATTGCCAGGTCGCGGAGCATATGTAGAACCACGACCTGAAAGTGTGCGTGAGGCATTGAAAAAAACCAAATTTGCTAAGCATATCGGCTTTCAAAAAAAATTATCAGATCTGGAAATAGACACATTTATTTTGTCAGTTGCCCATTTGTTGGAAAAAAGATTTATTCAGCAACTTAGTTTAGCACGTAAATATGGCTGTGCTATTGCTGGGGCTGGAAAATTAAAAGATAACGCATCTCTGGTAGGTCTTTTAATAGCTAATGATGCGTCAGTTCGAGAGTCACGACAGCTAGAATCTGCAACTAACCCAAATTGGGTAATGCGAGAGATTCCAGCGGAGACTCTTGGAGGGGCATTTGGCAGGCATGCTATAGCTTATGTAGGTATCCTTGGTATAAAAGAGGGCAAATCGCAGTTTGATGGAAGTGCTATCAAACATTCTTTTCACCGATGGAAGCCATTTATTCACGTGATCTCTTGTCATGAGGGCACTGACGGGTGTATCAACGAGCAAGGTTAAAAGCTAATCAGGCTTTAAAGAAAACAAAAAGGGCGTATAATGAGTGACGAAACGAACAAGACCAAGACTTTAAGTTTGTCAGGAAGTGGCAAATTGTCCCTTGGTGGTTTGGACTCCCCCCCTCGTAGAGGTGCTGAGGTAGGTGCCAGAAGAGGTAAAACAGTACAGGTTGAAGTGCGCAGAAAACGGGCACCTGCTAGCCAGATACAAAGAACATCCTCTGTTCCTGCAGGACAAACTCAGCCGACACCAGCGCCAGCTTTAACGCCAGCTCAGACTGAGAGTGAAGAAGTAACAACTCAACTACAAGACGGTCTTACAGCAACAGAACGTGCGAATCGAATCGCTGTTTTAAAACAAGGAATTAAGCGCTCGGAAGATTCTGTTGCAGCGTTAAAAGATGAAGATCAAAATGCGGGCATGCTAGATCAACAAGGTGCAGATAGTTCTGATGATGTTGCGAGTGAGCCAGAAAAACCAAAAGATCCACTATCTATTAGACGTCGTGCCGAATTGGCTGAATTAGAAGAGATAGAAGCGCAGGCAAGAGCAAAAAAAGAACAAGAAATAGCCAAAATTGAAGCAGAAAATCAGAAGCGTCAACAAGCTAATCCTGCTCCTGTTGATATTGTAAAAGAAGCGCCTCAGATAAAACGACCAAATGAATCCCCAACTAATAGACGCAAGCGCGAAGATGATGTTGAGCAACCGAAAAGGTCGCCTGGGCGAGGCCGTGATTTAGATACAAGAAGGCAAGGAAAACTAACTATTTCTGAAGCATTGTCTGGCTCTGAAGGTGGTCGTCAACGTTCTTTGGCTTCTGTTAGGCGTCAGCGCGAAAAAGCACGGATGCGTGAAGAGGCACAGCAACAGGTTAAACAGGTAAGAGATGTAATTATCCCAGATTCAATCACCGTGTCTGAGCTTGCTAATAGAATGGCTGAGCGTGCTGCAGATGTGGTAAAAGAATTAATGAAGCAGGGTATCATGGTCACTGCTACTCAGACTATTGATGCTGAAACTGCTGAACTGGTAACTATCGAATTTGGTCACAAGGCTTTGCGTGTTTCTGAGTCAGACATCGAAATCGGGCTGGAAGGTGAAGAAGATTCGCAAGATAGTTTAAAGGCAAGACCGCCAGTGATAACTATCATGGGACATGTGGACCATGGAAAGACAAGCTTATTGGATGCTATTAGGCAAACGGATGTTGCTGGAGGTGAATCAGGCGGTATTACCCAACATATTGGCGCTTATCAAATAAAAACAAAAGCAGATAATATCATAACATTCATCGATACTCCTGGACATGAAGCATTTACAGAAATGCGTTTGCGAGGAGCTTCCACCACAGATATAGTTGTACTTGTGGTAGCAGCAGATGATTCTGTTAAAGCGCAAACAATTGAAGCGATTAATCATGCAAAAGCAGCAAATTGTCCAATTATCGTTGCGGTAAATAAATGTGATAAGCCAGAAGCAGATGCACAGCGTGTAAGAAGTGATTTGCTTCAACATGAAATCATCACCGAAGATTTTGGCGGCGATATACAATGCATAGACGTATCTGCCCATACAGGAATTGGTCTTGAAAAGTTAGAAGAGGCAATGATGCTTCAGGCAGAAATTCTGGAGCTAAAAGCAAATCCAGATAGACCTGCAGAAGGGTCTGTTATTGAAGCAAAAGTAGAACGCGGAAGAGGTTCTGTTGCTACTGTTTTGGTACAAAAAGGGACCCTGAGAGTTGGGGATATTTTTGTGGTTGGCGCAGAACATGGAAAGGTTCGGGCGTTATTAAATGATAGAGGTGCAAATCTAAAAGAGGCGCTCCCAGGTCAACCAATAGAAGTACTAGGTTTAAACGGCACGCCAATGGCTGGTGATCAAATTGTGGTGGTCCAGACAGATGCGCGTGCTCGTGAAATAGCTGATTATCGAAGTAGACAGGCACGTGATAAAGAGGCTGCGGTTACAGCACGTGGCTCAGTTGAACAAATGTTATCTGCCATTGCAGCAGGAGAAGCAGAAGAGCTTCCTGTTGTTATCAAAACAGATGTTCATGGTTCTTTGGAAGCTATTAAAGTGGCGCTTGATAAGCTTGCAACAGAGCAGGTTAAAGTGCGAATATTAACTGGCGGTGTAGGAGCATTATCTGAATCAGATATATCACTTGCAGCGGCATCTCAGGCGATTGTTGTCGGCTTTAATGTAAGAGCAATCCCACAGGCACGTGACTTAGCCCGCCGGGATGGTGTTGATATTAGATATCATTCAATCATCTATGAATTAATTGATGAAATTAAGTCTGCAATGGGCGGTTTATTAAGCCCAGATCAGCAAGAGGACTTTATTGGATATGCAGAAATCAGAGAAGTGTTCTCTGTTTCTAAGCTTGGAAAAGTTGCAGGGTGTTATGTAACGGAAGGTATTATCCGTCGTGGTTGTAAGGTTCGTCTTCTAAGAGATAATGTAGTTATTCATGAAGGAGCTCTTAAAACACTTAAGCGCTTTAAAGATGAAGTAAAAGAAGTGAAAGATGGCACTGAATGCGGCATGGCATTTGAAAACTATTCTGATATTCAACAAGGCGATGTGATCGAATGTTTTGAAATAAAAGAGGTAGCCCGTACTTTATAATTAAGGCATGAATCCAAAAACCATCATTATTTCGACCAAAGATCGAGCAAAGTAAATGTCGAGAAAATCTAATGCAGCTGCAAAACCACCAACCAAACGACAATTGCGCGTTGGGGAAGAAATACGTCACGTTCTGGCAGGTATTTTTATAAGGCAAGACACATATATTGAGGAATTGCGCGGTATTTCAATTACGGTTAGCGAGGTATCTGTTAGTCCAGACTTGTCAAATGCCAAGGTGTTTGTAATGCCTTTAGGTGGTCAAGACATAGAAATTATTCTTCCTGTATTAAATAAAACGGCTCCTTTTTTTGCGCATCACGTGTCCCAAAAAGTGCATTTGCGACGTATGCCAAAGCTAAAGTTTCTAGTAGATGGCAGTTTTGATCATGTGGATAAAATGAACTCCTTATTTAACACCTTATCAGATAAAGAAAACCAGCCATTAACGCTCAATAATAGTGATGAGATAGAGTTAGACGAGCGGTTAGATACTATTTCGCAAACGTCAGAATCCTAAGAGTGATTTTATTATGAAATCTGAAAAGGTCATAATACATGGCTGGATAAATCTCGACAAACCTGTTGGAATTAGTTCTGCTAAAGCGGTGGCTATTATCCGAAAGCATTTAAATTGTCATAAAATAGGGCATGGGGGTACTTTGGATCCGCTGGCAGCCGGCGTGTTGCCCATAGCATTGGGGGAAGCAACAAAAACGGTTTCCTATGTTATGAATAGCGAAAAAACATATGAGTTTACGCTAAAGTGGGGGTATGAAACTTCGACTGATGATCTGGAAGGTGAGCCAACACGAACTTCAGATAAAAAGCCAACAAAAAATGAGATAGAAGAATGTATCCCAGAATTTGTGGGACGTATTCAACAAACCCCACCTATTTATTCAGCTGTAAAAGTCTCTGGTAAGCGCGCTTATTCAATCGCGCGTTCGTCTGAGACAAATGGCGGTGACACCTCATTAATATTAGAGCCGCGTGAAGTAGAAATTCATCACTTAGCTCTTAAGTCTATTACAGATGATGATGCTACATTTACGGTGTTTTGCGGAAAAGGTACGTATATTCGTGCGTTAGGAAGAGATTTAGGTCGCAGATTAGGAGCAGCAGGGCATATTTCTAACCTGAAGCGTCTATCTGTAGGGAAATTTTCGACTAATGATGCGATTTCACTGGATTTTCTTACAAGTTTGAGAGATAGTGCCGACGCATATAAATATGTAATTCCACTAACGGCAGCGCTAGACGACATCCCGGCACTGTCAATAACACCTGAAGAAGCAGGTCGAATAAGAATGGGTCAACGTGTCCCTTATTTTGGGAACAAGACCTTTGAAAACCAGATATGTGTTGCTATCTGTGACGGGAGCCCGATTGCATTAATAACACTAGATTTGGGGATTATTCATCCTGTTAGGGTTTTTAACTTATAGCCATAATCGGCAAGGAGGTATTTGATGTCGATAACAAAAGAAAAAACATCGGAGTTAGTTACTAAATTTGGTTCGAATGACAAGGATTCAGGCTCTGCTGCGGTACAGGTTGCTATTTTAACAGAACGAATTGCTAATTTAACTGAGCATCTAAAAATACATAAAAAAGATTTTGGATCTCGCAGAGGGTTGTTAATGATGGTTGGTCAAAGACGCCATCTTCTCGATTATATTAAATCACGCAAGGAAAGTGATTATAAAGAATTAATTGCAACACTTGGCCTGCGTCGATAAATCTCGAAATAAACCAGTGCTAATTGAGCATCATAATCAGCCTGCTTATTTATTAAGTGGGCTTTTTTATTGTTGCAATTCGGCAGTGCCCATGTCATACAGCCAGCATACAAAAGTGAAAACAACTATTTGCCGCAAAAGATGGAGATATGCGGGCGCTTGACCGAGCAAGCATTTTGAACAACCAGACAGAGATTGTTGTTCAGTTTGAATATTACCTATATTTTAGAATGTTAATTCGAAACCATAGGAACTTCGTTCAAGTTTACGTGATTCTTCAGCCAATTATTTGTAAGTGGCTAACATGATGAACGAACGGAGTAATGAATGTTCACAATCTATAAGAAAGAATTTCAATGGGGCGATAAAACTGTCGTATTAGAGACAGGTAAAATTGCCAGACAAGCTGATGGAGCTGTTTTAGCTTCAATGGGTCAAACAACTGTTTTATGTACAGCAGTTGCTGCAAAAACAGCTAAGCCTGGTCAAGATTTTTTCCCATTAACTGTAAATTATCAAGAAAAAGCATTTGCTGCTGGTAAAATCCCTGGTGGGTTTTTCAAACGTGAAGGCAGACCATCTGAAAATGAAACACTCGTTAGTAGATTAATTGATAGACCAATAAGACCTCTATTTCCAAAAGAGTTTAAGTGTGAGACACAAGTAATTTGTACAGTGTTATCACATGATATGGAAAATGCACCAGACATCGTAGCAATGATTGGCGCTTCTGCTGCACTTACTATTTCTGGTGTTCCATTTTTTGGTCCTATCGGAGCTGCAAGAGTTGGCATGCTTGATGGTAATTTGGTATTAAACCCAACAAAATCTCAGATGGAAAGCTCGTCTTTGGATTTGGTGATGGCGGGCACATCTGAAGGTGTGTTGATGGTTGAATCAGAGGCAAGTGAGTTATCCGAAAAAGTTATGCTTGATGCTGTAAAATTTGGACATGAGCATATCCAGACAGCGATTAACGCAATTATTGAGTTAGCAGAATCTGCAGCTAAAGACCCAAGAGATCTTCCACAAGAAGCGCCAGAGGCAGAAGCAATGAGAAACACATTGTCATCTCTTAGGCCAGAGGTAGAAAAAGGGTATGCAATTTCCGATAAAACGCAAAGACAAGAAGCACTTTCATCTGTAAAAGCAAAAGCAGTTGAGCTTGCTGGTGAAGATGCAGATGGCGTGCTTGTTGGTGGTATTATGAAAGAGCTAGAATCAGATGTTGTTCGCTCAGCCATTTTAAAAACAGGTATGCGTATTGATGGCAGAGACACAAAAACGGTTCGCCCAATCGTTGCAGAGGTTGGATTATTGCCTAGAACGCATGGCTCGGCGCTGTTTACAAGAGGTGAAACACAAGCATTAGCTGTAACAACCCTTGGTACAGGTCAAGATGAGCAGATTATTGATTCTCTGGAAGGAGAGTCACGTTCAAGATTTATGCTTCATTATAACTTCCCGCCCTATTCAGTTGGAGAAGCTGGCAGGGTCGGCAGTCCTGGAAGACGTGAAGTTGGGCATGGAAAACTAGCATGGCGTGCAATAAATCCAGTGCTACCTGAAAAAGAAGAGTTTCCTTATACGCTTCGTACCGTGTCAGAAGTAACAGAATCAAACGGTTCATCTTCAATGGCAACTGTGTGTGGCACTTCTTTGTCGTTGATGGATGCGGGCGTTCCTTTAAAGCGCCCTGTTGCTGGTATTGCCATGGGTCTTATTAAAGAAGGTGATTCCTTTGCAGTTCTATCAGATATACTTGGTGATGAGGATCATCTTGGTGATATGGACTTTAAAGTGGCTGGTACAAAAGACGGTATCACTTCATTGCAGATGGATATTAAAATTACATCCATCACTTCTGAGATCATGGAAATTGCTTTGGATCAAGCAAAAGACGGTAGATTACATATTTTAGGGGAAATGAGCAAAGCACTCACTTCAGCTAGAGATAGTTTATCAGATACAGCGCCAAAAATCACGACACTGAAAATACCAGTAGACAAAATTAGAGATATTATTGGTCCTGGCGGCAAAGTCATCAGAGAGATCTGTGAGCTAACAGGCGCAAAAATTGATATCGAAGATGATGGTACCGTATCAATCGCAGCTTCTACACAAGAATCATCAGACGCAGCGATTGGCCGTGTTAGAGATATCGTAGCAGAACCAGAACTTGGTGTGATTTATACTGGAACAGTTGTAAAAACAGTTGATTTTGGCGCATTTGTGAATTTCCTTGGACCAAAAGACGGTCTTGTTCATATATCTGAAATGAAGGAAGAGCGAGTCTCAAAGACAACAGATGTTTGCAAAGAAGGGGACAGCGTTCAGGTTAAAGTAATTGGCTTTGATGATAGGGGAAAAGTTAAACTATCAATGAAGAGAGTTAACCAAGAAACAGGTGAAGACCTTGAACTAGCCACTAGTGAAGTAGATGAAGAAGTATCTGAATAAATACTAGAAATTAGAAGCAAAAAATGAATTTGAATAAACAAAGCCAGCATTTTGCTGGCTTTGTCTTATCACTAGGGTGCATACCCTATATTTTATTATGCATAATTTAATGCAGATTAAACATCACTTGCAGGCACGCCAACATTATTAAACCCGCCATCGACATAATGAATCTCGCCAGTAACACCACTCGATAAATCTGATAGTAAATAACAAGCAGCATTGCCAACTTCATATATATCAGGGTTTCGCCCTAATGGAGCATTTTGCTCGCTATGTCGAAATATGCCCCTCGCCCCGCTTATTGCAGCCCCTGCAAGAGTTTTCATTGGTCCTGCAGAAACACCATTTACCCTAATATTACGGCCACCAAGATCCACGGCTAAATATCTGACAGATGCTTCTAATGCAGCTTTTGCAACACCCATTACATTGTAATTTGGTGTCGTTTTAACACCTCCTAAATAACTTAGTGTTAAAAGAGAGCCGCCATTTGGCATCATCATTGAGCTTGCTTGAGCTAATTCAGTAAATGAAAAAGTAGATATTAACATCGTTTGTTTAAAATTATCGCGAGTTGTATTATAATAGGCACCTCGCAATTGCTGTTTATCTGAAAACCCAACTGCATGAACAACAAAATCTATTTCTGTCCAATGTTTGGATAGCTGCTCCATAGCAATTTTGCTGGCATTCTCTTCACTTACATCACAAGGTATCAAAATATCAGCGCCAATAGAGTCTGCTAATGGAGCAAGACGCTTTTCAAAGGCAGGCATCTGATAGGTAAAAGCTAACTCAGCCCCTAGCTCAGAAGCTTTTTTAGCAATTCCCCACGCGGCTGAACTTTCATTCGCCACGCCCATTATTAAGCCGCGTTTTCCAGATAAAATCGTCATTTTAATTTATGTTATCACTTTCGCTAGAGCTACAGTTGCATTAGTACCGCCAAATCCAAATGAATTTGATAAAGCAACCGAAACATCAACGTCATCTATCCGACTTGTCACCACAGGCAAATCGCCAATATCAGGGTCAGGCGTTTCAATATTAGCAGAGGCAGCAATAAAATTATGTTGCATCATCAATAAGGTATAAATTACCTCTTGAACACCAGTTGCACCAAGTGAATGCCCAGTTAATGATTTAGTAGATGAGAGATATGGAAGTTTACCAAGTGGACTGAACACTTCGCTAACAGCTGCGAGTTCTTTTGCATCACCTGTTGGTGTGGAAGTGCCATGCGCATTAATATAAACAACGTCATTTGGCAATCCGTTTCCGTTGAAACCGTCTAGTGCCAGCTGCATGCATCTTACTGCGCCCTCGCCTGAAGGAGCAACCATATCATATCCGTCTGAATTGGCGCCATATCCTACGACTTCTGCATAAATTTTAGCACCCCTTGCTTTAGCATGCTCATATTCTTCTAATACAAGCATACCGCCGCCGCCAGCAATTACAAATCCATCTCGATCAGAATCATAGGCGCGACTGGCTAGCTCAGGTGTCTCATTATATTTTGAAGACATCGCGCCCATAGCGTCAAATAGTGAGGATAAAGACCAATCTAATTCTTCCCCGCCACCAGCAAATACGATATCTTGCATTCCATATCGAATAGCATCTGTTCCTGCAGCAATACAATGTGCAGAAGTTGAACAAGCAGATGTAATAGAATAGTTAATACCCTTAATTTTGAAAAATGTTGCAATGCAGGCAGACACTGTAGAAGACATACATCTTGGTACCATATAAGGGCCAATTCGTTTTGGTCCTTTTTCCCGTGCAATGTCTGCAGCCTGCACTAGATTAGCTGTGGATGGACCGCCAGATCCTGCAATAAGACCTGTTCTAGGATTAGATATATCTGTTTCTTCTAAGCCAGAATCAGAAATGGCTTGTTCCATAGATAGAACAGCATAGGCAGCCCCTTCTCCCATGAATCGCATTTGTTTTCTGTCAATATGTTCAGTTACATCAAGCTTAACTGTTCCTTTTACCTGAGAGCGAAAGCCAAGTTCAGCATAATCTGGTGCCGCTACTATTCCAGAGGTACCATTCATTAAAGATTGTGTAACTTCATCTGCATTATTGCCAATAGAGGACACAACACCAACACCAGTTATAACAACTCGTCTCATAATTAAACCTCCGATCCAAATAGCCCAACACGAATATCTTCTGCTTCAAACACGGACTCGCCGTCGCATAAAACTTCGCCATCTGCAATACCCAAGACTAATTTGCGCAGAATGACACGCTTCATATTTAGTTTAAATGTCAGTTTTTTTGCACTTGGCAAAATTTGACCTGAAAATTTTACTTGGCCAACAGAAATAGCTCTTCCCCTACCTTGCCCGCCTGACCAGCCAAGATAAAAACCGACTAACTGCCAAAGTGCATCCATGCCCAGACAACCAGGCATTACAGGGTCATTTTCAAAATGACACTCGAAAAACCAAAGATCAGGATGTATATCAAATTCAGCAATAATTTCGCCTTTATCATAGTTGCCACCTGTATTAGAAATTGAGGTAATTCGGTCACACATTAACATTGGTGGCATCGGTAGTTGAGGGTTTCCAGGTCCAAATAATTCGCCCTTGGCACATGAAATTAATTGGTCATACGAAAAACTGGATTGTTGGTTAAGAGTCATTGATATTCCTTTATTAGCGGTCGAACCCATTATGTTGTGTTATGTATAAATAACCTATAAGTAATTTTTACGCTACTCAGTCTAAATTCTCATCTTCTAGCAAACCCCAGAAGTCATTGCGCTTTAACCATCCTTTTAACGAAGGATCGGCAACGCGGCAAAACCGAGCTTTGCAATATTGCAACTCCATCAGTACATTTCTTTCAGCGTAACCTACGACATCAGAATTGTCTTCATTAGATTTATAGAGTTTTACAATTCGGTCAGTTATTAAGGCAGTTCTTCTACCTGTCAGCAAATTTGTGTGCATCCATCCAGTAGTTCCTTCATGGTCTACTACCTTTCGCCAAACTTCATATTCTGCAATTACCTTCACAGGCAGACCTTTGCGATTATAAACCCATGCAATCGGATATTCGTTGCCAGGTCCAACTCTCATATTTGCTTTATTTGATTTCAAAGAGAGAAACCGTGGGACATCATATCCAGATCCACGAACAACAACTCTGATATCTTGTGCTTCTGTGGTATTAGGCAAAGGCCAACTCGATGGCATAAGGATGCAAAATAGCAAAGAGTAAATCAAAATAGACACTGATTTAGAGAGTGCTTTTATTGCCGATCTAATAAAAAGGCATAGGTGAGTGTAAGGCAGCATTTTTTTTAGTAGCATAATGGTTTTATATCGTTTGTTATGTAAAAAATAAATCTGGACGCATGGAAAAAGCAAATTTAAAGTTATGTAAAGCATAGAAATAGTATAAAAACTATTTAAGACATTATAACAGATATGCTGGTTACAATACGAGAATCTTCTAAATATTGGTAAAAATACATAAGGTTTAATTTACATGAAGACTAAAATTATACTAACTAGAAGATTACCTGACTCAGTTGAAACGCGTATGCGTGAGCTGTTTGATGCAACTTTAAACCAAACAGATCAGCCCTTTACCGAAAAACAGCTGATAGAGGCTGTAAAAACAGCCGAAGTATTGGTGCCAACGGTAACAGATAATCTAAATGCTTCTATCATTGAGAAGGCAGGTCCTCAATTGCGTCTTATAGCCTCCTTTGGAACTGGGGTTGACCATATAGATGTTAAAGCCGCTAGGGAAAAAGGAATAACTGTTACCAATACGCCAGGTGTATTGAGTGAAGATACAGCAGATGTGGCATTGGCTCTTATTCTGGCAGTTCCTCGCCGAATCGTGCAAGGTGATGCAAAAATTCGTTCAGGACAGTGGCATGGCTGGTCACCCACAGGTATGTTAGGTCACCGTATTAATGGAAAAAGGCTTGGCATCATTGGCATGGGTTCTATCGGACAAGCGATTGCTCGGAGGGCAAAAGCCTTTGGGATGTCTATCCATTATCATAATAGAAAGCCTGTCCATCAATCAACGGAATTAGAATTAGAAGCAACCTATTGGGAAACGGTTGAGCAAATGCTTCCACGGATAGATATCTTATCTGTGAATTGTCCTAGCACACCAGCAACACATCATCTTTTAAACAAACAGAGATTGAGCCTATTATCGCCTCATACTTATCTTGTTAATACAGGCAGAGGGGATGTAATTGAGGAAAAAGCTTTAATAGATTTATTAAGCGAAAATAAAATTGCTGGAGCAGGGTTAGATGTATATGAGCATGAGCCATCTGTAACATCTGATTTGATTGATTTGCCAAATGTTGTCCTATTACCTCATATTGGCTCTGCTACTATTGAAGGCAGACACGCAATGGGCGATAAAGTAATTATAAATATTCAAACGTTCTTGGATGGACACACCCCCCCAGATAGGGTTGTTCCAGCGATGTTATAAAGCAATCCTTATTAAGATTCTGTAACAAACGCCTATTTAGAACAGATTGAACAATCAGGCTGGATACTGGTTTTGATTGATGTAAATGAAGGCGTAAATCCGTCGAATATTAATAAAGTATTGCCATTGATTTGATGTGACTTAGTAATCCATTTAATTGCCTCTAGTGCTTGCAGATTTCCTATTACACCTGTTATTGGTGATAATATTCCAGCTTGTGCGCAATTAGGTGCTTGTTCTACCTCTGCCCCTTTTGGAAAAAGGCACGCGAAGCAGGGAGATGTATCAAATCCATCAACGCCTGCTAAAAAAGAGGCTATTTGACCGTCAAAACGTATGGCCCCTCCAAAAATATGCGGAATGCCTCTTTTAAAAGCAGCTTTTGCCGCATTATATTTTGTCTGATACTGATCAGCGCAATCTATTAGAACATCGCAATCTGCCAAAATATGGAACAAAGAATTTTCGTCCATCGTCTGTTGCATTGTACGTACTGTAACATCTGAATTAATTTCTTCTATAAAGCGCTTTGCACTCTGTGTTTTTAGGTTTCCTATATCTTGCATGCGATGGATAAACTGGCGATTAAGATTACTAAGATCAACAGTGTCGTTATCACAAATCAAAAGTTCTCCAACGCCTGCTGCAGCTAAATTTGCAATCACAGGCGCACCTAATCCGCCAGCACCTAAAATAGCTACTTTAGACGATAAAAGAGCATTTTGACCTTCTTCATCAATCTCTTTCATTATGATTTGCCGTGCATATCTGTGTAGCTGGGTATCGCTAATGGTCATTTATGAGTCACTCTTTTGACCTGTGGAACCAAAACCACCGTCACCTCGTTTGGTATTATCAAGATTTTTCTTTGGCATTAAAATGGCGTGTTGAACAGGCGCAATAATTAATTGAGCGACTCGCAAGCCATGTTCGATTCTAAAAGAGTCTGTGCCTAAATTTATGAGTAAAATTTTAATTTCACCTCGATAGTCACTATCTATTGTTCCAGGCGAGTTTAGCACAGTTACGCCATATTTTAAGGCTAACCCAGAGCGAGGTCGAACCTGAGCCTCTGTTCCAACTGGCAGCGCAATTTTCAATCCTGTTGGAATTAGGCATCTCTCAAAGGGGCTTAATTCTAAAGGCTGTGCTAATGCAGCATATAAATCCATTCCAGCAGAACCCATCGTCTGATATTCAGGAATAGGAAGGGATTTTGCATGTTCCAAAATTTCAATATCAATATATAAGGGCGTATTCATATGGCCTCTTTTAACAATTTCTATCTAGGTCGGTGGAAGAAAAATATTCACTGATATGGACGACTAGTTTTTGGGCAATGGCTTGTTTATTATCAGCTGCCCATGCTTCTTCTTTTGTTTCGGATATAAATAAAATCTCATTCTTGTCTGAATTAAATACAGTTTCGCCAGATTGAATAACAGAATTAGCTAGAATCCAGTCCGCATTCTTGCGCATTCTTTTGCTTTGTGCGTTCTGTTTTAGCGTATCTGTTTCTGCGGCAAACCCTATTACTAATCTTGGACGAGAAGGGTGATGTCCAACCCAAGATAAAATATCAGGTGTTTCTTTCAACCGAAGCTGAGGAGGACCTGAATCTGATTTTTTTAGTTTTAAATCACCTAGTTCAACCATTTGCCAGTCTGAAACTGCTGCTGCGCAAATCACACAATCTATTTGTAGCCCATTTGCCACTTGCAGCTCACTTGCGCAAGCTTGCTGCATTTGCTCCGCTGTTTCTATATTAATAAGGCGAGTATCTGACGGCGCAGCCAGATTAACAGGTCCAGAAACAAGGCAAACTTCAGCCCCAGCAAGTGCACAGGCAGCTGCAATTGCATATCCTTGCTTGCCAGATGAGCGATTGCCGATAAATCGCACGGGGTCTATTGGCTCAAATGTAGGTCCAGCAGTAATCAATATGCGTTTTCCTGCGAGTGGTTTTGCAATCAGATGCTTCTGTTGGCTTTTATTTTCGAAGAAAATGTTCAGGTTTTCGTTACTAAGCAGTTTTTTCTGAATTATAGAAATAATGAATGAAGTCTCGGCAAATCGCCCAGACCCATTCTCCCCGCAAGCAGTATCGCCATCATCTGGTCCAATGAAGGTAATTTCTCTATTCCTTAATATGCGACAGTTTTCTTGTGTGGCTAGATTTGCCCACATATGCGGGTTCATAGCAGGTACTACAAAAATGGGAGCATCAGTGACAAGACAAATGGTACTTGCAAGATCATCTGCTAATCCATGTGCAATCTTGCTGATAAAATTTGCTGTTGCTGGCGCTATCAAAACTAAATCAGCTTTCCGAGCGAGCTGTATATGACCCATTTCCTGCTCGTCTGTTAAGTCAAATAAATCAGAATATACCTTATTGCCAGTAAGGGCTGATACAGATAAAGGAGTGATAAATTGATGTGCCGATTCTGTCATTACAGCAGTAACAGAAAATTCAAAATCCTGTAATCTGCGAATCAGCTCTAACGATTTATAGGCAGCAATTCCTCCCGTAATTATAAGTAATATTTCTAATTTAGCTTTCTTGTTTACAGGGCTAATTCTCAGGCTATAAGGATCAAGATTAAATCCATAATCTGGTGCTAACTCTGATAATTTCTGAGCTTGATTAAATGGAAGATGCTCTCGGCGCCGATAATTACTTAAAGCACTTGGACCAACGCCAAGTATTTTTTGTAGGTTGTCTGAACCACCAAAGGCTTCAATTAAATAAGTTAAAGATTCTTGATATTTCATAATTTTCACAATTTAGTGAACACTTCACATAAATGAATTTAACGTCAAAATTGAATGAAAGCAATGGTTATTGCAATCCCTGCTATGAGCCAGCCTAAGTTGGAAATAAAATTGATTTTTCTGGGTCTGAGCTGATTCTGTTTTTCTTTTTGTGTGTGCTCATATTCAGCAAGAAATTTAGGTAATATTCGCAAGGTATGTTCTATATCGGTTAGGATTTGTTGTATTTTCAATGTGAAGCCGGTTTGTGCCTGTATCCACTCAGATGCCAAAGGTTTGGCCAAATGCCACATATTTGCCTGAGGGTTAAGAGAGCGAGCAACGCCCTCTGCCATCACCATAGTTTTCTGTAATAAATTAAATTGCGGCTGCACAAATATATCAAACCGTGAAGAAATTTGTAAGATTTGCCCTAATGCTGCACTTAGTTCTATTTCGCCGATAGGTTTATCCATGATAGGATCTACAAGGGCCCTTAAATTTTGTGCAAACAAAGCAAGAGAGGTTGTTTCTGGTAGCATTCCTGCATTGAGATGTAACAGTGCTACCTTGTCATAATCTCTTTCTAGCAAAGCAAGTAGAAGGCTGCCAAGAAAGAACCTATCTTCGGATTGAAGATTGCCCATAATCCCAAAATCTATTGGCACAAGGGTTCCATCTGACGTTATAAAGATATTCCCTGGGTGCATATCGGCATGAAAGTATCCATCTCTAAATACTTGATTAAAAAAGCTTGTTGCTGCTTGCTCTGTTACCTTATCAATATTATGACCAGCAGCCTTAAGACCATCCACATCATCAATTCGAAGCCCAGTAATCCATTCGCTAACCAGTATGTTTTCGCTCGTAAGACTTTGTTCAACCCAAGGAATATGAATTCCGTGATCTTCCGCCAGATTTTCGCGTAATTTCCTACCAGCAGCAGCTTCCATCCGCATATCTAGCTCAATTTCGGATAATTGCTTAAATTGTTCAACAGCCACTACCAATCTTAATCTGCGCACTCTTGGTGCCAAAAACTCTATAATTCTAGCGAGTGCGCCAAACAGGGCGATATCAGTTGCCATTTTTTTGTGTATATGCGGTCGCAGGACCTTCACAGCAACATCACGACCATCAATAAGTTGTGCCTTATGGACTTGTGCTACAGACGCAGCAGCGATTGGCACTTCATCGAAAAACACAAAAATTTGGTCTATTCGTTTGCCTGTTTCTTTTTCTATCATCTGTTTGGCAAGGCGAGATGAAAATGCAGGAAGACTATCTTGAAGGGATACTAATCCGCGTGCAATATCTGGTCCAAGCAGGTCTGCCCGTGTTGAGAGGGCTTGACCAAATTTTATAAAAACAGGTCCAAGTCTTTGCAAAGCAATGCACAATGCTTCACCAGCATTCTTTTTACTGTTTCTGCCAGCTATTAGAAAATTCACAAATTTAAAAAGAGATTTTTGCCAAGCAGGTAATGGCGCAAGTCTGCCAAGATGTCCAAGCACGCCTGCTCTGCCGAGTACAAACCCAATATAAGGCAATCTTAAAATGGCTAAGATATATTGCATTAATCTATTTTCCACCCAGAATGGATTGCAGCTATGCCACCAGATAAGCTCCGTACTTTTATTTGCACTAATCCTGCATCAGCCATCATCGTGGAAAGTTCAGCTTGAGAGGGAAACTTGCGAATAGATTCAACTAAATATTGATAGGATTGGGCATCACCAGCGACAAGCTGACCAAGCTTTGGCAGCACGTTAAAAGACCATCCATCATAGATTTTAGATAATAGCTTATTATTTACGTGTGAGAATTCAAGACAACAAAACCGCCCGCCCGGTTTCAAAATACGCTTAATCTGCTTTAATGCAGCCATTCTATCAGGCACGTTTCTTAGTCCAAAAGCGATGGTAACTCTGTCTACGCTATTGTCTGCAAGTGGAATTAATTGTGCATCCCCTACCATCCAATTAAGTCTATCTGAATAGGGGTTCATAATTTTACGCTTTTTACCTGCGGCAAGCATCTGCTCATTGATATCAATCACATGCGCAAATTTCCCGCCTCTTTTCAGAAAGCGAAGAGAAACATCCCCTGTCCCACCTGCCAAATCAGCTAAAATTTGACTAGGGCGAGGTGCCATCCAATCTAGCAAATTTTCTTTCCATAAACGGTGCACGCCGCCACTCATCAAATCATTCATAATATCATATGATGATGCCACGGAATCAAATACGTCATTTACTAAATTCTGTTTCTGACCTAGCGGTACGGATTGAAAGCCAAAATCAATTTGCTTATCAGACGGCTGATGCGGGGTGTTTTGATTATCTGTATTCATTCATCAAAGGTCCTGAAAAGAATCATAGATTGAGTTATATTATAATGTGATGGTAATTATCTTTATAAGAGATAACATATCATCTGATGTTGTTATAGCAGGATAACGGTAAAAGGGGAAACTGAAGATTGCCAGAATTACCAGAGGTAGAAACAGTCAAGCGAGCTATTGGACCGCTAATAACAGGTAATCAAATTACGCACGTATTTGTTGGCAGAAAAGACTTGCGCTGGGCACTACCTGTCTGTCTTGAGAGTCAACTTAGTAAGGCAATTTGCCATGCCCCATACAGGCGTGGAAAATATATATTAATTCCCATTGGAGATGAGCAAACTCTTCTATTACATCTTGGTATGTCTGGTTCTATTAGAATTTATCCAAATCGCCCTAATTTGCAAAAGCATGACCATTTCGCGATTGGTTTTGAGGGAAATGGATGGCTGGTATTTTCTGATCCTAGAAGATTTGGCTATATAGATTTATTTGCAAATTCTGACATTACTTCCCACCGATTATTAAAGATTCTAGGACCTGAGCCTCTTTCAGAGGAATTTACACCAGAGTATCTATCAAAAAAGGTAGAACATAAAACCTGTTCCATTAAGTCATTTCTTTTAGATCAGACTAAGGTGGCTGGGATTGGCAATATATACGCATCTGAAGCTTTGTTTAAGGCAGGAATATCCCCTAAAAGACAAGCAAAAACAATAAAAGGAAAACGTGCTGAAAGATTGGTTCCAGCCATTCAGGTGATTCTTAAAAAAGCGATCGAAGCTGGGGGGACTAGTCTGCGTGACCATATTCAGCCAGGGGGTGAAATTGGATATTTTGTGCAATCCTTGCAGATGTATGGTAGGGGTGGAGAATCATGCCCTAATTGTAGCGCAGCGATTCGAGTGCTAAAACAATCAGGTCGCACAAGTTTTTATTGTGGCATTTGTCAACGTTGATTAGAGTTATAAATAGGCATCTTGAATAGGAATTATGGATATGATTGTTATATCGAAGGCTTTATCAAATTTAAAAATGAATTTTTACCCTCATTTTGTGATGCTATCATTTGCATTGCTTATCTGTGTGAGTTGGTCGAAGCTAGCGCTTTCTGAGCAAGCAGAATCTATTAAATTTATTGAAGAAATTCCTGTGATGGTGACTATGGAGATTGAGCCTGAATTTAGTTTCAGCTTCGATTCTCCATCAGGAAGAGTAATTATGTTATTTGTTTCCTCTAGCGAGGATAGACAAGCTATAAATGCTTTTTATCAAGATATTATGCCGCAGCTTGGATGGGTGTTGTCAGAAGCTGGATTTACCCGGGGTAGAGAGATTTTTAAATTAGTATCCTCAAATAAATCCGAACAAGTGATCTGGCGATTAAGTATAACCCCTGTCACGATACAGTAACTCCCTATAATCAGCCAAAAAACGGTATTTTTGGCTTGACTTAGCCCTGTGTTCAGCCTTATACACCAATCTCAAATTATGTCGGCGTGAAAGGTATCCAATGGCGAATCATAAGTCATCGAAAAAAAGAATACGCAGAAACCAAGCCAGAGCGGAAATAAATAAATCGCGTGTAAGCAGAATCCGTACCTTTATTAAGAAGGTCGAATCAGCTATCGGATCTGGAGACGCACCAGCAGCTAATCAGGCTTTAAAAGAAGCCCAGCCTGAAATTATGCGCGGTGTCAGTAAGGGTGTTCTTCACAAAAATACAGCTTCTAGAAAAATGTCCCGACTCGCAGCAAGCGTGAAAAAGATATCGGTGAATGCGGCATAATTATTTGCCAGTTTAGAGTCATTATAAACATAATTTTTTTTGAGAGGGCGAAAGCCCTCTTTTTTTATGAGGTCATATTTGAATTAAAACTGATTCGAATTTCTAACAGCTTGAATCTTCGAAAAAAACCATAATTATTAAAAAATGGGGCAAATGTATGTCAAGACGTTTCTTGCGAATTAAAAAAATATATTTGTCTTTCAGAGTCAGATTCTAGCTTGATCATATGTTTGTAAAATGAGTATCCTTAACGGATATAATGATGGGCATTCACCTATCTTGAAATCTCAAATTGTTGGTCAGGAATAACCTTTGAAAAACGACTTTAATTACAAAGATGGATTTTCTAAGTTAGCCAGACAAGCAACTAGTGAAGATAATAGTGATAATACGCAAATATGTTCTTCGATTGTTGCTGAGCAATTATGGGTCAAAATAGAAAGTCAAATTCGCCAGGATATTGGCGATACTGCCTGGCGAAACTGGATTAAGCCGCTGCATTTTTCTGGCTTAGAAAATGATATAATCGAGCTTACAACAACAAGTAAATTAGTTAGGGACAGAGTAAAATCACATTACTCTGACAAATTACGCCTCATAGCAAAGAGCCAGTCGCTTCCAGTAACTGGTTTTGAGATTGAATGGACAGAAAAATCGCTGGCGCTGGATATGCCGATCACATCTGTTGCTGATGCACCTCGAATCACAAAAATGCAAGAAGCTGGCAAACAAACCAGCGCTATATCTTCTACGCATGGGTTAGATGCCCGTTTTACATTTGCAAATTTCATTGTAGATAAACCCAACCAATTAGCATTTGCCGCAGCCAGCCGCGTAGTCGAGAGTGCAACTGCTGCTTTTAACCCCTTATTTCTGTATAGCGGCGTAGGACTTGGTAAAACACATCTGATGCATGCTATTGCATGGGAAATTAATGCACGTCAGCCCGAACGTAAGGTTATGTATCTGTCTGCTGAGAAATTTATGTATCGTTTTATACAAGCATTAAGACACCGAGATACAATGGCATTTAAAGAGCAATTCCGTTCAGTAGATGTGTTGATGATTGATGATGTGCAGTTTATTTCTGGCAAAGATTCCACTCAAGAAGAATTTTTTCATACCTTTAATGCATTAGTAGATGAAGGTAAGCAGGTGATATTATCAGCTGATAAATCTCCTACAGATTTATCAGGTATGGAAGAGCGACTCAGAAGTAGGCTAGGATGGGGCATGGTAGCAGATATTCATGCAACTACTTATGAGCTAAGATATAGCATTCTTATTTCTAAGCGCGAATCGGTTTCTGTAAATGTCCCTGATGCTGTGCTGGAATTTCTTGCCCATAAAATAACTAGTAATATTCGTGAATTAGAAGGAGCTTTTAACCGCATTGCAGCTCATGCAAGTCTTGTAGGGCGAAGCATTACAGTGGAAATGGCTCGCGAAACATTGGCTGATTTAATTAGAGCGTCAAGCCGCAGGGTCACAATTGATGATATTCAAAAACAGGTATCTAAGCATTTTTCTATAAGAATCTCTGATATGTTTTCTGCCAGACGCGCAAGATCAATTGCAAGACCTCGTCAAATTGCTATGTATTTAGCCAAAAACCTAACTACATCCTCTTATCCTGAGATAGGAAGAAAATTTGGCGGTCGGGATCATACCACTATCATGCATGCTGTAAAAAAAGTAGAAGAGCTAATAACCCATGATAGTGAATTTAGTGATGATGTAGAGTTGTTGCGCTCCTTACTTTCAGATAATTAAAAACCTTCATCTAGCTTTATAAAATTAACGACATCTTGTTATATAAAGGGATTGGCATACAACATTTTGTATGTCAAAATAGAGAAAATCACCGTTTTTTTTGGTGGAGGTAGAAATGAAAATAGCGATAGATCGGATGAACTTGTTGCGTCCGCTTGGTCACATTAATTCAGTAGTTGAGCGTCGAAATACAGTTCCTATTTTATCCAATGTTGTTTTGCGCGCAGCATCGGGTAAACTATCATTTACAGCAACTGACATGGATATGGATATTGTTACAACAACACCATGTTCGATATCAAGCGAAGGGGCAACAACAATACCAGCTCACTTGCTTTTTGAGATAGTAAAAAAATTACCAGATGGAGCAGAAGTTCAGATTCAGGTAGCAGATGGTCATGCGCAAATAAGCGCTGGCAGATCGAGCTTTAAATTACCTACATTACCTGTTGAAGATTTTCCGGCGATTAATAGCTCTGATTTGCCTGTTAGGTTTTCGCTAACTACGCCTGATTTGAGAAATTTAATTGATACTACTAAATTTGCGATATCGACAGAAGAAACAAGATATTATCTAAATGGCATTTATCTGCATTTTGCAGATACAACTAATTTAACAGCAGTTGCGACAGATGGTCATCGGCTTGCCTTGTCTCAAATGAAAGCGCCAGCTGGCTCGGAAATTATGCCGCCAGTTATTGTGCCTCGTAAGGCAGTCACTGAGCTAAGAAAACTTTTGGATGACGAACCACAAGAAATAGATATTAGGTTATCTGAAACACGCGCTGAGTTTATAGTCGGAGATGTAAGGCTTACAACAAAATTAATAGATGGCTCCTTTCCAGATTATAAAAGAGTTATACCAGCAGGTAATGATAAAATAGCGTCAATTGATGTAAGCCTGTTAAGCGCAGCAGCAGACCGCGTTTCAACTATTGCTTCTGATAAATCGCGAGCTATAAAACTTAATATCAGCTCGGGGCAATTAGTATTGTCAGCATCTAATCCTGATGCTTCAAGTGCTACTGAAATGGTGGAAATAGACTATGATGGGGATGCGATAGATATTGGCTTCAACGCAAAATATTTAATGGATATTCTAACTCAGATACAAGGGCAGACAATAGCTATTGAATTAGCTGATTCAGGTTCACCAAGTCTGCTTCGCGATCCAGAAGATGATGCCAATATTTTTGTTCTTATGCCGATGCGAGTTTAGTAAACAGTTCAATGGCTTTAACTTCCACTTTGCGTTCTCAAACGCTTTCTGTGTCAAAAGGGACTAATACCGAAATTAGCCATTGGCTTTGCCATATTCGTCTATCAAATTTTCGTAATTATCAAGAATTAGATTTTGATATAAATAAAACACCTGTTGTTCTGGTTGGAAAAAATGGAACTGGAAAAACAAATTTATTGGAGGCTATCTCTTTACTTGCCCCTGGTCGTGGATTGCGGCGTGCAAATAAAGAAGAGATAAGCTGTAAATATCCAGCGAATAATCAGGTGTCATCAAAAATTTGGGCTCTTTCAGCTAGGATGAAGGTACATTCTAGCGACTGGCAAATTGGCACTGGCATTCTTGAGGAAGGCAAGCAAAGAATAGTAAAAATTAATCAGCAAACAGAATCACAAGCAATGCTAGCTCAAATTTGTGCAGTATCTTGGCTAACGCCGCAAATGGATGGTTTGTTCTTAGATAGCCCATCAGCAAGACGTAGGTTTATTGATAGGTTGGCAATTGCCTTTGACCCAGCTCATTCTGGCAGATTATCTCGATTTGATAAATATTATCGAGAGCGAAATAGGATGTTGTCTGATGAGATTAACGATTCAGCATGGTTTAATATAAATGAAAATCTGTTAGCTGAAACAGGGGTCGCTATTATGGCAACACGGCATGCCTTGATTGAAGATCTGAACCGCACCATGCATCATATGATTACCGAATTTCCAAAATTTTCAGCGCGCCTGACAGGGGGTGGCTCAGACCTTTTGGCAACCACGCCAGCGCTGGAACTTGAAGATAAAATTAGGCAAAATGCCAAACAAAATCGCGAGGCAGGCGATCCCTCAATGATGGGTCCACACGCATCTGATATAAGGGTAACGCACATTCAAAAAAACCAATTTGCAGAAGAAGCCTCAACAGGAGAGCAAAAAGCGCTACTTATCAGCTTTATTTTAGCACATGCTCATTTGCAATCAGATAGATTAAAAAAGCCGCCATTATTATTGCT